>NZ_JBFTXJ020000005.1 GCF_041379945.2 Aneurinibacillus sp. REN35 | reverse complement strand
GGTGTCAGTGGTAGGGGAGCGTTCCTGCAGCAGTGAAGTCAGACCGGAAGGACTGGTGGAGCGGCAGGAAGTGAGAATGCCGGTGTAAGTAGCGAAAAGAGAGGTGAGAATCCTCTCCGCCGAAAGCCTAAGGGTTCCTGAGGAAGGCTCGTCCTCTCAGGGTTAGTCGGGACCTAAGCCGAGGCCGAAAGGCGTAGGCGATGGACAACAGGTGGAAATTCCTGTACTACCTCCACTCCGTTTGAGCAACGGGGGGACGCAGGAGGGTAGGGTGAGCAGACTGTTGGATATGTCTGTCCAAGCAGTGAGGCGTGTGTGTAGGCAAATCCGCACACTGTAACGCCAGGCTGTGATGGCGAGCGAAATTTTAGTAGCGAAGTCCCTGATCTCACACTGCCAAGAAAAGCCTCTAGCGAGGAGTGAGGTACCCGTACCGCAAACCGACACAGGTAGGCGAGGAGAGAATCCTAAGGCGCGCGAGAAAACTCTTGCTAAGGAACTCGGCAAAATGACCCCGTAACTTCGGGAGAAGGGGTGCCCCGGTAGCGTGTCAAAGCGCGAGGGGGCCGCAGTGAAAAGGCCCAAGCGACTGTTTAGCAAAAACACAGGTCTCTGCGAAGCCGCAAGGCGAAGTATAGGGGCTGACGCCTGCCCGGTGCTGGAAGGTTAAGGGGAAAGGTTAGCACCTTCGGTGCGACGCTTTGAACCGAAGCCCCAGTAAACGGCGGCCGTAACTATAACGGTCCTAAGGTAGCGAAATTCCTTGTCGGGTAAGTTCCGACCCGCACGAAAGGCGTAACGACTTGGGCACTGTCTCGGCAAGAGACTCGGTGAAATCATAGTACCTGTGAAGATGCAGGTTACCCGCGACAAGACGGAAAGACCCCATGGAGCTTTACTGTAGTTTGATATTGTAGATTGGTGCATGCTGTACAGGATAGGAGGGAGACTGCGAAACTCGGGCGCCAGCCTGGGTGGAGTCGCCGTTGGGATACCTCCCTGCGTGTACTGATCTTCTAACCTCGTGCCGTGATCCGGTACAGGGACAGTGTCAGATGGGCAGTTTGACTGGGGCGGTCGCCTCCTAAAAGGTAACGGAGGCGCCCAAAGGTTCCCTCAGAATGGTTGGAAATCATTCGCAGAGTGTAAAGGCACAAGGGAGCTTGACTGCGAGACCTACAAGTCGAGCAGGGACGAAAGTCGGGCTTAGTGATCCGGTGGTTCCGCATGGAAGGGCCATCGCTCAACGGATAAAAGCTACCCTGGGGATAACAGGCTTATCTCCCCCAAGAGTCCACATCGACGGGGAGGTTTGGCACCTCGATGTCGGCTCATCGCATCCTGGAGCTGAAGTAGGTTCCAAGGGTTGGGCTGTTCGCCCATTAAAGCGGTACGCGAGCTGGGTTCAGAACGTCGTGAGACAGTTCGGTCCCTATCTGTCGTGGGCGCAGGAAATTTGAGAGGAGCTGTCCTTAGTACGAGAGGACCGGGATGGACGCACCGCTGGTGCACCAGTTGTTCCGCCAGGAGCACAGCTGGGTAGCTATGTGCGGCCGGGATAAGCGCTGAAAGCATCTAAGCGTGAAGCCCCCCTCAAGATGAGATTTCCCACAGCATAAGCTGGTAAGACCCCTTATAGATGATGAGGTAGATAGGTTCGGGGTGGAAGCGTAGCAATACGCGGAGCTGACGAATACTAATCGGTCGAGGGCTTAACCAAAAATCAAAGATTCCTTTACAGCGTCATTTTTCTTCGATCCAGTTTTCAGGGTGCAAGTTTTTGTACTTTATATCTTGTATGGACAGATGTCCGAGTTGGTCGAAGGAGCACGATTGGAAATCGTGTAGGCGGGGTTAACTCGTCTCGTGGGTTCGAATCCCACTCTGTCCGCCATGCTTATTGGCCCGTTGGAGAAGCGGCTTAACTCACATGCCTTTCACGCATGCATTCAGGGGTTCGAATCCCCTACGGGTCACCATTTTTTCAAATAGGGTTATGCGATAAGGTGATGCTCTGTCACAACGCAGAACCTGGCACATCTTGTGCGTTGGAGGATTAGCTCAGCTGGGAGAGCATCTGCCTTACAAGCAGAGGGTCGGCGGTTCGATCCCGTCATCCTCCACCATTGTAAATCTATATATTGTCGCGGGGTGGAGCAGTTGGCAGCTCGTCGGGCTCATAACCCGAAGGTCGCAGGTTCAAGTCCTGCCCCCGCAACCAATATTATATTTGCACGACGTCGAATAATCTTCTTCGTTCAAATACGATGGTAGTACTCGAAGAGTGCAATCAAAATATCATCCGTACTACGTCGAATGAACAACTTTAACGGATGAAATCGGTGGTGCTTGAAAAGTGCAACCAAAATTGTATTTACATACGGAGCCGTGGTGAAGTTGGAGTTCACGCTGGACTGTCACTCCGGAGGTCGCGGGTTCGAGTCCCGTCGGCTCCGCCATTTATTATTTGTTTTATAAGAAGACCGCCCTCTCACCCGAGAGGAAGTTCTGCTACGAACGCTCACATCGTGTGAGCAACGCAGAACCTTGCGCATCCTGCGCGTCGGAGTCCCGTCGGCTCCGCCATTCTTTTAGTTACATACATATATATGGCTCGGTAGCTCAGTCGGTAGAGCAGAGGACTGAAAATCCTCGTGTCGGCGGTTCGATTCCGTCCCGAGCCACCATTATTCTTTTTAAGAATGATCATGCCGGTGTAGCTCAATTGGCAGAGCACCTGACTTGTAATCAGGGGGTTGAGGGTTCAATTCCTTTCGCCGGCATCTCTTATTTCTACTACGTCGAATTACTTCAAAGCGGAAATAAGATCGGTAGTACTTAAAAAGTATATCCTCAATTTTCATTCTTAACTACGTTGAAATACTTCTAGGTAAGAATGAAATGAGTGGTACCCGCAGGGTGCATCTCTTATCTCCACAAATTTCATTGTGCTTTTATTTATTCTGGAGGGGTAGCGAAGTGGCTAAACGCGGCGGACTGTAAATCCGCTCCCTGTGGGTTCGGCGGTTCGAATCCGTCCCCCTCCACCATTTTATTATCACTAATATAGGGGCATAGTTTAACGGTAGAACAGAGGTCTCCAAAACCTCCAGTGTGGGTTCGATTCCTACTGCCCCTGCCACTTACACTTACTTATGGCGGTCGTGGCGAAGTGGTTAACGCATCGGATTGTGGCTCCGACATTCGTGGGTTCGATTCCCATCGATCGCCCCATTATTGGGGTATAGCCAAGCGGTAAGGCAACGGACTTTGACTCCGTCATGCCCTGGTTCGAATCCAGGTACCCCAGCCATTTTCCTATACAGTAAAGTTGAAATGACCGAGTAATGCATATATACTATTATAAGATGCGGACATAGCTCAGTTGGTAGAGCACGACCTTGCCAAGGTCGGGGTCGCGAGTTCGAGTCTCGTTGTCCGCTCCATCTATATTCATTCTTCCTGCGTTGAATCAATCCGAAGCGAGAATGAGATAAGTTGTACTCATAAGAGTGCTCCATTTATATAATTACCATAAAAAAGTTATGTTACCTGTTTATATGGAGGTATAGCCAAGTGGTAAGGCAAAGGTCTGCAAAACCTTTATTCCCCGGTTCAAATCCGGGTACCTCCTCCAATTTTATTTTGCCGGGGTGGCGGAACTGGCAGACGCACAGGACTTAAAATCCTGCGGTAGGTGACTACCGTACCGGTTCGATTCCGGTCCTCGGCACCACTTTTCACAACATAACTTTTTTGCTTTGCCGATGTGGCGGAATTGGCAGACGCGCACGACTCAAAATCGTGTTCCTTCGGGAGTGTCGGTTCGACCCCGACCATCGGTACCACATATATAGCTTTATTGCGGGTGTAGTTCAATGGTAGAACATCAGCCTTCCAAGCTGAATACGTGGGTTCGATTCCCATCACCCGCTCCATTTAGTTTCCTTTCTCTACATCGAACAGATTCGGGGCTAAATAACCTTATGTGGTACTTATACATACTAATAACGCGGTTTTTCGTTCCATAAAGGACGAAGGAGCGCGTTTTTTATTATATTCATATTTGGGGAAAAGATAAACAATGTCCGAATTGAGAAAGGAGAGTACCTATGCTGCTGCCAGAGAAATTTTTAACTTGCGTTCGCTGTGAAGATGGTTTAAAGCGCGAAGAAGGACAAACACCGGTTCCAGGAGAAGGGATACCAAATGCCGATATTATACTCATCGGGGAGAGTCCTGGAGCGGAAGAGATGAAGCATTGTCGGCCCTTTATAGGAAAGGCTGGAGAGAACCTAAATGGATTTCTTGAATCCGTCGGGCTTGATCGAAGTCAAATGTATGTGGTTAATACAACACGATGTCGACCGTATAAAGAAACGGAAAAAATATTGAAGAATGGAAGCAAGCGGGTCACTAAATCGAATAAGCCGCCTTCTCAACATGCTATTCGCTCATGTGCTGCTTGGCTGGATATGGAGATTGAACTTGTTAATCCAACGTTGCTTGTGACGTTGGGCTCAACGCCATTAAAGCGGCTGATTCCTGATGAAAGTATTTCAAAAGTACACGGTACTTTATTGACTGTACCAATACAGAAAGCTGAAAAAAATGAGGACAGCCGAGAATTCGCGTTATCACATAAACCATTTAATGTTTTTCCTCTGTATCATCCTGCTGCAATTATTTATCGTCGAGAACTGAAGGAAGTTTTCGAAGAAGATTTGAGAAAGCTAAGAAAGGCTGTAGAACAGCTTAACATTTCATCGGTACTTCTATAAGCCGAACTTTTCCTCTATACATCTGTATGGAGGATTTTTAATTAAAAAAACGAAATAATTATCTGAAGCTTTAAATAAGTTGTAATAATTCGTAAAAATCCTTGCCATGATAAAAAACGTACGTTATTATATAACAAACGAGAGATAAACACGAACTGTACTAATACAACGTGTTATCCATAAGCCGTTCAGGAGGCTTGTTAAACCATTGACCGACATTTATATTTATTTCAGCTGATCGAAGGGGGCGCAATGTAATGGACGTACGCACGAAGAAAGTAAAAAGCAATCCAATTCTTACTCGCGAAGACTGGAACAAACAGCGCTATCAGGCAGAGCAACATCCCGGACAATTTCATGGCAATATCGCTAAGCGAGAGATTCACTGGTATGATCAGAAGTCAAATGCTTGGGTTATTTGGAGTGATGAGCATAATCAGTGGTTGGGCTTGGATGCGGATGCAGGTTCACCCGTAACGGTCACCTACTCGCCAAACTATGAACCGTGGAAGAACGCATTTGATGATACAGATGCCCCGTTCTATAAATGGTTTACAGGTGGACAGACGAATGCCTGCTTTAATGAAGTGGATCGCCATGTAATTACTGGGCATGGTGATGAGATTGCATTCTATTTCGAAGGTGATCGTTGGGATCAAGCTAAGAATGATGGACGAGGCGGACCGGTTGTCGAATTCGCTGTGACACGTAAAAAACTGCTCTTGGAAACGGTGAAGGCAGCGGAAGTCTTGAGTGGACTCGGATTAAAAAAAGGTGATCGAATCGCTTTAAATATGCCGAACATTATGGAACAGATCTATTATACAGAGGCTGCCAAACGTCTTGGCATTATTTATACAGCCGTTTTTGGCGGATTCAGTGATAAGACGCTGAGTGATCGAATTCATAATGCAGGTGCTAAAGTAGTCATTACATCTGATGGCGGCTATCGTAACGCACAGATTGTAGAATTTAAAGAGGCATATACAGATCCCGCTCTTGACAACTATATACCAAAAGAGATGGCTCAGCGAATTGTGGAGGAGAAGCTGCAAGAGCTTACGTTGACCACGGAACAAGCAGAGCTAATTAAAAATAAAGTAAATCAAACGATCGGCACTGAAATTACGGTAGAGCGTTCTGATGCGATGCGCGGTGTCGGGATGGCGCTTGCCCAATTTCATGACATGGATGCGGAAGAAAAGTCGTATATCCGTACAGTAATCGCCAAAGGATTGGTCGAAGCTCCGCCGCGTGTAGAAGCTGTTATTGTAGTACGTCATACTCGTCAGCAGGATCTCAATTGGCGTGCTGAACGGGACCGCTGGTCACATGAATTGATGGCAGCGGCGAGTGATACGATACTTAAAGCAGCTCGCAAGTTAGGATTTGAGATCGCTGATGAGAAAGAGCTTCTAGAGCTTGGGACTGAGGATTTTATTAAAGTAATGTATGCTGTTTCCAAGCCTGTGCCGGTGGATGCAGAATATCCTCTTTTCATCATCTATACGAGCGGAAGTACCGGAAAACCTAAAGGTGTTGTTCATGTGCATGGTGGTTATGTGGCGGGAATTGCGCATACAATGAAGATCTCCTTTGATGCCAAGCCGGGCGAAGATATAATGTATGTCATTGCCGATCCCGGTTGGATTACAGGGCAATCCTACCAGATTTGTGCGGCGCTTACGACACGTACGACCAGTATTATAGCGGAAGGTGCTCCCGTTTTTCCGAGTGCAGGGCGCTATGCCAGTATCATTGAACGGTATAAGGTAACAATTTTTAAAGCGGGCTCGACGTTCTTAAAATCAATCATGTCCAATCCACAGAATCGAGCAGATGTAGAACAATACAATATGGATACCCTTCGAGTGGCTACATTCTGTGCAGAGCCGACCAGTCCGGCTGTTCAACAGTTCGGCATGGATTTAATGACCTCTCAATACATTAATTCATATTGGGCAACAGAGCATGGTGGAATTGTGTGGACACATTTTTATGGGAATGGTGATTTCGAATTGAAGGCAGATGCGCATACATTCCCGCTTCCATGGATATTTGGCGATGTGTGGGTATCGGAAGGAAATGGAGAGAGCGGCAAGGCGAAGTTCCGTTCTGCTGCGTTTGAAGAAAAGGGCGAGATTGTCATTACGAAGCCATATCCTTATCTAGCCCGGTATATCTGGGGTGATGAGGCGAACTTTGGCAATCCGGAATGGAAGGGAGATGCCGATCGTTATGTAGATACGTACTGGGGAAAGTGGGAGAATAACTGGGCGTATACGCAGGGTGATTTTGCCATGAAGTATGAGGATGAATCCTTCTCCTTGCATGGCCGCTCCGATGACGTTATCAATGTATCGGGTCATCGCATGGGGACAGAAGAGATCGAAGGGGCGATCCTGCGTGACAAGCAGATTAATCCTGATTCTCCTGTAGGTAATGTGCTTGTAATTGGTGCTCCGCACAGAGAAAAGGGGTTAACACCTGTGGCGTTTATTCAGACGGCACCAGGTGCGAAGCTTACCTTAGAAGATCAGCGCCGCTTATCTGAATTGGTACGTCAGGAAAAAGGTGCGGTAGCTGTACCAAGCGACTTTATAGAAGTTGCACAGTTCCCAGAAACACGCAGTGGCAAGTATATGCGGCGTTACTTGAGCAATATGCTGAGCGGGGAGGCACTAGGCGACACATCTACACTTCGCAATCCGGAATCAATCGAAGAAATTCGGCCTAAAATCGAACAATGGCGCATGAAGACCAAGATGGAAGAAGAACAAAAGATTTTTGAGAATTATCGTTTCTTCCGTGTCCAATATAATGATGTGCTGCCTGTGAAGAAAGTTGCCACTGTTACAATTACAAATCCGCCAGTTAATGCATTGAATGAACGTGCGCTAGATGAATTGAATACGATTGTCAGCCACTTGGGCCGACGAGAAGATATTAAGGTTGTAATTTTTACCGGACAGGGAACGGGATCATTCGTCGCAGGTGCTGACGTAAAGCAATTCTTAGAGGAAATGTTTGAAGTCGAGGATGTATTGCCGCTTGCCCACAAAGCACATTTGGCGTTCAGTCGTATCGAGAGTCTCGGAAAGCCGGTAATTGCTGCGGTGAATGGTGTAGCTCTTGGTGGCGGGAATGAGTTCCAGATGGCTACACATTATCGGATTGCCGAACCGCATGCTGTATTTGGCCAGCCAGAGATTAATCTAAACTTAATTCCAGGCTATGGTGGAACACAGCGCCTGCCTCGTCTGCTTCAAGAGCGGAGTGGAGAGAAAGGTTTCCTTAAGGCTCTACAAATCATTCTAAATGGTCGTCAAATTGATATTGAAGAGGCAGAGCAGATCGGCTTAATTGATGAAATCATGCAAGGAAGCGAAGATGTATTAGTACGCGCTTCTGCCCTAGCCCGCGAATATATTATGTTTGGCAAAGGCGTGCTGAAGGATGCGTTTGACCGTCACAATAAACTGGTGGAGAATTGGAATACGCCGCAGGCATTTCCGCAGGATGCAATTGATAGCAGTACAGAAATCCAGCGAATTCTTCGCCAATCAACTTATGCAGGAAGAAAAGAGGCAGCAGAACGTGCAGTAGAGGCTGTTCGTGCTGGATATGAGCAGGGCATAAAGAAGGGAATGGAACGTGAAGCCCAATTGTTCGCTGAATCTGTAATTGATCCGAAAGCAGGCAAAGCAGGCATTCAAGCGTTTCTGGATAAGAAGAGTCAACCGCTTCCAACAAGGCCGAGATTTCAGCCAGATGAAGCGGAGCAGGCCGAACTGGTTCAAAAGGGCGACCTGCTTCCGGTTGGTGCTCCTTATTTTCCAGGATTCACACCGATTCCATCCTGGCAGTATGCATATGCTGTTACAAAAAATGATGAGACAGGTGCAGTCGATCATGGCGATCCAATCGATGCTGAGAAGAAAATTGTAATTCCGGTTGAGAAGCCAAGTGCGAATGAAGTCCTTTTATATGTATTAGCGAGTGAGGTTAACTTTAATGATATTTGGGCTCTGACAGGTATCCCAGTTTCTACACTGGATGATCATGATCTTGATTATCATGTAACAGGAAGCGGTGGTATTGCGCTTGTCGCGGCCGTTGGTAGTGAAGTGAAGCATGAGGGCAGAGTAAAGGTAGGGGATCTCGTTACGATTTATTCCGGACAGAATGATCTGTTATCACCAACTGTTGGTCTTGATCCGATGTTTGCTGATTTTAGTATTCAAGGATATCAGGGTCCGGATGGTTCGCATCAACAATTTATGATTGCACAGGCACCGCAAGTGCATGTAAAACCGCAGGATGCTACACTTGAAGCGGCAGGAAGCTATATTCTTAATTTAGGTACGATATACCGCGCGCTCTTTACAACGCTGCAGATTGAGCCGAATAAAAATCTGTTCGTAGAAGGAGCAGCCACAGGAACAGGGCTTGAAGCACTTAAATCCGCTGCGCGCAACGGCCTTTATGTAACAGGAATGGTATCGAGTGAGGATCGTGCCGCATACATTCGCGAACAGGGAGCGGCAGGCGTTATTAACCGAAAAAATGAAGCATACAGCCAAGCATTTACGAAGGTTCCGGCCGATCCGTCCCAATGGGCAGCATGGGAAGCAGCAGGACAGAAGATTCTAGACGATTACCGCGCACAGAATAACGGGCGTCTCGCTGATTATGCGGTATCCCATGCAGGAGAAGTTTCATTCCCACGTTCGTTCCAATTATTAGAAGAGGGTGGTACGCTAACCTTCTATGGTGCCTCAAGCGGATATCACTTTACGTTCATGGGCAAGGCAGGCTCTCATACGCCGCGTGAGATGTACGAAAAAGCACTGCTGCGTGCTGGAGAGGCTGTTCTGATCTATTACGGAACGGATACGAGTGCCGATGGAATCGTGGATGAGACAGGATTGATTGCTATTGAATCTGCCCGTGATATGGGAGCACGGATTGTTGTAGCTACGTATACAGATGCCCAAAAAGAGTTTGTACAAAGTCTTGGATATGGGGATGCGGTACGCGGTGTACTAAGCATCGAAGAGATTAAACGCCGTGAAGGTGACGAGTTCATCTGGCCGGATACGATGCCTGATTTCCCGAATCCAAAAACGGAAACAGAAGCATTTAAAGAAGCAGTACGCTACTTTACGGATTATATCTTCAAGCCGTTCGGCAGCGCTGTTGCTAAGTACCTGCGTTCGCCTGACAATCCGCGCGGTTATCCGGACTTAATTTTTGAGCGGGCAGGACATGATACGCTAGGCGTGAGTACGACATTATTGAAGCCATATACTGGCCGTGTTGTATACAGTGAAGATATGGGACAGCGACGTTACAGCTTCTATGCGCCGCAAGTGTGGATGCGTCAACGCTGCGTTTATATGCCAACCGCCAATATTCTTGGTACGCATTTATCCAATGCATATGAAGTCATTCGTATGAATGAGATGATTGATTCGGGGATGCTTGAGATTACGGAGCCGGTATTCGTACCTTTTGAAGAATTACCGCAGGCTCACCAAGAGATGTGGGAAAACCGTCACGTTGGAAGCTCCTATGTTGTAAATCATGCCATTCCGCAACAGGGTTTGAAGACCAAAGACCAGCTATATGAAGCATGGGCTGTGCAGATGAGTGAAGAAGTCAACAAGGAACCGACCAAATAATAAAGATTATACGGTAGAAAAACCCGTTTGCTGAGCAGGCGGGTTTTTTGTGTTATGGTATCGTAGTGGGAGGAACAGTTTGCTCATTTAAGCTATGTAAAAAAATGTGCTATCGTAGAAGGGATGCCATAAGGACAGGAGAGAGACCAGATGAAACATGTCGGGGAAGGTATGCAGGATTTCTATCGACGGCTGACTAAGGATGGATACGATGCAGAAGATGTGAAGTCTGCGCTGTATCAGGTAGAGAGAATTGTGCATATGGAACAACTGCGCCGTCATATTCTAATCTGTACGGATTGTGCGCTTTGTGAACATGCGAAGAATCGGGTGCCGGGCATAGGGACTACAGGCACACCATTGGTGATTGTGGGTGAAGGCCCAGGTGAGGACGAAGAGAATTGGGGTCTTCCGCTTGTTGGCATTAGCGGATCGCTTCTTACGCTAATTCTAGAAAAGGCGGGGATTAGACGTGAGCAGGTGTATATGACCAATGTAGTCAAATGCCGTGTTACAGATGAAAAAGGAAAAAACCGCGCACCAATGCGTGAAGAGACGCTAGAATGCAGTAAATATTTGCGGCGTGAGCTTGAAATCATCAGACCCAAAGCAGTGCTTGCTTTAGGTAAGGTGGCTTTGCAGTTCTTCTTCCCTGAGATGAAAACAATGTCGCAATTCCGAGGCAATGTGTATGAGTATGAAGGAATAAAAATTGTGCCTACATGGCATCCCGCTTATGTAGTAAGACAGCGTGGGGACGCACTAGCTCAAACTAAGCGGGAGGTATGGCATGACTTACAGGTTGCTGTTCATTGTGTGAAAGAGAAAGGATAAAAGGTGAGCAAGAGTGGAATCGAAGATAGAAACAAAAACAAATAATTTGTATGAACTAAACGAAAAACCTCCATTATCAGTTACAATAACCGCAGCTTTGCAATGGTTTTTCATTACAATCTCAAGCTCGCTAGTTGTGCCGCTTGTTATTGGTGAGATGTATGGACTCGGATCACAGCAGCTTGGGCAGTTTGTGCAGCAGACCTTCTTCTTTATCGGTCTTGCGTCGCTGCTACAAGTGCTGTTTGGTCATCGCTTACCGATTACGGAGGGTCCTGCGGGCATGTGGTGGGGCATCTTCGTTATTCTTGCCAATCTAGGGGCAGTTGCAGGCCAGGCGCCTAAAGAAATAGGGCAAGCACTGGAGATGGGATTGATACTTACCGGAATTATGCTCATCGTGCTTAGTGCTACCGGTTTTATTGAGAAAGTACAGAAGGTGTTTACACCGATTGTAAGCGGCGGTTATCTTGTGCTGTTAGCTGTTTCATTGAGTGGATCATTTATGAAGGGCATGCTTGGGATTGATTATTATAGTAAAGGAAGCGGAGTGCAGCCGGAGCTTGCTGCTGTTTCGCTAGGGATTGTATTCGTAACCTTTATGATGATTGCCTCGCGTTTCAAATATGTCCGCAGCTTTGCTATTCTCATCAGCATGATTATAGGATGGCTTATTTATATAGTAATGGATTGGTCAAAACCGTTGCAGGAGACGCATAGTGTATTCGCGCTGCCGGAGTTGTTTTTTTGGGGAACGCCCGTATTCCATTTAGGTACAGTACTGACATCGCTTATTACCGGACTTATTCTTATTACGAATCTGATTGCCAGTATTGCTGTAGTGAGTCATGTCGTAGGAGCCAATCCGGGAAAGAAAGAGTACAAACAAGGTGGTATATTAACGGGAGCTGCTCATATACTGTCTGGTGCAGGAGGAATTGTAGGGTTAGTTCCGCTCTCTATCTCGGCAGGTGTCATCCAGGTGTCACGTATTGCCTCTCGTCTGCCGTTTATCATCTCATCCATCTTCCTTATGGTGCTGGGTGTACTGCCGTCGGTCAGTCGGATTCTTGCCGGTCTTCCTTCCCCGATTGGTTATGCGGTCATGTTTGTCAGCTTTACACAACTTCTTGGATTCGGACTGCGTGATTTTGGCCGTGTTATTTTTGATGAACGTAATATTTTTATTGTCGGATTTGGACTAATGGGTGGAATTGGCCTCATGTTTGTTCCAGCTCAAGCACTACAGGGATTACCACCGATCTTTGGCTATATCTTTGGTAATGGCTTGGTTGTAGGAGTGCTTCTTATTATTTTTATGGAACAGGTTGTATTTCGGAAGAAAGCATAAAGTGAATGCATGGTTATATAAGGGGAACAGTGGGGGATGGATGCCTGTTCCCTTTAGTATGCAAAGAATAGGGGACTAGGAAATAATAAGAAAAGGCCTGCCATCAATGTCGCATACGCCCCCGTTAATATGAGTGAACATCTCACCAGCAGCACGCAGCAGCTGTTCATCTGTCCAGCGAGTGAAGCCTGGATGAATAAAGAAGACGTGCAGAAGCTGTGTTGCGTCCTCTGTTACGCTGGTACGTACGGAGTCGACGAATGGACTGCCAAAAGGACCGTTATCATCGGCGAGCACAAGCTTGCCCTCACAAGAAATCTCTCTCCCATTTAACCCTGCATACGTCTCATTGCTTTTTCCCAGTCGCAAAGCTACATTACCTACGATGCGGTCCCGGTTATACAAGCCGGCTGGCAATCCGAATTGAAGGGAGAGGAAGTTGTTTATATCTACACCGCTATGAACCCAGTGAAAAGGCTTATTCTGTAGAACCCGTCGTACAAGCGCTTCGGAAGAAGGACGATAACGGGATGGATCGATTCCCAATGCTTTGAATGTTTGTCGCCATTCTGCAATACCAGGAACGTCAGCGACAGGAGTATCTAAGTAATCGTAGCGCATATTTTCTAGAAATAAGTTAATCCTTCCCTTTAACATGGCTGGTGCAGTCGATAATGTCGCGTTATTATAGTGAAGGATACCGAGTTTGATTCCGGGGACCTTGGTATGTATTTCTTCAGAAATCGTGTAGTTTTGCATAATATCACCTCTTTTTTGATATTCTACCATACTCCCCAAAAAGACAGCCAAAGTTGATATACTATATAAATAACAAAAATCATAAATGAACGGGTGAAACGATGAAAGAGGTAATCATTTATACGGATGGTGCTTGCTCAGGGAATCCAGGACCGGGCGGTTGGGGTGCAGTACTGCTGTATGGTCAGCATCGTAAAGAGCTATGCGGCAGCGAACAGAATACGACCAATAACCGAATGGAGTTGACAGCGGCCGTAGAGGCGATGAAAGCACTGACAGAACCATGTAAGGTTCTACTCCACAGTGACAGCGCTTATATGGTAAACTGCTTTCAGCAAGGATGGTATAAAGGCTGGATTAAAAACGGTTGGAAAAACAGTAAAAAGCAGCCGGTAGAAAATCAGGATTTGTGGAAAGAGTTGCTTGCGCTTATGGAGAAGCATGATGTTGAGTATATCAAGGTAAAAGGACATGCGGATAATGAATTGAACAATCGCTGTGATGAGCTTGCGACCGGAGCGATTATCCGCGGGTAAGAAGGAATGGAGGTGGCGGCATGACGCAGCAGGGGATACAGGATCAGCAGGCAATTGATTGGCGCCGCCTAAAGCAAGAAGTTCGTGAATATGCACAAGAGATGGGAATTGATAAAATTGGATTTGCTAAGGCAGATCCTTTCTTCTCGCTTAAGGAGAAATTATATACACATAGAGAGTTGGGATATGAGTCTGGCTTTGAGGAGAAGGATATCGAGAAAAGAACGCATCCAACGCATAGTCTAGCGGACGCTAAATCCATCATTGCCATTGCACTTGCGTATCCGACTCGTATGGAAGCCCCGCCAAAATCTGAGCCAGGTAAGTATAGAGGAATTATGGCACGTGTATCCTGGGGCGAAGATTATCATACAGTTCTGCGCGAAAGGTTGCAAAAGCTGGAGGGCTTTCTTCAGAAGAGAGTACCTGGGATTCAAACCGAGATCATGGTAGATACAGGTGCGCTCTCAGATCGGGCTGTGGCGGAGCGGGCAGGGATAGGCTGGATTGGTAAGAATACTTCTCTGATAACCCCTGAATTTGGTTCATGGATATACTTGGGAGAGATGCTGACCAATGCTCCGTTTCCTCCGGATCAACTTGTGGAAGAAGATTGTGGGGAGTGCACTCTCTGTATTGATTCGTGTCCAACCGGTGCAATTGTGCAAGGAGGACAGCTTAATTCACAGCGCTGTGTTGCTTTTTTGACCCAGCTAAAAGATGACATACCTGAAGAGTTCCGTTCGGCTATCGGCAATCGCTTGTACGGATGCGATACGTGCCAGCAGGTCTGTCCGAAAAATAAAAAAATCAATATGACCCACCATCTTGAGTTTGCTCCAGAGCCTGAAGCCGCAAAGCCGCTGTTAAAACCGCTGCTTACGATAAGCAAGAAGCAATTTGCAGCGATGTTTGGTCGTACCTCTGGATCGTGGCGTGGCAAAAAGCCGATTCAGCGCAATGCTATTTTAGCGCTTGCCCATTTTAAAGATCGCAGTGCGGTGCCAGATATTATCCGTATCCTAGAAAAAGATGAGCGTCCTGCCTTGCGCAGTGCTGCTGCCTGGGCGCTTGGTCAAATTGGCGGCAGTGAAGCGATGGATGCATTAAAAAAAGCGAAAGACCGAGAAAAAGAAAGTTTAGTCCAAAAAGAAATTGAAAATGCCTTGCAAGAAGAAAAAAATGTCGAATGATTGCGCTGGATTTCTTCATTTGACGCGAGGTAAGATGATAAGAGGATGCAAAAGGGAGGGATTGGGTGAAGTCGGAAGTTTTTTACACCGTGTATCAAAGCCCCCTCGGCCCCATTACATTGGCGGCGACAGACGCTGGGTTATGCTGGGTAGAGTTTAGCGAAGGTGAGCTTGCAAAGCTTTCATTAAATTGCTGGGCGAAGAAATGGCTTAGCACAGATAATATTGCATATGCGCCGGAAGTATTTCTTGAAGCGACAGAGCAATTGGACGAGTATTTTGCAGGCATGCGTCAGGAGTTTACTCTCCCGCTGGATGTACGCGGTACTGCGTTTCAAAAGATGGTTTGGGAGCAGCTGCAAAAAATTCCGTATGGAGAAACAAGAGCGTATAAAGATATTGCCCTTGCGATGAATGCCGCTAAGGCGGTTCGCGCCATCGGGGGAGCGAACAACAAAAATCCGCTGTCTATTTTTATTCCCTGCCATCGTGTAATCGGCTCGAACGGTGCATTGGTGGGCTACGGCGGTGGCTTGAATATAAAAGAATATTTGCTGCAGCTAGAAGGTGTGCTTGAGCGCTCTGAAGTTGATTCAGCATAAAATAAATAGCTGTACTATCTAGGTAGCAAAAGGATCATTAAGTCATGACTTGATGGTCCTTTTTGCTGTCTTAGAAGTGTTGTATGCGTTCCATCCCTGCATATACATACGATGGAAGAGGAGAAAGGGGCGAGAGCATGCGACAATGGAAAGAAGCGCTTGAGGTGTATCTACAGTGTAGGACAAAGGGGTTTGTTACGAAAAAAAATGAACTTGCTGTCTGTGTAGTAGAAGAGCAGACCGAGATGTTTAAACAATATAATGAACGACATTGGCAGCAGCTTGCAGAGCGTAAAGCGCAGCCGCTAAAGAGCAGATTGCAAATCAGCGGCTTTCAAGTAGAGAGAGAAGCAGAAGACGAAGTCATCGTCCGGATTGAAGCAAGAGAATGGTACGCATATAAGCTGAAACAAGAATGGTATGAGCAGGAAAAAGACATTCAGATGTATGTAACGCTGCGTCGGGGGGAAAAGGGCTGGTTGATCGCCGGGGAAGAGGGAGTACAGAAGCCGACGGTAAAAGATGTAGTACCGGTTCTGGCTCAATATGAAAGTGAAGAAGAATCACCGGAAGATTCCCAAGAGAGTGTGCGTTATACGTATAATCGTATTCAAGCTGTTCGGTATGCAGAGGCGTGGTGGAATGATTACAATCCGCAGTTTCGAAGTTTTGATGTGGATTGTACGAATTTCATCTCTCAATGTTTGTATGCGGGCGGAGTTCCGATGCGGCAGAGCGGAAATCGTTCAACGGGATGGTGGTATCGAGGGGGAAATAGTACAGCGGCGCTCTGGAGTTATAGCTGGGCGGTGGCTCATAGTTTTCGCTGGCACTTAGAGAAGGGGCATATAAACACGGAAGTAAAGCCGAGCGCGGATCTGCTCTCGCTTGGCGATGTGATCTGCTATGACTTCGATGGAGATGGACGTTGGCAGCATTCGACGATTGTTGTAGCCAAAGATGTTAATGGCATGCCGCTTGTAAATGCGCATACGACGAATAGCCGTCACCGATATTGGAATTACAGAGATTCCACAGCCTATACACCGAAAATTCAGTATCGCTTCTTTCATATTATATGACGGCTACCCTGCATCTTTTTATCGATTGATACGTAGTAAAGGGGGGAAGAAAGGGAAGTAAAGGAGGAATTGACCGACTTATGAATAGAAAGAAATGGATTGCCTTAGGGATTGTTGTGCTTGTCGTAGCAGCAGCTTTTGTTGTCTCTCTGTTTCGGGGGACAGATGAAATCCGCGCTTCAGCTCCTGAGAGATGGGCAGCGAAGACGGTGTCAGGAAACGGGATAAATCAAGTGCTGCAGCTATATATCGAAGGTGTGATTTCTGAGGAGAGCGGCTGGAATCGTTCATTTGATTATGAAGCTATACTTTCACAGCTCAATCAAGCCAAGGATGATCCGAATATTAAAGCCATTGTCCTTAGGATTAATTCTCCCGGCGGTGCTGTCGTTCCGACAGATGAGCTGTATCATAAAATAAAGCAAGTGAAGAGTGAGACGAAGAAACCGATTGTGGTTAGCATGGGCTCGTATGCTGCCTCGGGCGGCTACTATCTTGCTGCGGCGGGTGATAAGGTATTTGCCAATGCCTCAACGTTAACCGGCAGTCTGGGTGTGATCGCTTCGTATATGAATTATGGAGAGCTCGCCAAGGAATATGGGATTAAGGAAAATGTAATCAAAAGCGGAAAATTTAAAGATATCGGTAACCCGATGCGTGATATGACACAGGATGAGCACGCTCTACTCCAGAATATGATTAATGAAAGCTACCAGCAGTTCGTCGATGTCATCGTAGAAGGACGGAAGATGCCGCGCGACAAAGTGCTGCAGCTAGCAGATGGGCGGATTTATACCGGAAAGCAAGCAAAGGCAAACGGGCTGATTGATGAACTTGGTACGCTAGAGGACGCAACGAAAGCGGCGCAACAAATGGCGAAATTGCAAGAGGCAACGGTAATTCGATATGAACAGCCGTTCGGATTTTCCAAGCTGTTCTCTACTTTCTCTGCGGAATTGTCGGCTCGATTGAATATCAATGCGACTCCATTGCCTGATTTCCTACAGGAAGAAAATCGCACACCGCGTATTGAGTATATTTACCGTCCATGACTCATACAGTGTGGCAATTGGATGAAAGGAGGGATTGTCAATGGAAGCGAACGCGACGAGGTATGCAGGCTTTTGGATTCGGTTTCTGGCAGCGCTAATTGATGGGATTGTACTTGGTGCTGTATCCTACATTCTGGGTTTGGCTTCAACGGAGGTATTTTCATTCCAATGGACCATGCAGAATCTTCTTGGATTGCTCTATTATATTGTGCTCACCGGCTTGTGGGGACAGACGCTGGGCAAGATGGTCGTCGGTGTACGAGTAGTGCGTACGAGCGGCAGTATAGCTGGCTGGGGCGCCATCGTTCTGCGGGAGACGATCGGAAAGATTGTTTCTGCCATTGTCCTGCTATTGGGCTATATCTGGGCCGGCTTTGATAAGCGCAAGCAAGGCTGGCATGATAAGATGGCAGATACGGTTGTTATTAAGACAAAGTAGTGTATAAAAAGGGTTGGTGGAAGAGTCGCAATCAAGCTGCGGCTCTTCTTTTTCGTTTATATTCCATCTTGTTTTTGTGCTATGATAGAAACTGAGGTGAACAAAAGGATGGCGTTTAACATTGTGCTTCATGAGCCATTGATCCCGGCTAATACGGGGAATGTTGCCCGTACATGCGCGGCAACCCGTACCCGCTTACACCTAATTGAACCGCTGGGGTTCTCGACAGATGATAAGTACTTAAAGCGGGCAGGGCTTGATTATTGGCATGCGGTTGATCTTACATATTATCAGTCCTTTGCTGAGTTTGCGGCAAAGCACCCTGATGGACGTTTTTTCTTTATCGAGACAAGCGGGGATCAGTACCATTCCGACGCAGAGTATAGGGATGGTGATTTTTTTATTTTCGGTAAAGAAACAACAGGAATTCCTGAAGATATTCTAGCGCAATATCCTGGACAGATTATCCGTATTCCGATGGGAGATGCAACGCGTTCATTGAATCTATCCAATACGGCGGCGGTTATTCTATATGAAGCGCTGCGTCAGGTTGGTTATCCAGGAATGAAATAATAAAGAGGAGAGTGTTGCATAGTGGAACGAGCCATATTTTTTGATTTGGATGGAACGCTGTTAACGCTTGATACCGAGGCGTTCATGAATCGCTATATGAAACGGCTGGGGGAATATACAGCCCATATTGTTCAACCAGAACAACTGATTAAATCTGTATGGGATGCAACTAAACAAATGATGAAAGACGATGGCCCAGACCGTACCAACGAAGAGATATTTCGTGAGCATTTCTTTTCAACATGCGGGGTAGAGGAGAATGTAATCTGGCCGTTATTTGATACGTTTTATGCAGAAGAATTTCCTTTGTTAAAAGAAGAAATTGAACCGCACCCCTATGCACTAAAGGTAGTGGAGGAAGCAAAGAAGCGCGGCTATCGCATGGTTGTTGCAACCAATCCCGTATTTCCGGGTATGGCTATTCGCGAACGAATGAAGTGGGCCGGACTTGTAGAAGATGACTTTGAGCATGTTACTGTTTTTGAAGAGGCACGTTATTGCAAGCCGAATCCAAAATACTTCTTAGAAATTTGTGAGCGGATCGGTGTGCGACCAGAAGATACGATTATGGTTGGAAATGATATGCAGCAGGACATGGTAGCTGCAGAGGTTGGTTTGAAGACGTTCCTCGTGGAAGATTATAAGATCGACCGAGGAGTTCCGCAGCATCGCGTAGATGCGAGCGGTACCTTGAAAGAATTATACGAACAGCTTGCGGCGGGTACAGGGATTTTTTTGACGGATAAATAAAACTGATTTATAAAAAAAGTAATTGACAATCTTGCAAAAGATGCGTAATATACTTCTCAGTACAACTATATAGTGATCTCGCTTATCGAGAGAGGTGGAGGGACTGGCCCGATGAAACCCGGCAGCGGAATTCTTCTTATGCGTAAGAAGAAGGCTGTGCTAATTCCAGCAAGACACGTTGGATCATGGTGTCTTGGCAGATAAGAGTATGCATGAACGTATAACCAAACCTCTCTTGTCTGTCTTGAGAGGTTTTTTTGTGTGATGTGTACTGGGCCCGTACACATTACGCAGTGACGAGCAGCCTTAGACATCAACTACACTACATGAAGAAGAGGGAATAGACGATGAAAAAATGGTTTATATCTGTTATGCTGCTGTTCGTAGTCAGCA
This sequence comes from Aneurinibacillus sp. REN35, assembly GCF_041379945.2. Lineage (NCBI taxonomy): Bacteria > Bacillati > Bacillota > Bacilli > Caryophanales > Paenibacillaceae > Aneurinibacillus > Aneurinibacillus baijiui. The sequence goes on along the minus strand of NZ_JBFTXJ020000005.1, from coordinate 292,705 downwards.
TGCTTGCAGCGTGCGGCGGCGGTGAGGATAAAAAGAAAATTGTCGTAGGCGCAAGCGCGGTTCCACATGCGGAAATTCTTGATCATGTGAAAGATAAGCTAAAGGAACAAGGTGTGGAGATGGAAGTGAGAGTATTCGACGATTACGTTCTGCCGAATACAGCCCTAGAAGAAAAGCAAGTAGCAGCCAACTACTTCCAGACAGTGCCGTACCTTGATGAGTTCAATAAGAAGCACGGTACACATATTAAAGCATTGGACGGTATTCACCTAGAGCCGATGGGGTTATATCCGGGTAAAGAAAAAGCTGCACAGCCGAAAAACGGTGCTGTCGTAGCGATTCCGGATGATGTATCGAACGGTGCACGTGCACTTAAGCTGATCGAATCAAAAGGCTGGATTACACTTACAGCCGGTAAAGACCTTAACAGTCTGACCAAGCAGGATATTGTAGAAAATCCGCATAATATTCAAATCAAAGAAATGCAGGCCTCTCTTCTGCCGCGTGCAATCGGTGAAGTGGATTATGCCATAATTAACGGAAACTATGCGATGGAAGGCGGCTTGACATTTGATCAAGCATTAGCGATGGAGAAAAAAGATTCCGAGGCAGCCAAAACGTTCGCTAACATCGTGGCAGTAAAAGAAGGCGACGAAAATCGAGAAGAAATCAAAAAACTTCTGCAAGTACTTAAATCTGAAGATGTGAAAAAATTCATCGACGAGAAGTATAAAGGCTCGGTAATTCCGGTATTTTAATACGTGAAGATACGACAGAGAGCAGGTGTGCTCTCTGTCTTTTTTAATGCGGCAAGCCATACTGGTACAACAATTAAAAGAGAGGTAAGATAAGCAGGAGGGGGGAAGCTGAGTGCTAAGACGAATCGTAATTACAGGATACAAACCCCATGAATTGGGGATTTTTGATACGAAGCATCCTGGGATTGGCTATATTAAAAAGGCGATTCGCAAGCGCCTTGTCTCTTATATTGAGGATGGAGCCGAATGGATGATTATAAGCGGCCAGCTTGGAGTTGAATTATGGGCAGCGGAAGTCGTGCTTGAATTGAAGGAGATGTATCCTTCTCTGAAGCTTGCGGTTCTTACGCCATTTCTTGAACAGGAGAGCAAGTGGCAGGAAGAGAAGCAGACATACTATAGAAATCTGCTTGGGGAAGCGGACTTTGTCACCAGTATCACCAAGCGTCCGTATGAAGGAGCGTGGCAATTCAAGGCGAAAAATGCATTTCTTCTTGATAATTCAGATGGCTTGCTCGCAGTGTATGATGAAGAAAATGAAGGATCTCCTCAATATATCGTAGCGGAAGCAAAAAGGCGGAGCGAGTTGGGCGAATATTGCTATGCGGCGATTGCTGCGTATGACCTGCAGATGGTAGTAGAAGAAGAACAGGAAAATGAATTCGGTGTGTAACCGTTTAAAAAGCGCTGCCAATACAGACTGGCAGCGCTTTACCTTATCAACGAAGTATTACAGACCCCACGTTTTGTCCTCATTGTATCCTGCAGTGAAAATTGCGCCAAGCACCAAGCCCGTCACTACTAAAACAATCACCATACCCATCGTTCATATCCCCTCTCCCAAGTGTAAATTTCCCTTTTATTATACCTGATCCACTATATGATGGGAACATATGGGCATACGGTAATCTTGACAAAGTTTGTACGCTTGTGATTGGAAAATGTCGAGATGATTTGCTATAGTGAGAGAGATTGATACTTTATGGAGGTGCATTGTATGTACGTTGTCATGAATGTATTGCAAGTTCCTGAAGCGATGAAAGGTCGTATGGGAGAAATGTTCGGCAAAAGTGCGGAGCGAATGGCTAATGTTCCTGGCTGCCTTGAATTTCAGTTCTTGAGTGCAACAGATGGGGACAAGCAGGTCGTCTATACAAAGTGGGATAGCGAAGAATCGTTCAAAGCTTGGACTGAGAGCGATAGCTTCCGGCAGGCACATTCCCACTCCTCTGACAATAATCCAGCTACAGGCTCTAAGCTTGAAGTGTTTGAAGTCATGCATGGAGCTACATACGACAAGTAAAGACATAAAAACAGGGCTGAAATGTGTGATATACACACGTTTTAGCCCTGTTTTTATGAAGAGTGAAAGATGCGGCGCTGCTTCATTAACGTAAAGCGGTCAGATATTTAGCATGTCATCTGCATCCACCGAATAGGATAGTAAAAATGCATCCCATGACTGATCATTCTGAACGAAGAAAAGGAGAGGAGTGCCCGATGGATATCCTAAAGCGGATTGCAGAATACCGTGCACGTGAAGAACAGCTCGTATGGGAAGGGACATTCGCCGAGTACCTTGAGATTGTAAGACAAAATCCGCACGTTGCTCAGACCGCACACTCCCGGGTGTATAACATGATCAAGCATGCCGGGATTGAACATAATGAGGATGGAAGCAAAAGCTACAAATTTTTTAGCCGGGAAATGTACGGATTGGATCGGGCAATTGAGAAGCTGGTGGAAGAATATTTTCACTCTTCAGCGATGCGCCTGGATGTGCGAAAAAGAATTCTATTGCTAATGGGTCCGGTGAGTGGTGGTAAATCAACGATTGTGACCATGCTGAAGCGGGGGCTTGAACAGTTTACACGCACAGAAGAAGGCGCAGTGTACGCAATCAAAGGATGCCCGATGCATGAGGACCCGCTTCACCTGATTCCGAATGAACTTCGTCCTGAAATTGAGAAGGAGCTAGGTATCATTATTGAAGGCAATCTGTCACCGTACAATCAGATGCGTCTCGACACAGAATATGGCGGTCGGATTGAAGATATGCCCGTTGAGCGCATCGTATTCTCGGAGGCCAAGCGTCGAGGTATTGGTACATTCAGCCCGTCTGATCCAAAGTCACAGGATATTGCTGATCTAACGGGAAGCATCGACTTCTCCACGATTACGCAGTACGGTTCAGAATCTGACCCGCGTGCGTATCGGTTTGATGGAGAGTTGAATAAGGCGAACCGTGGTCTGATGGAATTCCAGGAGATGCTAAAATGCGATGAGAAATTCCTCTGGAACTTGCTCTCGCTGACGCAGGAAGGCAATTTTAAGGCAGGAAGATTTGCTCTTATTAGCGCGGATGAATTAATTGTCGCTCATACGAATGAAGCTGAATATAAAACATTTATAAGCAATAAGAAGAATGAAGCACTTCAGTCCCGGATGATTGTTATGCGTATCCCATACAATCTCAGGGTCTCTGCCGAAGAAAAAATCTATTCCAAGCTGATTAAGCAAAGCGATCTTGGCCATGTGCATATTGCACCGCATTCGCTGCGGGCTGCTGCAATCTTCTCCATCTTGACACGCCTGAAGGATTCTAAAAAGCAGGGCATTGATCTGCTGAAGAAAATGCGTCTGTACAACGGCGATTCAGTGGAAGGATTCAAGGAATCCGACATTAAAGAGCTGCAGAACGAGTTCGCGGATGAAGGAATGGGGGGCATCGATCCGCGTTATGTCATCAACCGGATCTCAAGTGCGTTGATTCGTCGCGATACGGAATGCATCAATGCGCTTGATATTCTTCGAGCGCTCAAAGACGGATTAGATCAGTCACCGACGATTACTAAAGAGGATAAAGAGAGATACCTTACTTTCGTCAATGTCGCTCGTAAAGAATACGATGAACTAGCGAAGAAGGAAGTACAGAAAGCCTTTGTCTACTCGTATGAAGAATCAGCCAAAACGCTGATGGACAATTATCTTGATAACGTAGAATCATACTGCAACAAAACCAAAGTACGCGACCCGATTACCGGTGAGGAAATGGATGCGGATGAAAAACTTATGCGCTCCATCGAGGAACAGATCGGCATATCGGAAAATGCCAAGAAGGCATTCCGTGAAGAGATACTCATCCGGATCTCGGCGTATGCGCGCAAAGGCAAGCGCTTCGACTACAACAGTCATGAACGCCTGCGTGAAGCGATTGAGAAGAAATTGTTCGCAGATTTGAAAGATGTGGTCAAGATCACGACCTCATCGAAAACACCGGATGAAATCCAGTTGAAAAAAGTCAACGAAGTGACCGCCCGCCTCATCGACGAACACGGGTATTGCCCGATTTGCGCAAATGAATTACTGCGTTATGTGGGCAGCCTCTTGAACCGATAAGCGGTGTAAAAGGAGGAAGCCGCATGAAAAATGAACCTTCGTTTATTATCTCGCGCGAAGATTGGTCACTGCACCGTAAAGGACATCAGGATCAGCAGCGTCATCAGGAAAAGGTCCGGGAGGCGATTCGTAAAAACCTCCCGGACCTGGTCAGTGAAGAGAACATCATCATGTCGAATGGGCGGGATGTCGTCAAAATCCCGATCCGTTCACTTGATGAATACCGCATTCGGTACAACTACAACAAAAGCAAGCATGTCGGCCAGGGTACAGGTGATTCGAAAGTGGGCGATGTAATTGCGCGGGAGGGTGATCCCAGCAAAGGGCCGGGTAAAGGCCAGGGTGCAGGAGATCAGACCGGTGAAGACTATTATGAAGCAGAGATCTCGGTGGAGGAGCTGCAGGAGATGCTATTCGCCGAGATGGAGCTTCCGAATCTACAGCAGAAGCAGCAAGATGATGTTGTAGTGACAGATATCCGCTTTAATGACATTCGCAAAAAAGGATTGATGGGCAATATCGATAAGAAGCGCACCATTCTTGAAGCGTTGCGAAGAAACGGACTCGAAGGACATAAAGGCATTAAAAGCATCAGTAATGAAGACCTTCGATTCAAGACATGGGAGGAAATTGTACAGCCGCACTCCAACGCTGTCATTATTGCGATGATGGATACGAGCGGCTCGATGGGGGCGCTGGAGAAATATGTGGCGCGCAGTTTTTTCTTCTGGATGGTACGGTTCCTGCGTACTAAGTACGAGAAGGTAAATATCGCATTTATCGCCCACCATACAGAAGCGAAGGAGGTAACAGAAGAAGCCTTTTTCTCCAAAGGAGAGAGCGGAGGTACGATCTGTTCGTCTGCCTATCGCAAGGCGCTAGAAATCATTGATCAGCGGTATCCGCCTGCACTGTACAATATTTATCCGTTTCATATTTCTGACGGCGACAATTTGACTTCAGATAATGATCGCTGCGTGAAGCTTGTTCGGGAGCTGATGAGCCGAAGCAATATGTTCGGCTATACTGAGGTGAATCAATACAATAGACACTCAACATTGATGTCAGCATACAAGCACATCAAGGATCCTAAGTTCAAATACAGTATTGTTCGTGAAAAAGGGGAGGTTTATAAGGCACTGACGACCTTCTTCGGGAAGGAGACGGTGAAATCATGACAGGTGAAGAGATTAAACAATTGGAGCGGGCGGTTGATGAAATCACAGAGATTGCTAAAGGGTTTGGCCTTGATTTCTACCCCATGCGGTATGAGATTTGTCCAGCTGATATTATTTATACATTCGGCGCCTACAGTATGCCCACCCGTTTTTCCCATTGGAGCTTTGGGAAGTCCTTTCATCGGATGAAATTACAATATGATCTAGGGCTAAGCAAAATCTATGAGCTGGTTATTAATTCTGATCCGTGCTACGCTTTCCTGCTCGATGGCAATTCTCTCATTCAAAATAAACTGATTGTTGCCCATGTACTGGCGCATTGCGACTTCTTTAAAAATAATATTCGCTTTAGCCGTACAAACCGAGATATGGTAGAGAGTATGGCTGCGACAGCGGAGAGATTGCGTCAATATGAAATTCAGTATGGTAGAGAGACGGTAGAGGAGTTTTTGGATGCCGTGCTAGCCATTCAAGAGCATGTTGATCCGAGCCTGACGCGCCGTCACTTTAATTGGGCGGAAGATCCAAAGGAAGCTCGAACAGCACTCCAGACGGTTCGCAAAGATCCGTATGGAGATCTGTGGCTGCTCGACACGGATGAGAAGAAGCGGAAGGAAGACGCGGAAGAGGAAGCGAAAAAGCGTATGAAACGTTTTCCGCCGGAGCCTGAGAAGGATCTGCTGCTGTTCATTGAGGAGTTCAGCACCCGTCTTGAGAATTGGCAGCGTGATGTGCTGACTATTATGCGTGAGGAGATGCTGTATTTCTGGCCGCAGATCGAGACGAAGATCATGAACGAAGGTTGGGCCTCCTACTGGCATCAACGAATCCTGCGGGAGATGGATCTGACAGGGGAGGAGACGATTGAATACGCCAAGCTAAACGCCGGTGTTGTTCAGCCTTCGACAACCAGTATCAACCCGTATTACCTGGGGATCAAAATATTCGAAGACATCGAAGAGCGATGGAACAATCCGACAAAAGAAGAACAGGAACGGTTCGGTCGAATACCGGGTCAGGGACGCGAGAAAATCTTTGAAGTGCGGGAGATGGATAGCGACATCTCATTCATCCGCAATTATTTAACGAAAGATTTGGTTAATAAGCTTGATATGTATGTGTTCGGACGCCAGGGGAACGATTGGACGATTACGGATAAGACATGGGAAGTCGTTCGTGACCAGTTGGTAACAAGCCGGGTGAATGGGGGCTTTCCCTACATTATGGTGCAGGATGGAGATTATCTGCACAACGGCGAATTGTACCTGTACCATCAGTATGAGGGAATGGAGCTGGACGTGAAGTATGTGGAGAAGACCGTCCCGTATATTCACATGTTATGGGGCAAGTCGGTACACCTAGAGACAAGAATTGAAGATCGGCGTGTGCTGTTTACGTATGACGGTAAGAAGTGTCACCGGAGATTTTTATAAAAATCGGGGATGACTCTATAGTTAGTAAGGTAAGGTTCAAAAACTTTCGGTTTTTGGACCTTTTTTCGTTGTTTCTAATAAAACCATACAGAACATTGCAAAAAGGTGCGATCTTTTTGATGGCATTAGTACAAGGTACTGCTTCTGTTGTTTTTCTTACTTTCCTCTGGAGTTGTATGTTGATATATCCAGTGTGATGTATATAAGGTTGTTCAGAATTTGTTCAGTTTGTTTGTAGTACTATAGATAGGATTGTTTATAAACGTAATCTGGTAGTTCTATTTGTATATATAAATGGTACTTGAGATATGTAGTTTATTTAGGAGGCAGTAATGAGGAAAAAAACATATAAAAAATATTATAAAGTTTTATCCGCTACAGTTGTTTTTTCTATGTTGTTTGGATCAGGTTATGTTATGGCAGCTCCTACTTTTCATAAGGACGAACAAACTCAGAAAAATATAGCATCCAGCTCCTTTACAGATCTTCATCAAGTGAGCAACTGGGCCGAGGATGCTGTATTGAAAATGAAAGAACAAGGGATTATGGTCGGAGATCCAACGGGTCATTTTCGACCACTCGATAAGATGACACGTCAGGAAGTCGCTTCAACGATAGCAAGTGTATTACATCTGGAGAAACAAAAAGGCAGTCTCTCTTCTTTTCGAGATGTTTCAGATGCTGACTGGGCTAAGGATGCGATTGAAGCGGTAAAAACAGCCGGGATTATGCGCGGGGATGAAAAAGGAAACTTTCGCCCGCATGCATTGATAACCCGGGAAGAACTCGCCGTGTTAGTAGTCAATGCCATCAAAGCAGATACAAAAGGAAAAGGAGACAATCTCCCCTTTGCGGATAAAAGTCAGGTGAGTCCCTGGGCGAAAGCGGCTGTTCAAGTCGCGCTGGAACAGGGCTTGCTTCATGGAGACGGAAAGAACTTCAATCCTAGGAAATCTGTACAACGGCAGGAAGCGGCTTCTGTTTTATCTAGGTTGATAGATCGAATGGCATCTTCCTCTCATCATGCCGTAATTGATGCCATTAAGGGAGATACCGTTACGATTAACGGTTCTGCATACCGTGTAGCTGAAAGCTTAAAAGGATTACTAAATGAAGAAAATGCGGCATCTCTCCAGAAAGCAAATATTGACTTTGCATCTGCTAATCAAATAATCACAAAAATCACGTATCTAGAGCTTGTAGCGGGTGGAAAGCCAGCGAAGACAGGTGAAAAAGAATTTTCGGAAAATACCGTTCTAGAAGGTTATGGCGCTACCATTGATGGGGACGTAAAGGTAAAAGCTGACTATGTTACCATCAGGAACCTGGCAATAGCGGGAGACTTCGAGATTGGACCGGAAATAGAAAATGATTTTTACGGATATAAAGTCCATGTCAATGGAAAGACGGCCATTAAAGGCGGATCCCCTCATACTGTTGTATTCGAAGATGGAATCTTGGGAGCGATGAATGTAAGTAAGCCGAATGTACGGGTAGAAGCCATCGGAATCACGAAGGTTTCAGATGTGACGGTGGAAAATAACACGACGATTCAAGCGGATTCAAGTGTGTCCATTCCTAAAGTAACGGTAATGGATGGCGTAAAGAGCGTAACTTTGAATGCCTCTATTGATTCCGTTGTAGTGGAAAGTCATAATGATATTTTTCTTTCCGGAAGTGGACATATTAGGAATTTAACTGTTCAAAACCAAAGTTATGTAACTTTGAATACAACAGGAATAATTACAAATGCAAACGTACCGGATATCAACTCAAAAATTGTCATGCAAACGGGAAGCAAAATTACGAATTTATCTATTCCAACTGGAGCCAAAGTGGAAGATGTCGTAAGGAACTATACAGAATCAAAAACGCAGATTAGCACTGTGAATAACGGAACGCCGAACACTTCTTCTGGATCTACCCATAATAGTGGGGGAGGAGGAGGCAAAGCAGTAGTTGCTCCAACGATCGTTTCTGTTACTCCGTCTTCCGGGTCTACAGTGGGCGGCAATGTAGTGATGATTACAGGAACCGGGCTAACGGGCGCAACAGCCGTGAAGTTTGGAGGCACAGCAGCAACCTCTTATACCGTGAATTCTAACACTCAGATTACGGCAACAGTACCAGCCGGAACGGCAGGTACTGTAAACGTATCCGTTACGACACCTAGTGGAACGGCGAATTCAACGAGTGGATACACGTATGTGGCTGTACCAAATCAGGCGCCAACGGCAACGTATGTAACGGTTTCTGGAACAGCGATGGTAGGTCAAACTTTGACTGGAAGCTATACATATGGTGATGCTGAGAGTGATGCAGAAGGAACATCAACGTTCAAATGGTATCGTGGAACAGCATCCGATGGATCGGATAAGGTAGCTATTTCTGGTGCAACAGGCGCAACGTATCAGCTGGTAGGCGATGACCAAGGTAAGTACATTTTCTTTGAAGTCACACCTATTGCAAGTACGGGAACGATAACAGGAGCACCAGTGGTAAGTACGGTAAGTGCACAGATTACAGGAGCAAATCATAGTCCAACAGTACAAAATACTATCAGCCAGGTAAATAAGGAAGTAACGGCTGGAGTGCAGACGGTAAGCCTTTCGAATGTCTTCGTCGATTCCGATGGCGATACATTGAGCTACACGGCAACCTCTTCGAATACAGGAGTAGCAACAGTAGCCGTAAATGGAACGGATGTAAAGATTACTCCAGTGAATGCAGGGACAGCGACAATCACAGTAACAGCGAGTGATGGTAAGGGTGGAACGGTGCAAACCCAATTTAACGTAACTATTAGTGCGCCGATACCGGCAAATCATGCGCCAACAGCAGGCACTATTGCGGATCAAACAGCAATAATAGGCGGGGGAGATGCAACCATCAGTCTTGCAGGTGCGTTTGCAGACCAGGATAATGACACGCTTACGTATACAGCAGTATCCTCAGATCCTAGTATAGCGCAGGTAAATGTTACCGGAGATCAGCTATCAATTACGCCGTTTGTTATTGGAACAGCAACGATTACGGTAACAGCAAGTGATGGTAATGGAGGTTCAGTCCAAACAACGTTCCAAGTAAACGTAGAAAAGAAAAAAACTGCGTTCATCTCTGAATTGGTATGGGGTCAATCCGATAGCTTTTTGCAAATTATCGAATTGTATAATCCTACCGATAAAGACATTGAAGCCTCAAAGTTAAAAATTGTACGTAGTGATGGTGGAGACGATATTACTATTAGTTCGGAAAGCCAGTCTATCATCCACAGCGGAAGTACATTTACCATTGGGGAATCTTTCTCTTCTATCGATCTGTCCATTGATTACAACACGATGATGAATTTTTATAACGATGATACGCAACCGGTTGAGCTTAAGTTATACTACGACGGTCAATTAATTGATATTGCAGTTTTTCAACCGCAAACATCCTTAGCACGTGTAAGTGGTACTATCTCTGGAAGTACGCTCTTCGATGCTTCAAAATGGATTGATGAAGGAACAGATTACACTGATGGCTTAAATTCGTACACACCGTAGCAACGGTGATCAAGGAATTCTGAAGTATGAAAACCGGTAACGATTGGAGTGTAGAGAAAATCTATATTTCTCTACACTTTTCTTATGGGCTAAGAAAATTAGTAAGTAAGGGGGAGAGTTATGAGCAAAAAAATATATAGACAGTGTCATAAAGTTTTATCCGCTACAGTTGTTTTTTCTATGCTGTTTGGACCTGGTTATGTTATGGCAGCTCCTGCTGTAAATCATGAAAAACAAACACAGGAAAATACAGCATCCAGCTCCTTTGTGGATCTTCATCAAGTGAGTAACTGGGCCGAGGATGCTGTATTGAAAATGAAAGAACAAGGGATTATGGTCGGAGATCCAACGGGTCATTTTCGACCACTCGATAAGATGACACGTCAGGAAGTCGCTTCAACGATAGCAAGTGTATTACATCTGGAGAAACAAAAAGGCAGTCTCTCTTCTTTTCGAGATGTTTCAGATGCTGACTGGGCTAAGGATGCGATTGAAGCGGTAAAAACAGCCGGGATTATGCGCGGGGATGAAAAAGGAAACTTTCGCCCGCATGCATTGATAACCCGGGAAGAACTCGCCGTGTTAGTAGTCAATGCCATCAAAGCAGATACAAAAGGAAAAGGAGACAATCTCCCCTTTGCGGATAAAAGTCAGGTGAGTCCCTGGGCGAAAGCGGCTGTTCAAGTCGCGCTGGAACAGGGCTTGCTTCATGGAGACGGAAAGAACTTCAATCCTAGGAAATCTGTACAACGGCAGGAAGCGGCTTCTGTTTTATCTAGGTTGATAGATCGAATGGCATCTTCCTCTCATCATGCCGTAATTGATGCCATTAAGGGAGATACCGTTACGATTAACGGTTCTGCATACCGTGTAGCTGAAAGCTTAAAAGGATTACTAAATGAAGAAAATGCGGCATCTCTCCAGAAAGCAAATATTGACTTTGCATCTGCTAATCAAATAATCACAAAAATCACGTATCTAGAGCTTGTAGCGGGTGGAAAGCCAGCGAAGACAGGTGAAAAAGAATTTAGTGGCAACCTAGTGCTGCATGGAAATGGGATGATAGTAGATGGCGACCTAGTCGTTGCAAGTGATTATATTACAGTATCGAATCTGACCGTTTTGAACAATTTTACGATTAAGAAGATGCTTCAGCACGATTTTTACGCTAAGAAATTAACAGTGAAAGGCATGACAAGTATCGAAGGCGGGGATGAAAATACGGTTGAGTTTGAGGATTCACAGTTGCAATTCGTTGATGTTACTAAACAGGGCGTACATGTTGTTTCTTCAGGCAGTACAACGATACATAATCTGGATGTAAGAACGAATGCAACGATTGAAGCAGACCCGACAGCGAAGATACAACAAATGACGATTAATGATGGTGCACAAACAGTGAACGTGCAGGGAACTGTTCAGCAGGTTGTTGTAGCGAGCGCAAGTCCGATAACAGTGGTTGGTAGTGCAGATATTGCTAGTATGATAGTGAATGGTTCTGGATCAGTGGCGCTAAATAATTCTGGTTCGGTAGGACAACTTCAAGTTAATAACCCACAGTCCCAGGTAACAGCAGGAGCATCAAGCAAAGTTGAGAGCGTGATACTTGCCAATGGTGTACCTGCATCAGCGATTAGTGGGGTAACTACGTCATCATCTGTCTCACAAAGTTCATCAGGAGGCAGTTCATCTGGCGGTTCTAGTGGGGGGAACACAGCGCCAAAGTTAATTAAGACTTTTGTTGATCCTCAACTCGTTTTACTTGCTAATGGAAATTATACTATAGATTTATCTCAGTATCTGAAGGATGATGAGCAACCTACCTTGAAATTTGGGGCTGCTTCCCAGAGTAATAATATTGCTAAGGTGTCGGTTACAGGAAATATCCTTACTATTATGCCGCAAGGGAAAGGAACATCGAAAATTACGGTTGTTGCCGACGATCAAGTTGGAAAGAAAACGACAGCTTCATTCAACCTGTCCGTTAATGATTCTATTCCTGATCAGTCTGTACAGTTAGGATCAAGTAACCCCGTTCTTAACCTTAACTCTTTGTTTGTAAATACGGCGAATGATCCTTTGAGATATACAGCAATTATCGATAACACTAATATTGCTACATTAAGTTTGTTAGACAGTACATTAACTCTACATCCTCTGCAGGTGGGCATGGCGACAGTAACCGTTACAGCATCTAATGCTGGTAGTAGTATTACGCAAGCATTCAAATTGAATATAAGCGCTCCACTGAATACTAAACCTTCTGTTAGTACTATTCCTTCACAAATCCTTCAGGTGGGAGGAAGTGTACAACAACTGGATATATCTAGTTACTTACATGATGAAGATCATGACCCACTAACGTTGACAGCAGACACAACGGATCATAGTATTGCAACGGTAACGGTGAGCGGAGACACACTGACATTAACCCCGATTGGTGTAGGCCAAACAGAAGTAGCCTTGACGGTGAGCGATGGTAGAGGAGGCACAGCAACAGCATCCATTCCGGTAGAAGTTAAAGCGGCTCCAGTGGGACAAAACCAAGTCCCAGCAGTCATTAGCTCGATCTACGAACAAGTACTGACTGCTGGAGTAACCAATGCCCGGACGTTCGACCTGACTCAACTGTTTGAAGATCTGGACGGCGATGCGCTGACCTTTACTGCTGTTCCACAAACATCTGGCATTGTCACTGCATCGGTTTCTGGAGCTCTCCTTACTCTGACACCAGATTCGACTGCGGGCAGTACGAAGGTACAGATTACCGCAGACGACGGCAAAGGAGGCACGGCAACCTATGATCTTACCGTACGCAACGCGCCGCTTGCTCCGAACGGACAGGTGGAGATTCGAACAAAGCAAGGTGTAAAAGATAGTATCGCATACGACCTTTCGAGCATATTTCAGAACCAAACCACGTTCCAAATATACGAAGGCACCCCTGACTCGACCTTTACCGGGCCGGCGATTTTAAATGGAAAAACATGGACGGGGAACGGTAATACCTCGCTATTAGTGTGGGTGATCGGTGCAAACGGTTCGGCAGTCGTGCTGCACGTCACAGTTAATCCGCAAGGGCCTGAGGACTTGTACTTCTCGCAATATATGGACATGGACAATGGACGCACGGCGATTCAACTGTTCTACAATCCTGTCGGTGACACCTCGCAGAAAGTGTCTGGCTACGAGTTGGAAGTCCATCAATACAACCTTAAGAACGGACAGAAAACCTCCTATACTCGAGCGTTGTTCGAGTACTGGAAGGGTATGCCGTATCTCTTCATTGATCGGATATTCTACGATCTGTTCGACATTGCCCCTGTCACGTACTTCAATGACGAACTGGTGATATACGATCCGGGGAATACAGTCACCACAGGCTTTGTTCTGAAGAAAAACGGAGTCATGATCGACGTGCTTGGCGATCCAACCTCACAAAGTAAATTTATGCCAAACGGTGGAACGATCATCCGTAAGTCCGGCATTCATGCTGGTTCAAGCTCGTTCAACCTGCACGGGGAATGGAATAGCTTCCCGGTTGGCACGCTCCAGTACCTTGGAGTACATACTCCGTAAGTCAAAAAAGACGGGGCCGTTCGTGATTAAGCCCCTTTTTTTATATGGTAGCAGTAGCTAAACATACTTTTGAAGTTTTTGTTTGTCGATATTTGACGAAAAAAGATAGTTTCCTATTACTACCTTTTGTTACATAGTTAAGGAGAACGGTTGATTTTATTACTGTACGATACATAGAGGGATATAGGGAGGGTATTATGAAAAGTATCATTAAAGCAGGTCTTTCCTGCGCACTCGCACTTACTGTCGCTGCTCCTGCACTTATGATGCCGACAGCAGTCGAAGCCGCAACAAAAGCAGTAGCAGCTGCACCAAAGAAGACATATACTCCGGCTGAGCGAGCGTATATGAAATATCAAAGCAATATTTTATACAAGCTGCGCACCCAGACAGAAGATATGATGGATTTTATGGATCAAGCAGATGAGTATGAAGATGACGAGAAATTTACGTTGCTTTTAAGCAGCAAAATGGATGCATGGGAACAGACATTAAAGGAAGCAAAAAAATATAGGCCACAGGATGCGCCTGCTAAATTTAAAAAAGCTCAGGCTTTATTTGCCCAAGCAGTAGCATCGAATACACAAACTTACCAATTGGTAAACAATATGCTACAAAAGGCAATGAGTAACCAGGAGATGTCTGATAAAGAATGGGACATCTGGGGTGAAAAATTTGTGAAGCAATATGTTGCATTTAAAACAAAAGCGGCCGCTTTTAATGAAGAAATCAATAAGCTTAATAAAATATATAAATAATAACCTGTAAATTAAAAAGCCAGGCATGCGTTACAGCATGCCTGGCTTTTGATATTATACGTTCTCGACTACAGGGAACCAGCCTGGTCGGCTCATGATCGCATGCCAGAGCGGATCTGGAATGACTAAGCGTTCTTGATCATTTTTTGTCACTGTGGTTAGGATGTCTGTCTCTCGTCCCTGCTCAATCTTTTGTACCCAGTCAGGTTCAATAATGATTTCCCGTCCAAGGGCAAATAATGGGACGCCGGTTTGCATTACCTGTAAGGCGTCGTCCGGTGTTTTGATGGAACCGACACCGATGATGGGCACAAGGTGACCGACACGCTCCTGAATGATCTCGGTGCGTGAGCGTGTACTCTCTACTCCCCGGCGTGGAGGAGACCAAAAGTCAAGCGTAGATATATGCAGGTAATCAAGCTGCTTATCTGCAAGCGCATCAACCAGCGCCAATGTATCGGCCATGGTGATACCCGGTGTTTCCGCTTCTTCCGGTGAAAAGCGATAACCAACAAGGAATGGCTGCGTCGCATGCTCCGCCACTATCCTTTTAACCTCGTCTACTACGCTGAGTGGAAATACCATACGCTTCTCTAAGCTGCCGCCCCAGCGATCGGTTCGGCGATTAGAATGAGGGGAGAAGAACTGCTGGAGCAGATAGCCGTTGGCACCATGCAGTTCTACACCATCAAAACCTGCCTCAATGGCACGGCGTGTGGTCTCGCCAAAGGCGTAGATGATGTCCTCAATCTCTGAATCCTTTAATGCTCGGGGCATCGGTGCTCCCTGTGCTTCCGCTACGACCGCACTTGCGCTTACCGTTTCCCCATTTGGTACAAGCTCAGGGGGACATAATCTTCCACCGTGAAAGATTTGCAGAATGGCTTTTGTACCTTGAGCCTTCAACGTGGAGGCGAGGCGACGCAGGCTGGGAAGCATCTCGTCGCTGTCGGCACCGAACTCACCTGGGAATCCCTTGCCGTTTGGCGTCACGTATACGCAGGCTGTAATCGCCATTCCGACTCCCTTGGTGCGGCGGATATAATAATCTATTTCTGCATCAGAAACCGTGCCGTCTTCATTTGAAGAATAGTTTGTTAAGGGTGCCATAACCACCCGGTTTTTTAGCTGAACACCGCTTCGGAAAGTAAATGGCTCAAATAAAGGCTGATACTTCACATTCATCTTCTGTTTACTCCTATCTTCATAATGTACTGAACATACAACTAAAATATAGTATGTAGCTTTTCTTTTACTTTATTATCATTAGTTACTATATAATTTAATGAACTTTGTGTTCTGTGTCAACCAAGATGTCTGCTCATGAGAAAAGTGAAGGCATGTCATTTCTAAAAAATTAAAATAAGTAAATTTTACAATAAAACATACAGGAAATTAGCTTATATTTGTCTAACTATTTAGTGAAATAGCTTAAGACGAAGGGGAGACAGCGATGATGAAAATAAGTACACATGGGGTCCTTATTGCTGTATTTATCGGTATTGTATTCGGTTTGAAAATGCAGGATGATTATTTAGTCCAGCATGCAGTGAATACGGATCGTACAATCAGCCAGTCAGTCTTCCCGGTTG
Organism: Aneurinibacillus sp. REN35; assembly: GCF_041379945.2. Classification (NCBI taxonomy): domain Bacteria; kingdom Bacillati; phylum Bacillota; class Bacilli; order Caryophanales; family Paenibacillaceae; genus Aneurinibacillus; species Aneurinibacillus baijiui. The sequence goes on along the minus strand of NZ_JBFTXJ020000005.1, from coordinate 276,463 downwards.
CAATGGCACAATCAGAAGAGACGATGGAGCAGCAGATCGGTGAAGAACTTGCGCGTTATATCCAAGCGAATTTTAATTTTACTACGTTGAAAACACACTGGGCTCAATATATCAAGGGGTATGACATTGTGGTCGATAAAGAAGAAGTCCTTATTTTTGTACGAACCAATCTACCCAATCCTGGAAGTAATTCTAACTATATTCTAAATGCTGTACAGGGGTTTTCCAAAAGCAGACTCCCGGAAGAGTATACAAATGTTCGAGTGGTTGTATTCGGACAAGACGGAAAAAAGCTAACGGAACGTGACTTCTCCCGGTAGCAGAAGAATAGTAAAAGCAAAAGCCGCTGGAGTTAACCATCGGCTTTTTTGTACTGCTGTATGTAGAGATCAATCAACTGCTGTAAAAATCAGCGATGTATTGTGTCCGCCGAAGCCCAGTGCATTGCTAAGAGCGGTACGCACTTTTTGTTCTCTGGCCTCATTGGGAACGTAGTCCAGATCACACGCCGGATCAGCTTCGGTATAGTTGATAGTTGGAGGGATGATCCCGGAATAAATGGTTAGAAGAGAGAAGATTGCTTCGATTGCGCCGGCAGCGCCCATCATATGCCCTGTCATTGATTTGGTAGAGCTAATTGGGATGTGATAGGCATGGTCTTTGAGGAATGCTTTGATTGCTTCTGTTTCGAAGGCATCGTTATATACTGTACTGGTACCGTGCGCATTGATGTAGTCAATGTCAGTTCGATCAAAGCCCGATTGTTGAAGGGCCAGCTCCATTGCCCGAACACTTCCTTCCCCTCCTGGTGCGGGGCTCGTAATATGATAAGCATCGCCTACGGTGGCATATCCGACAATCTCTCCATATATGCGAGCGCCTCGCTTGCGGGCAGAATCTAGCGACTCAAGAATCAGCGCACCGGCTCCTTCCCCCATAACAAGCCCGTCCCGCTGCTTATCAAATGGACGGCAGGCTGTGTTGGGATCAGGATTAGACGAGATGGCACCCATGGCACAAAATGCACCAATGCCAAGCGGAGTGAGAGAGGCTTCAGAGCCGCCCGCGACCATAATATCAACTTCTCCGCGCTGAATGGCACGGTAGGAATCACCGATGGCATTGGCTCCTGAGGCACACGATAGGACAGTGCATGTGTTAATTCCTCGGGCGCCGAGTGCAATTGAAACCTGGCTAGAAGCCATATTGCATATAACGGTGGTCGTGGCGAACGGGTACAGATTTTTATATCCGCCTTCCTGCAGACTCCGATAGCTCTCTTCGAAGCTTTCAATGCCTCCGATGGCCGTGCCGAACCAGACACCCACCCGCTCAGGAGAGATATGTTCCCCAATAGAGAGTTCTGCGTCATTTACGGCCATAATGGATGCGGCCACCGCATATTGTGCGAATCGATCCATACGGTGTCTCTTATTGACCTTTAGATAGGCAGAAAGGTCAAAGTTCTTCACCTCGGCCGCAGTCTTTGCGGGGATGTTTGTACAGTCAAATCGTGTGAGAAAACCGATGCCTGATCGTCCGTTTACAGCGGCCTCCCATGTTTCTTTTACTGAATTGCCCATGGGTGTAATTGCGCCCATGCCTGTAATTACCACTCGCTTCATCTAGCACATTCTCCCTTATTGTTTCCTTTATCCATTTCTTGGTGGGTCCTACTATACTATACGAAGAAAGTACTTCTAGAGTATGCATATAAGGTAATCACAATGATCTACAAAAAATAGGTTAATGGAGGAGAAATAGGTTAGTTCAGATGAGTCCTTTGTACTTTCTTAGGCTTGTCTTAATCTTCAAAATGTAAATTTAGCGGTTCATCAGGGAGTCTGTTACCATCGCCGGCCAGCATATCAGTAGTTGGCACGTTTTCATCGACTTCATCGAAGCGAATTGTATCTATCCACACCTCACCACTTCCTGATAACAGGATGCCAAAGGCAATGGCGGTGCTCTCCTGGGGAATATCAAGTATGATAGCGTATTGATTCCACTCAGAAGTACCCGTAAGCGGGCGCTGCTCCATGTTATCAAATCCCAGCATGTCACCGTTTGCTCCGTCGATGCGCATCCAGAGGGCCGCCCAATTGCTTACCTCTTCTGTTTTTAGAAAAGCGGATAAACGGAGGCGCTTGCCGCGATATGCCTGCGCGTTGAACATTTGCATCATCGTGCCAAATCCATGGTGGGACGTTGTAGCTGTGGATGCAATATAACCGGCCGCTTTTCCGCTGTGAACGGTGTTTTGGTCTGTTCCCATTTCATATTCCGCGGGGTGGCTACCGCTTGCAATCCAGCCTTTTGGCATCTTCATTGGTACGTCCTCCTCAACGATATAAAATTCACTAAAGTATTGTCGATATTGATGTGGTGTCATGGCAAACATTTTTTTGAAGGCGCGGGTAAACGACTCCTGCGTGGAGAAGCGGTATGTAACCGCAATATCAATAATGCGCCAATCCGTATTGACCAGGTCCTGTGCTGCATAGGTAAGCCGGCGGTTACGCAGGTATTCTGCTACGCCCATGCCGGTAATCTTCTGGAAGATGCGATAGAAGTGCCATTTAGAGACGGCACAGTGCCGGGCGACTTCTTCAGCAGTCACATCCTTTACCAGATGTTCTTCCATGTATGTGATGGATTTTCGTACGATACTCTCATACAGATCATACACACGGCCACCTCCTTTATTCCAATCATACGATAGCCGTGGAGAGTAGTTTTGACTTTTTGTGCGAAAAAACGCCGAACAGGAAGATCCTGTTCGGCGTTTGGCGGAGTATAAGCCTATTATTCGATAGTAAGCTTTTTTAATGGCTGCTCTGCAGGTCCCTCAACTACGTCACCTGTAAAGGAAAAACGGGAGGCATGGCAGGGACAATCCCATGTGCGCTCACCGGTATTCCATTCAAGCTCACAGCCCATATGGGTGCATGTCGTATCGACGACATGAAGTGTACCGTTTTCGTCTCGGTAGGCGCCTGCGCGTTTTCCATCTACCGTAACGACGGAGCCTTCATCATTTCCGAGTTCTTCCGGTTTTTTATGAACAATCTCCAGCTTGCCTGCAATCAAATGCTTGGCGACATCAGCATTTTGCGTAATGAAAGTTTTTAAGCTTGGATCGGCCTTGAATCTTGAAGGAGAATAGAGTTCGCTGTATGGACTGTCTTTTTCCATAACGAGATCGCGCAATAGCAGAGCGGCAGCCGTTCCGTTGGTCATGCCCCATTTGCGATAGCCAGTTGCGACAAAAACATTCGAATTACCGGAAGTAATACGTCCGACGTATGGTACGTTGTCGAGCGTGATTAGATCTTGTGCCGACCAGCGATAAGGAATATCGAGAATGCCGAATGTCTGGCGGCCGAAGGCTTCAAGTGCTTCATAGTATTTGATAGTGCTGAGACCCTGTCCGGTTTTATGATTTTCACCTCCGATTAGAACAAATTTATCGCCGTGTATGGTTACATAGCGAAGAGATCGCTTCGGCTCTTCCGCGCTTAAATACATACCGCCTGGGAATTCCTTTTCTGTTTTGACTGCGAGAACATAAGAACGCTCGGCATGAAGCCTGGCGAAGTAGAAGCCCATTCCGTCGTGAAAGGGGAAGTGGGAACAGGAGAGCACATAATTACACGTAACGGTACGTCCATTTCTTGTGATCACCTTGGTTTGCTCGCCTTCTTCTATGTCAACGGCTGTAGTATTTTCATAGATCGTGCCGCCGGCATCGATTATGCCCTGTACGAGATGTGTTAAATAGGCAAGCGGATGAAATTGTGCCTGGTTCTTCATCACAATCGCCGCTCTTATTTTATAAGGGAGCGAGGTCGTGCTTGTATATTCACTTGGGATACCGAGCTTTTCATATGCTGCGTATTCGTTATCCAGCTTTTTGAGGTATTCATCAGAGCTGGTATAGATATAAGCGTCTTCTTCCGCAAAGTCGCAATCGATGTTATTTTCCTTTACCGTATGTTGAATGAATCGTAAAGCTTCCTCATTTGCTTTATAATACAGTCCGGCTTTCTCTACTCCTAGATGTTGGATTAACTCGTCATATAGTAGATCATGCTGTGCTGTTATTTTTGCGGTCGTGTGGCCGGTCGTGCCATTGAGGATGGTGCCGGCATCCAAGAGAGCAACACGTACTCCTTCGTTTGCTAATACATATGCTGCTGTGACCCCCGTGATTCCTCCTCCGATGACTGCAACGTCGACTTGTATGTCCTCAGTAAGAGCAGGAAAAGAGTGGATTGTTATGGAATTTCTCCAATAGGATTCTGGAAATTGAGGCAATGTTCCATTTGCTGTATTCCTTTCAGTCATGGGCTTTCCTCCTGTCATTTTCTGCATACTCTTTACCATACCCAATTATGTGAAGATAATGTATCCTTCGATTTTGCCGAAATAAAAAGAAACAAGATGATTTTTATGAACAATGGAAGAGATGTCCGAAGCACGGGCGCAGATGTCTGTGCGCATGCTTAAAGAAGAGGAGACAGGCTTTGAACTACTTCCCGCGCTTCGACATTTGCTACGGGAGACGGAGAGGCATACGGCAGTCAAAATACAATATGAAGCTATTCCGCTTCCACCGCTGTCTTCCGCACAGGAAAACTCATCTATCACGCGCTGCAGGAGGGAATAACCAATGGGCTGCGTCATGGACGGACGACTCGAAATCATTGCCAAGGAGAACAGGAACTGTCGTTTATCCATACGACTTTCCTATCCTCCTTCTGACAACGGATAGAAAAGACATAATGGTAGAAATAGTACAAAACTTTATTATCCAATATATGTTTTATCCATTATAATGTTTATACATTGTGGTAGCTGGTATGAAAAATATGAGACCCATTCTAAAAAGAGAGTGATCCTTATAATGAAAGATATGAAGAAATTTGTAGAATTTCTAAAAGAGTATCAGGGCGTTATACTAGCAGGCTGGGAGAAGAGTATTTTTATTTCAGAAAATGAGCCGTTTAAAGCAAAAATGACTCAAAATGCAACCAACATGTATGAACTGATCGTTCGGGGACTAGAAGAGGGATATAATCAGGATGAATTAAAGGTGATTGCCCGGCGCGTTGCAGAAGAACGAATACATGCCGAAATTAATATTGGTGAATTTGTGTATAACGTGAACATAGGAAGAAGCGAGATTTTTAAGTGTATGAATATATTGCAGAGTACGATGAAAGAAATGCAGCCGGTCATTGATCGGATCAATCAGGGTTTTGATCTTTTCTTATACTATGCCGTCTCGCATTATACTGAATTAAAAAATGACTTGCTAGAAGAGAAGGCGACATTTATTGACGCAACGCATAAGGATCGCTTGTATATTCTCGGACAAATGACTTCAAGCTTCGTTCATGAATTCCGTAATCCGCTTACATCAATCAAGGGGTTTATTCAGTTGTTAAAAACCGACTACCCTGATTTAAAATATATAGATATTATTTCAAGCGAGCTTGAACAGCTCAACTTTCGTGTTTCGCAATTTCTTATGCTGTCAAAAAAAGAAATTGTCGGGAAAGAGAAGCAGGAGTTTTATATAGAGCAGTTAATAGAAGAAGTGCTCAATTTTCTCTATCCGAGTTTGTTAAATGACCAGATTCATTTGGTGGAAGAAATACATGGAAAGGTGCAATTTTACGGCTATGTTGATGAGATTCGACAGGTGTTTATTAATATTTTATTCAATGCCATTGATGCGCTGCATACGAGGGATAAAGATAAGGTCGTTACGATTGTGTTGAAAGAGTGCGGGGGAGAGATTGTTATTTCTGTCTCCAACAACGGTCCTGTTATTGATCAAGAGGTATTGCATACGATCTTCGAGCCGTTTGTTACGACGAAAGAGCTTGGTACAGGATTGGGGCTTTTTGTCTGTAAGCAAATCATAGAGAAGCATGGGGGCAGAATTTCTATTGCCTCTGATGAGTCGATGACTACATTCTCTATTTATCTTCCTTCATATGCAGGCTCATTATACAGCGGCATAGAAGTACAAGCACCTTTCAGGGACGCATGAGAGTAGAAAGTATTACAGACGGAGGGTGAGCGGCCCTCGATCAGGTACCTTACAGAGCAGGATGTAGAATGAAATAAGATAGACGGCAAAAACCCAGGATGCTTCACGTCTATAATGAGCATTCTGGGTTTTTATGTGTTCCGTTTATTTGATTTTCTTTTCAAAGTGTTGGTAGTCTTTAGAACTTTTCCATTCTCCGCCCCAACTCCAACCGCGTTTCTTGAAGGCGGTATAGCATGCATCCCCCTTTATGATCATACCTTTTCTAGCGACGGTTCGATTCGCGTATGCCTTTGCGCTGGTTGGGCTGACTTTATTTCTGCTCACATGAGGGTTTTGCAGTGGGTTAATATCAATGGCGATACCATAGCTGTGGTTTGATAAGGATTTTTTTCCGGCAATCACTCTTGTGTTAAAGGCAGAGGTATTGTTCGCTTTCATAGAGAGATCATCTGAGCCTTTGTATTGATCAATCAATTGAATTTTTTCAATGGGATAGCGCTTCGAATAGAGTTCTTCGAAAATATCAAACACATCCTTAGCAAGCTTTTTGTGTATGATAAGTTCGCCTGTATGAGTCTTATTATCAAAACCTATATACCGCACTTTGACATAAGATAAGTCCTTCATTTGTAGGGGGGTTTTTTTATTAAAAGAAACATTCATCATTATGCGCTGGATAGTCGTAGGAATACTGCTGTAACCGATGTTGGGTACTGCGGATGAGGTTACGGGTGCGGCAGTCGGTGCGCTCACTGTGTTCGGTGCGGCCGCTGCAGTGAAGGCGATACTGCCTGCGAGCATGCTCAGGATGCAGGCTGCGGCTATGCTTCTGTGCATGTATTTCATGATGGTTCACCTCCTGTGTAGATAGATGTAGTATAGCATGCCAGCAGCGGTGATAGATGGATATAATTGAAAATATTTCTTGTTGATAGGGACGCTTTTTTTCCTATTATTCATTGCTAAATAAGAACATATGTACTATAATAAGAACATAAGTTCTTAATCGTGAGTTTCCCGACGTGTATTGCGTGAGTATTTTAAGAAAGGGGAAAATCAAATGAGCATTGAAAAAATAACAAAGTCACTAGGCTTTGAATTACCTGAATCCTATAAGCAGCAGATGATGGAGAAAGAACGGTGGCTAAAGCTTGCTGATGCGCCATTTCCGTATCATCACTATAAAGTAAATTATGACGGCAACATTTATATTGCTCAGCAGTGCATTGCAGATCGGAATGGACTATTGTTTGAGCAGTTTCATTATGAGGCGGAAGAAGCACAGGTAGATACAGATACATGGAGTGTTGGTGTATGGGTTACGGTTCAAGCTGTCATTAACGGCAGAGAGCATCGCGTACGTCAATATGGTGTGCATACTGCAAGCAAGCTGCGTGGTGAAGCAAAACCAAGCGGGGATGCGATTGGACAAGCAATCAAGTCTGCAGTATCCGATGGTATGAAGAAGTGCAGTTCCTGGTTGGGGGTTGCTGCACATATTTACCGAGGAGAAGTGATTGCCATCCGGGCGAATAGGGACAAAGACGGTCAGCCGCAGAGTAAGTTTTATCTTCAGAATATAGAGAAGTTCAGATTGTCGGAATATGATCATAAATATGGCATCCCAGTGCTTCCGGATTCTTTCCGCTCTTTCTATGAACAGATGGGCTGGACGGACGGAATTTTTTACTCTGACGTATTCGATTTTAATCGAAAGCAAGCACCAAGACGTGAGCAAACAAAGAATGAGATAGAGCAGCCGGAGACAGAGCGGGAAGAGTCGGAAGGGAAGCACCCAGGGTTTATTAATGAAATGCAGGCCAATTATTTGCGCGGCTTAATTCATGATTTTAATGCGAACGCCCAGGAAGCCGAGATTGTGCAGGCAATGATCGCGTATCTTATTAAACGAAAAGTTGATGTAGTTCAAGAAGTAGAGGAGCTTGGCAGACGTTTTACTACAGTCGATGCCCTGCCGTCCGTACATTTTGCTTCTGTGCAAAGGTATTTCAAGCAGTTGCGTAGAACGCGCTTAGAAAATACAGAAGAACGTTCTGCATCGTAACTTACTATAGAATGTACTCCATCATAATATCAGGATAGGAAAAAGGAGGAAAGGATATGATAAATCGGGTAGTTCTGCTTGGTCGGCTGACGAAAGACCCGGAGCTGCGTTATACGCAAAGCGGAACAGCGGTCGGCACGTTTACGCTGGCGGTGGATCGACGAGTTACGAATCAACAGGGAGAGCGGGAGACAGATTTTATTCCGGTTGTCGTGTGGAGCAAGCAGGCGGAGTTGTGCGCACAATATTTAAGCAAAGGCAGGCAAACCGCTGTAGAGGGAAGAATCCAGGTCCGCAATTATGAGAATAATGAAGGACGACGTGTGTATGTAACAGAGGTAGTAGCTGAGAATGTGCAGTTTCTAGGTGGCGGGCAGGGAAGCGGCGATTTTGCGCAGGGTAGCCCAGCGGCAGGAGAAGGCAGAAGACCTTCAAGAAATGCACAGCATGAGAATCCATTTGCGGATGACCAGCGGCCCATTGATATATCGGATGATGACTTGCCATTTTAATTACTGTTTCATCGTACCACCTTTTAATAGGTGGTTATTTTTTTGAGTAGAATTAAGCATATAAAAATATATTGAATTATACATAAGTAAATAATAATATAAGTATATATTTATATTAGTGGAGGTGAATGTATTGGAAGGAAATACAGTTGAAGCGATGTCTTCTTTACTCAAAGTTGTGGGAGATAAAACGCGCCTTACCATTCTTGGTTACTTAAAAGAGAAAGAGCTATGTGTGTGCGATCTTGTTGATTTATTAGAGATGTCACAACCGGGTATTAGTCAGCATCTGAAAAAGTTACGCGTCGCTGGTATCATTCTCGAACGAAGAAAAGGGACATGGGCATATTTTCGCTTAAATCCAGAGCTCAAACCTTATCTTGCTCAGATTATTGCTGCAATTCCTTCACAAGCCTCTTATTTAGAAAGTTACGAGGCATCCCAACAGAATATCTGTTGTGATGTTATAAAAGAAAATGAATAAGAACGAGGGAAAATCATGCAAGCATGGAGTGCTTTTCTTATTTTTTCCATCACCTTGGTGTTTGTAATTTGGCAGCCAAGAGGGTTGAATATCGGATGGTCGGCGACTGCCGGTGCAATATTAGCTTTGTTGTTCGGCGTTGTCACATTCGCTGATGTTGTGACTGTTACAGGGATTGTTTGGAACGCTACCCTGGCATTCGTCGCCATTATCCTTATTTCGCTGATTCTTGACGAGATTGGGTTCTTTGAATGGTCTGCTCTACATATGGCACGATTGGCGAAGGGAAACGGCAGACGGATGTTTATATACGTTGTGCTTTTAGGCGCTGCGGTAGCAGCCTTCTTCGCAAACGACGGTGCAGCTTTAATCCTTACGCCCATCGTTTTAGCTCAAGTCCGAGCACTGAAGTTTGATGATCGAATGGTGTTGCCTTTCATTATGGCAAGTGGGTTTATTGCAGATACAACGTCAACCCCCCTTGTGGTAAGCAACCTGGTTAACATTGTATCTGCAGACTACTTTGGTATTGGCTTTATAGAATATGCCAGTCGAATGATTGTTCCTACCCTCTTCTCACTAGGAGCCAGTCTACTTGTTCTGTATCTGTTTTTTCGCAAAGATATTCCTAAAGATTATGACGTATCCCAATTGAAGAAACCACGAGAAGCGATTAAAGATCAAGGAATGTTCCGTTTATCTTGGATTGTGCTTGGAGTTCTGTTGATAGGTTATTTATTTAGTGAATCACTTGGGATTCCTGTTTCCTTTATAGCCTGTATTGTGGCCGTTATTTTTATAATTGCTGCACGTAGAAGTCCGGATATACAGACAGCAAAATTAATTAAAGAAGCGCCGTGGGCTGTAGTTGTGTTCTCTATCGGTATGTATGTTGTTGTATACGGATTAAGGAATGCTGGCTTAACGGATGTACTTGGACAATTGATTGAAACAATGGCTGACAAAGGACTATTTGCAGCTACGATCGGAATGGGTTTTATTGCGGCCATTCTGTCATCCATTATGAATAACATGCCTACCGTTATGATTGATGCACTCGCCATCCAGGCAACTCAAACGGAGGGAGTCATCCGAGAAGCTCTGATTTATGCAAATGTTATCGGTAGTGACTTAGGACCAAAAATCACACCGATCGGCTCTCTTGCAACATTGCTCTGGCTCCATGTTTTATCGCGTAAGGGTGTCAAAATTACATGGGGCTATTACTTTAAAATAGGGATTATACTGACAATTCCTACCCTCTTTATTACGCTTGTTGGACTGTATCTATGGCTCTCATTGATTTCATAAATAAAAGAAGAAAGGATGAGTAATATGTCTACACCTACATTTCGTATGCATGTAGCAATTAATGTGAGAAACCTGGAGGAAAATTTGAAGTTTTATCGTGCTTTTTTTGGTGAAGAACCAACGAAAGTCAAAGACAATTATGCGAAGTTCGAATTGAATAATCCTCCTCTTCACTTCTCAATGAATGTGCGTCCGTATGACAGCAAAGGTGCGCTCAATCATATGGGATTTCAGGTAGTAGATACAGCGGCTGTCGTAGCTATGAAGGAGCGCTTCCAAGAAGCAGGACTTGTTTCCGTTGATGAAATGGGAACAACATGCTGTTACGCTGTGCAGGATAAAATTTGGGTTCATGATCCGGAGGGGAATGCTTGGGAGGTCTTCTATACAAAAGAGGACTCTGAATTTGAATCGGCAGGGGAACCAGCGGTCGAAGGTGTATGCTGCGCTCCTGAACCTGTTGCGATTGAATTCGGAAACCTTAGCGGTAGTAAGAAACAGAGTAGTAAGGAAAAGGAATGATGGCAACTAACAAAAAAATCATTTATTTTCTGTGTACGGGTAACTCCTGTCGCAGCCAAATGGCAGAAGGATTTGGGGAAAAATATTTGGATGACAAGTATGATGTATACAGCGCAGGAATAGAAGCCCATGGTCTAAATCCGAATGCTGTAAAGGCCATGAAAGAAAAAGGGATTGATATCTCGAATCAAACGTCGGATCGTATCGATTCAGAGCTGCTGAATAAAGCCGATTATGTAGTGACTCTGTGTGGAGATGCGAATGATAAGTGTCCCATGACGCCTCCGCATGTACAGCGTGAGCATTGGGGATTTGATGATCCTGCTAAAGCAACCGGCACAGATGAAGAAAAATGGGCAGTCTTCCAGCGTGTACGAGATGAGATAGAAGAAAGAATTCAGAGCTTCGCAAAAGAAGGAAAGTAAAAAGAGAACAGACAACAGAAATAATAAACGGGGTTTGAGCCGCGTTGAACTGTATCCCGAACAACGGACATTACAGTTCAATATAATGCGGCTCTTTTTCTATAGCATCTCGCCAGCTTTCTTCTTTTACCCCGAAATATAGTCAAGCATTTGTTCAGAACGGAGAAACCCGGGAGTAACCGCCAGGGCGGTGACATTATACGGTCGGAGCTCCTCGGACATGGTGGTGGCTAGGTGAATCACAGAGGTTTTCGCAAGGTTATACTATAAATTTACCCGGTAGCCATAACCGATCCCCTCGGCATGCAGCATCATTCTCAGCTTCAGCCCGCTTATCGAAGCGCTTGCCCCTGCGGAAGAGGAGCAGGCCAGATTCCTCGTATCTTTAGATGAGTGAGTCTAGCTGATTTTCCAAAGGTGGGTGCGAACATAAATAAGGAAGACACACAGATTCCAGACAGCAGCGCTCAAAAAGATGATAGAGGTTCCCCACCACATCATCATCCAGCCGGATGCATACATAGTCAGCGGCATACCTACGCGGAACAGAGTACCGGTAATTCCGCTAATTCTTCCCATCAAGTGAGCAGGAGTCTGCTCATGCCGAAATGTATACATAGAGGTGCTGTACAGCGATATAGCGATGCCGATGAAACTTAAGCAAATAATCAATGCGGGAACACTTGAGAAAAAATACAAGGAAGCATAAGCTGCGCTGTTTAGCAGAGCGGATAGACCGAAAATTTTACCGAGACCGATACGGATACGCAGTCGGTTGATCATAAGACTTCCCAGCAATCCCCCGACTCCTGATGCGGATAATACGACGGCTAACAGGGAAGATGAGAGGTGAAGAATGTCTTTTGCGTGAAAGATAATCGTTGTGCTTACGACGACCATGGTACAATTTAAAAAAACAACAAAGAGAGACATCATCCATAATGGGCGATTGGCTCGAAACGCCGCCCAGCCTTCATATAAATCTTGCAGGAATCGTCTATTCCCATGAACTTCTATTGTGTCTTCAAGCGAGAGCCGGGAGAGAAGAAAGAGGCAGAATAGATATGCGAAGGCAGTAATGAGGATGCCGTCTGACAGATCTGCCAGCAGAAAAATCAGTGAGGAATATATTGCCCAGGCTGATTTTATTTTATTTGAGGCAGTGACAAGTGAAGGGGTTATTCAGCAGATTGAATATTATGTATCCTACAGCAGCTTTCTTCGCGCCCATCTAGATGAGCCATTGTCTGCCCATATTGATCAATGCATGAGCAGGGTACAGGCGGAAGCGGATAAAGAGAAGAGGGAGCAGATGATGTACGAGGTCGAACAGTTGATAAAAGAAAAGTGTGCAATAATTTTTTTGACATATAAAGAGGTTGGAGTGACATCACCTCCTTCGCTGCATGGTGTGCGTGTAAGCCCAAGAGGATGGGTTGACTTTAAGAATGTATGGTTTGAATCCTAAGAAAAAAGTTGAAAAACTTATTTATTTATAGTAACATACTTATATAAAGTTATGAGCAGGAGGGAACTCATGATTACCATATATCCAGCCGCCTCGCGTTACTCTGCTAACCATGGATGGCTTCACAGCAACTTCAGTTTTTCGTTTGCTGACTATTATGATCCGAATAACGTACAATTTGGACCTCTGCGTGTGTTTAATGATGATATTGTGCAGCCGGATAATGGCTTTGGCGCACATCCGCACCGTGAAATGGAGATTGTCTCTATCGTCTTACAGGGGCAGTTGAAGCATCAGGATAGTACTGGGAATGCGGAGGTGTTAGTACCTGGCGAGATTCAGCGCATGACGGCAGGAACAGGTATTGTGCATTCGGAATATAATCCTTCCCATACCGAAGAGGCGAATTTTCTGCAGTTGTGGTTTCTGCCGGATGAACTGGGCTTGGAGCCATCTTATGAGCAGTTTGCTTATGATCAGGATGCAATGAAAAACAATTTGCTGCCCATCGTAGCAAAGCATACGATGGGTGAGCATAGGATTGCGCATATTCATCAAGATCTTACGTTGTATTTATCGAAGTTGGATGCTGGCCGTACGATTTTATTTAGGCAGCCGGAGGGACGGAGAATTTATGTGTTTGTTATAGAAGGTGAACTTGTATTGAACAAGGAAAGTGAACTCAAAAGACGGGATGCCGCTCGTATCACGGAGACAAGCCGTTTGGAAATAGAGGCGAAGGAAGATACCCACTTCATGTTGATTGACTTACCATAAAATAAATATGACGTATAGTGCGGGAAGTGTGGAGCATCCAAAGGGTGCTTCACACTTTTTTGTTTGAATTTTTAAAAAGAGGGGAAAAAACGTATTGATGACTGGGATTCTTTTTTTGATTATCCTTCCATACGTTTATCTACAGAAACGAAAGAAATGAATAAACAGAAGGGCGGGGAAAGAATGGGTATGCATAGTGGTAGGGAATCGGCCGTGATTACCCGGTATGAACAGATATCTTCACGTTATAGCGAGGTTAGGGCATATACAGAAATGTTGGCAGCACCATTGACGATTGAAGATTATGTCGTACAGGCAACGGAAGATGTGAGTCCGCCGAAATGGCATCTTGCGCATACCACATGGTTTTTTGAGACGTTTATTCTGCGTAAATATATGCCTGGATATCAAGTATTTAATTCTGCTTACCAGCATCTGTTTAATTCTTATTATGAGTCAGTCGGTACATATTTTCCCCGGTCGCGCCGTGGTCTTCTGACACGCCCGGGGGTAGAGGAGATTTATACCTATCGTGCGTATGTTAATGAACATATGGAGCGTCTTGTGGAGCAAGTGGATGAAGGGGTGCTTGCGGAATTGGCTCCGCTGGTGATGCTTGGCTTGCAGCACGAGCAACAGCATCAAGAACTTCTGCTGACAGATATCAAATATAATTTTTCCATCAATCCGTTGTATCCGGTGTATAAAGAACGGACTCTTGCTGTATCACACATGCCAGAAGAGCTGCAATGGATCGATATTGCAGAAGGGCTTGTAGAGATCGGACATGAGGGGGTGGGATTTGCCTTTGATAATGAATCGCCCCGTCATAAAACATGGCTGCATAAAAGTCGCATCGCCTCACGTCTTGTGACGAATGGCGAGTATATGGCCTTTATGGAAGACGGAGGATATGAGAAGCCGGAGTACTGGCTCTCGGACGGCTGGGCTACAGTGAAGGAAGCTGGCTGGAACTCGCCTTTGTACTGGGAGATGCGCGATGGGGGGTGGTGGAATTTTACATTATCGGGAATGCGTCCTGTTGATGCAAATGAACCGGTGTGTCATGTAAGCTTCTATGAAGCGGATGCATATGCACGCTGGTCCGGTAAACGTCTGCCAACGGAGGCGGAATGGGAGGTGGTGTTTGCGGAGCAGCCCATCGAAGGGAATTTCTCGGAGTCTGCATCCTACCATCCTACCTCCGCTAAGGCAGCAGCCAACGAGCCTGTACAAGGATACGGAGATGTATGGGAATGGACACAAAGCCCATACGCTTCATATCCAGGAAGTCAACCTCTTCCAGGTGCGTTAGGGGAGTATAATGCCAAATTCATGTGCAATCAGATGGTGCTTCGCGGTGGTTCTTGCGCTACTTCTCACTCACATATACGGGCCACATACAGGAATTTTTTTCAGCCGGAAAAGCGCTGGCAGTTTTCAGGAATTCGTTTGGCGGAGGATGTGCAGCGATGAGTATGAAAGAAACGAAGAAGCTTGTGACAATGTATGATATGCATCCAAAAGTCGCGGATCTAAAAGCAGAAGTATTGTCGGGATTGAAGGCTTCATACAAATCCCTCCCGCCGAAATTATTTTATGATAAAAAGGGTTCGGAGTTATTCGATGATATTACTCGGCTGCCTGAATATTATCCGACACGGACGGAAATAAGCATTCTTAAAAGTTGTGGAGATGAGATGGTTCAATGTATGGGCGAGCGGTGTATGTTGATTGAGTTTGGGAGCGGAAGCAGCACCAAAGTCCGCCTGCTGCTTGATAGAATGCAGGATATCGCTGCGTATATGCCGGTTGATATTTCCAAAGTTCATCTGTATGAATCGGCAGAGGCGCTGGCTGATGCGTACCCAGGTTTGCCGGTTCTTGCTGTCTGTACAGATTATACCCAGCCGTTTGAACTCCCTTTCTATGAAGGAGCAGGAAAAGAAGTCATTTTCTTTCCGGGTTCAACCATCGGCAACTTTGAGCCGGAAGAAGCCGAATTATTTCTCGCCCGATCAGCGGCTATGCTGCGTCGCGGTGATGGCCTTTTGATTGGTGTTGATCTTCGAAAAAGCCCTGAAATTCTAGAAGCGGCCTATAATGATTCGCAGGGAGTTACTGCCGCATTTAATTTGAATGTATTGGAGAGAATAAATCGAGATCTTGGCGCAAATTTTGATGTGACTGCTTTTGAGCATCATGCTTTCTACAATGAGTCGGCGGGTCGCATTGAGATGCATCTGCGCAGCCTGCGTGATCAAGATGTATCCGTAGCTGGTGAAATCATTCACTTCCAAAAGGGTGAGAGTATTCATACGGAGAACTCGTACAAATACACGGTGGAAGGTTTTCAGAAGATGGCGCGGTTGAGCGGATACATTCCGATTCAGACATGGATCGATCCCCTGCAGTTCTTCAGCATTCATTATCTAGAAGTTAGATAATGGAAGTACAATAAGCCTCTTTGAAGGATTTTCTTTGTTTACAACTCATACCTAAAGGGGTACCATTACTATATATCCTCATTATGCGGAGGTGATAGTATATGGAATATAATGATGCTGTGAAGAACCGCCTCCGCCGCATCGAGGGACAGATCCGCGGAGTATTGAGCATGATGGAGCAGGAGAAGGACTGCCGGGATGTAGTAACCCAGTTGACTGCTGTTCGCTCCGCTGTTGATCGCACCATCGGATTGGTCGTGGCTAATAACATGGAAGCATGCATCCGTATGGAGATCGAAAAAGGCAACAACCCGGATCATGTTATAAAAGAAGCGGTGGATTTACTTGTGAAAAGTCGCTAGTATGCGAAACAGCACCTCGTGTGCTGTTTTTTTGCATAGGCAAGCGGGTAGGATAACAATACATATTAATCAAAGGTGAATATACTATATGGAAGCGATGTTATTGGGAAGTGTAATTTCCGCCTTGGCTACAGGAATAGGGGCAATACCAATTTTATTTCTGCGGCATATTAATCATCACGCCAGAGACACATTGGTAGCATTGACGGCAGGAATTATGATGGCTGCCTGTGTGTTCAGCCTCATACCGGAAGCGCTCAATATGGCCAACCTGTATGTGCTCGCTATCGGCATGCTGTTTGGTACAACCACGCTCATGCTGATCGAGCGGTATTTGCCGCATGTTGACCTGGAGAATCCGAATAACAGGCTGCCGGTTGATGCACAGGCACTGCTGATTATTTCTGCGATCACTGTACATAATCTACCCGAGGGTCTGTCTGTCGGAGTGAGCTATACCGGGAACAATGAAGCGCTGGGAGGATTGATTGCGTTAGCAATCGGCATCCAGAATGCGCCGGAAGGGTTTCTGGTGGCATTGTTCTTAGTCAATCAGAACATCAATCGCTGGAAAGCGCTGCTCGTAGCTACGCTTACCGGTTCGGTAGAGATTGTCTCAGGAATTCTAGGATATGTGCTAACTGGCTATGTTAAAGGTCTGGTACCGTATGGGCTTTCCTTCGCGGCAGGTGCGATGATGTTTATCGTCTACAAGGAGCTTATTCCGGAAAGCCACGGACACGGCTATGAACGTTCGGCGACGTATGCTTTTATTATTGGTCTGCTTAGTATGTTGTTTTTAATCCAATATTTCGGCTAGTTCATCATTTCTTCAGAAGAGACATGAATTCCATGACGAATAAGGAGGGCGGCGGTCACACCAACGCCTTTTTGTTTTGTGCCGGAGAAGGTGCCATTGTAAATCATGCCGCTCCCACATGAGGGACTGCGTTCTTTCAGAATTGCCTCTGTAGCACACAGCGCCTGTGCCATGTGTAATGCCTGACGAGCACCCTGGAGAAACTGCTCCGTGACATCGTTTCCCTGATTATCTATAACCGTTGCTTTTCCATCGAGCACATCAAATCCATCTCCGCCGACAATTTCTGCCGGATTACGCGGTGTAGGCAGTCCGCCCAACTGCTCAGGACAGACGGGGATGGCTTTGCCGTCTTGGACAAGCTGTTTGATTTCGTTGACGAGATTATCCTTCTGATCATATCGGCACTCGCATCCCATTAAACATGCACTTACTATTTTCATTTTTCTTTCCTCCTTGGTTACTATCTGTTTACCTTTAGTATAACGATAGTAAGTTGAGTTAGCTCACATAATTTTTATGTATAGTTTTGTTCTAAAATAGAGCCAGCCATAAAAGGATGCTGATTCATCAAATGCCGTTTATATAGTATGATAAGAACACAATATTGTTTAATTTTCTTAATTAAAGGGTGAATCCTATGCCAATTATTCAATCAGTGGAACGCGCGCTGCTGATACTCGATTTATTTGATGAATATGAAACGGAACTAAAAATTACAGATATCAGCGCTCGGATGAACCTGCATAAAAGCACGGTCCATTCCCTGTTGAAAACATTACAGAAGTTTCATTATATCGAGCAAAGTACGGAAAATGGAAAATACAGATTGGGAATGAAGTTATTTGAACGAGGGAATTTTGTCATTCAAAATCTGGATATGCGTGCTGTCGCCAAAAATCATTTAACAGAGCTGTCTATGAAAACCGGAAATACGATTCATCTTGTCATCTTGGATGGAAAAGAAGGGGTCTACATCGACAAAGTGGAAGGCTCTTCGGCTACTGTGCTGTATTCACGTATCGGACGCAGAATTCCGATTCACTGTAGTGCGGTGGGAAAAGCGCTCGTGGCTTTTAAAAGCCAGACAGAACTTGGGGCGATTTTAACTGACTATGAGTATGGTTCAAATACGCCAAATACAATTACAAGCGAAAAAGATTTCCTGGCAGAATTGCAAAAAGTTAGAGAGCAGGGCTTTGCACTTGATAATGAAGAGAATGAGCCAGGAGTCGCCTGTATCGCCGTTCCGATTCGAAATCATACAGGACAGGTCGTAGCAGCCATGAGCATGTCCCAGCCGGCTACAAGGCTGAATACACAGACAATCGAAGAATCCATGTCCATGCTGAAAGAAGCGGCACAGCAAATTTCTGTTAAACTTGGATATGGCATTTATTCGAATTAAGCCTGCTATGTCGTTACAACCGATGACTTTCTACAGTAGTATACTTTTTTGTGCTGAAAACGTTCGCATTTTCTTACAGAAAACCGTTATGGCTGAACAGCCACAATCAGGATAAGCATAGTTCAGCCATGATAGTCCGAAAAATTACCGACCGAGCCATCCGCCATCTACAGCCAATAAATGCCCATGAACATAATTTGCTGCGTCAGAGGCCAAAAAGACGACAGCCCCTTTGAAATCCTCTGGGTTTCCCCAGCGCCCTGCCAGAATTCGACCAAGGATTTGAGAACTGCGGATCGAATCATTAAGCAGGGCTGTATTCATATCTATTGCAATATAGCCCAGAACAATGTCATTCACATTTACATATGTTCTTGCGGATTTAATTTATTGATTATTTTAAAAATTAAATTATAATCTACTTTATTATCTACTTTGAGTAGAATACTTTGCTTTTTATGTTTGAATTTATCAAAGGAGGAGAGTAATGAAGCCTAACGTGTTTATAGCCAAACCAATCCCAAAGGAAGTAGAGGCATATATTGCTGAACATTGTGACTATCAAAAGTGGGAGCAGGAGGAACCGATCTCACGAAATCAATTGCTTGCGCACATCAAGGATGTAGACGGTCTGCTGACTACGGGAGGAAAGATCGATAGCGAATTGCTAGAGCATGCTCCAAAGTTGAAGGTAGTTAGTAACATATCCGTTGGCTATAACAACTTTGATATAAAGGCAATGAAAGCAAGAAATGTAATGGGAACGCATACTCCATCCGTGCTTGATGAAACTGTTGCCGATCTTGTATTTGCCCTTATTTTATCTACTGCCCGTCGTATTCCCGAACTGGATCGGTATGTGAAAGAAGGAAAATGGAATAACAAAAATGATGAGCTGTTGTTTGGTGTTGATGTTCATAGCGCAACGCTTGGTATTATTGGAATGGGTCGAATTGGAGAAGCCATTGCTCGCCGGGCCAAATGTGGCTTTGCTATGGAGGTGCTTTACCATAACCGGAGCAGAAAAGTAGAAGTGGAAGAAAAACTCGGTGTGCAGTACCGGTTACTAGAAAATCTTTTGCAGGAATCAGATTTTGTCGTTCTAATGATTCCGCTTACTGATGAGTCCATTCACTTTATGGGCCGTGAGCAGTTTATGCTTATGAAGGATTCAGCAGTTTTTATCAATGCCTCACGGGGTAAGACAGTGGATGAAACCGCGCTGATTGAAGCACTGCAAAGCAACCAGATCCGTGCAGCTGGGCTTGATGTATTTTATGAGGAACCGACGTCTCCGGACAATCCGCTGCTTGCGATGTCTAATGTAGTAGCCCTGCCGCATATTGGCTCAGCGACGCGTAAAACACGATTTGACATGGCATTGCTGGCCGCAAAAAATCTTGTAGCAGCACTTAAGGGGGAAGAATCCCCAAATTTGATCAAGGAATTACATGGATATGAAAAATAATAGGCTTGGAATGGCGTATAAATGGTGAGGGAGGAATGAGTATGGAAACATTAGTATGGACTGGACCTAAGCGGATGGAGGTACGGCAGGGGGAAGAACCGCGCCTAGCAGAAAGTGAAGTGCTGATAAAAGTCGAAGCCGTCGGTATCTGCGGCTCGGAGATTGAAGGCTACCTTGGCCATAATAGTTTACGTGTGCCACCGTTGGTAATGGGTCATGAATTTAGTGGAAGGGTGTATGAGACAGGTGCTAATGTGGACGGATTTACTAGAGGGCAGCCTGTTGTAATTAATCCGGTTTTATCATGTGGAACGTGTAACCGGTGCCGTAAAGGACTACCGCAGCTTTGCGCGGAACGAGGTATTATCGGCGTTCATCGTCCCGGTGCCTTTGCAGAATTTGTAAGCGTCCCTGCCTCTTCTGTACATATCATTCCGGATGCGCTTAGCCCGTACCGAGCTTCATTAACGGAGCCGCTCGCCTGTTCATTGCGGGCAGCAAGACGCGCGCTGCAAAATCATCCGTTTGCAAATGTCGTAGTATTTGGTGCAGGAACAATCGGGCTGCTTAGCTTTCTTGTCGCGCAAATTCTGGGTGCTGCGAAAATCATGGTAGTCGATACGAATGAGGCGAGACTTCGTACCCCAGCCAATCTGGGAGCATACGGTACAATTACGCCAGAGGCCGGTTATATTCAAAAGATTAAAGAGGCTATGGGACCGGCTGGGATTGATGTAATCATCGATGCGGCAGGTTTTCAGCCGACACGAACAGCAGCAATAGAGCTGATAAATCCAGGCGGTACAATTATGAATATCGGTCTTGGTATTGACGATACCGTACTACCAATCAATCACTGTATTCGCAGTGAGATTAATATTCTCGGCTCATTTTCTTACCATGCACAGGACTTTTATGATGCACTTAAGCTTTTAAAAGCCGGAAAGATCGATGAAACGCAGTGGTCGGAAATTCGTTCGCTAAAAGAAGGGGATGGCGCGTTCCAAGATTTAATCAATCATCGCGTCCAGCAAGCAAAAATTTTCTTAACCCCATAAAATCAGAAAAGAACATGAAGAAGCAAAGTGAAAAATTGTAATAGTAATCCATAAAATTAAAAATTATAAAATAATTTGACATATTCAGTATCAGTATAATAATATTATTTACAGAAAAAAATAAATAATAGTAATACTCAGTTTTATAATATAAAACTAAAGGCATGGAATTTTCTCTTACTCTTAGTGGCTATTGGAAAGGGGATGATATATAGCAATATATACTAGGTTTAGCAGGCAAAGGCATGAAAATTGAGTTTTATAATATAAAACAATTAAAGATGTAACCAATTAAGACAAAACTATGTTTTATAATATAAAACATATACTTGATTGTAGAAAGTATAGAAGAAAGAAATAGCGTATTAAATAAAATGATAACGCTTGCAAAAAGGAGTTTTATTTTAAAACTGTGCTTTTCTTCTAAAAAATATAAAGATAAAGGTGGAATCATGATGAAGCTAAAAAAGGGATTAGGCATTTTCTCAACAATGGTACTCGCTACCACGGTGCTGCTTGCGGGGTGCGGCAGCGGAGAGAAGGCAGCGACAACAGCTGGTTCTCAAGGAGGAAAACCGCAGACAATCAAGGTGGCCAACTATTTTGCAACCGACCATCCGCAAAACGTTGCCCTGCGTGAAAAGTTCAAGCCAATGGTCGAGGAGAAGTCAGGCGGCACACTGAAGGTACAGATTTATGACAACAGTACATTAGGTGCTGAAAAGGAATTTTATGATGGGGTGCGCAACGGCACGATCGAGATGGGAATTCCAGGATTGATTATGCAGGCAGACGTAGAAAAAATGCAGGTTCCTGAATGGCCGTTTTTATTTAAGGACTTTGCGCATGTCAAAAAGGTGCTGAACGGACCGATTGGCGAAGAAATCACAGCAGATCTTGAAAGCAAGCATGGAGTAAAACCGCTTGCCTGGAGTGCAAACGGATTCAGGATGTTCTCAGCGAACAAAACGATTGATGATATGGCTGATTTTAAAGGATTGCGTATTAGAATGCCAAACATTCCAAACTATATAGCACTTGGAAAGCTGTTGGGAACGAATGTAACACCGATGCCCATTTCAGAAGTATTCTCCGCCTTGGAGCAAAAGGTAGTAGACGGACAGGATAACCCAATTGCGACCCTGCGTGCCTCCGGCTGGCATGAAGTGCAGAGTGACGTTCTTGAATCTAAGCATATGTTCAGTCCTAACATTTATATCATCAACAGTAAGTTCTGGAATGGATTAACCCCTGAACAGCAGAAAGTCATTGAAGAAGCAGCAAAGACAGCAGCTAATTATGAGTTCGACTTGCTGGAGAAAAGCTATGAAACCGATAAAAAGTTTTTAGAGGAGAACAAGGTCAAGTTTACAACGCCGAGTCCGGAATTTAAGAATGAAATGGAAAAAGCGGCACAGCCTTTATACGATGAAATCTACCAAAAACATAGCTGGGCGAAAGACCTGGTAGAAAGGATTAAAGCAGAAGCTAAATAAAGAAGGGGGCATATTTTGTGCAACAGAAACTAAGCAAATTTTTCAATCATGTCCTTAACGGTGCAATCGCTATCTCCCTGGCTTCTATGGCGATTCTCGTATTTGGAAATGTTATCTTACGCTATGCGTTTAATTCAGGTATTACATGGTCAGAAGAAATGTCGCGTTTCTTATTTGTTTGGATGGTGTTTTTTGGAGCGATTGCAGCTCTAAAAGATAACATGCATCTAGGTGTCGATCTTCTGGTTAATGCACTGCCCCGTCCGCTTAAAAAGGGTGTATTCATGGTTAGTAATATACTTGTTATCTACTTGCTTTGGCTGTTGTTGGACGGAAGCTGGAAAATGACGGTTTTAAATATGAACAGCGCGGCACCAGCTACCGGTATGCCTCTGGCCTATGTATATGGAGTTGGAATTATTGCCAGCGTTTCTATGGCTGCCATTATTCTGCTTACTATGTACCGTGTTCTGTTCTCAAAAGACAGCGACGCATCGCTGATGATGGTTTCGAATGTGGATGATGTAATGAAGGAAGCAAAACAAATAGAAGAGGAGGTGAAATCATGCTAGGCGTATTTTTAGGCTCCCTCTTCGTTTCCCTTGCTATTGGTGTTCCGATTGCCTTCGCTCTGATTTTGAGCGGGGTAGCGTTAATGTTTGCCATGGATATTTTTGATAGTCAGGTTGTTGCCCAGAATTTGATTAACGGAGCGAACAATTTTTCCTTGATGGCGATTCCGTTCTTTGTGTTAGCAGGCGAGTTGATGAACGCAGGCGGTATTTCAAAGCGGATTGTAAGCTTTGCGATGGCACTTGTGGGCCATGTTCGCGGAGGACTTGGCTATGTAGCGATCATTGCTAGTATTTTGTTCGCCGGATTATCTGGTTCAGCGGTCGCAGATACGGCAGCGCTCGGTGCCATTTTGATACCAATGATGGTATCACGTGGATATAATGTAAACCGCTCTACCGGCTTAATCTGTGCTTCCGGAATTATTGCTCCGGTTATCCCGCCGAGCATCCCGATGATTATTTTCGGGGTAACAAGCGGTGTATCAATTACCGAGTTGTTCATGGGTGGGATCGTACCTGGCATTCTAATGGGTGTAGGCTTGATGATTGTATGGACATTTATTGCGCGTAAGGATGACAGTGAGCTGCCGCCGCGTAAAACAATGAAAGAAATTTTTGAGGCGGTCAAACAGGCGAGCTGGGCGCTGCTTCTTCCGGTTATTATTATCGGCGGGCTGCGCGGCGGAGTGTTTACACCAACAGAAGCAGCGGTTGTAGCTGCATTTTATGCCCTATTTGTTGGTCTGGTCGTATATCGGGAGCTAAAAATCAAAGATTTATATCCGGTGCTTGTAGCCTCAGCGAAAACAACAAGTGTGGTTATGTTCGTTGCCGCAGCTGCTATGGTATCAGCCTGGTTGATTACGGTGGCCAACGTACCTGCAGAAATGGCAGATATGTTAGGCGGATTAATTGAAAACCCTCTATTA
Source organism: Aneurinibacillus sp. REN35 (assembly GCF_041379945.2). NCBI lineage: Bacteria > Bacillati > Bacillota > Bacilli > Caryophanales > Paenibacillaceae > Aneurinibacillus > Aneurinibacillus baijiui. The sequence goes on along the minus strand of NZ_JBFTXJ020000005.1, from coordinate 252,272 downwards.
TTACTGCTTCTGATCAATATATTACTGCTGGCGATTGGTCTGGTAATGGATTTGACGCCTGCGATTCTTATTTTCACACCGGTACTGCTGCCGCTGGTGAAAATGGCCGGAATCGATCCGGTGTACTTTGGAATTATTATGGTATTCAACCTATGTATCGGCCTGATTACACCACCGGTAGGCACAGTATTATATGTAGGCTGCGGGATTAGTAAAATCAATATCTGGCAGATTACGAAAGGAATTGCTCCGTTCCTGCTGGTTCATATCATCATCTTAATTCTATTAATCTTATTCCCAAGCATTATTACGGTGCCATTAGAATGGCTGACCTAACTATCTACTGATTCAAACTAGAGAGGGGAAAGAGCAGTGAACAAATGGAAAGTAGTTGTAACGGATTGGGAATATGACGATTTACGCTTTGAGGAGCGCGTCCTGCTGCAACATGAAGAGATTGAACTTGTATCTGCACAGTGCCGCACGGAGGAGGATGTAATTGCCGCCTGCCATGATGCAGACGCGATTATTAATCAGTACGCTCCCCTTGGAGAGAAGGTCATTCGAGCGCTTGATAAATGCAAGGTTATCACACGCTATGGCGTAGGTGTAAATACAATTGATTTGGAAGCAGCAACAAAAAAGGGGATCTGCGTCGCCAATGTGCCGGATTACTGCATGGATGAAGTAGCGGACCATGCACTAGCCCTTCTTCTCTCTTGGACACGCAAGGTTACTCTGGCCAATTATCATGTAAAAAACGATGTGTGGGATTTTAAAGTGACGCAGCCGATTTATCGTTTGCGCGGCCGCAAGCTCGGTCTGATCGGATTTGGAAAAATCCCGCAGGCACTCGCCGAAAAAGTTAAGCCGTTAGGTTTGCAGGTACTGGCATATGATCCTTACTTTCCGGCAGACAAAGCAGCGGAACAAGGAGTTGCTCTCGTGTCGCTTGATGAGCTATGCAGGCGGGCTGACATCATTTCCGTTCATGCTCCTCTAATGGAAGCCACCAGAGGCATGATTGGAGAAGAGCAGTTTGATGTCATGAAAAAAGGAGCCATTATTATCAACACTTCCCGTGGCCCTGTGATTAATGAAGCAATGCTGATTAAGGCATTAACGGAAGGGAAAATTGCCGGCGCTGCTCTGGACGTAGTAGAAGAAGAACCGATTCCGGTGGATCATCCGTTTTTGTCTATGGATCAAGTCATTCTTACGCCGCATGTAGCCTGGTATTCCGAAGAAGCAGCGGAAGAAATGAGATCCAAGGCTGCAATGGGAGTCGTGGATGTCCTTATTCACAACGAATATCCGAAATATTTGGTAAATACACAAGTGAAAGACCATATAACCTTGCAGCAAAGTAGAGCAGAAGAACGTTATACCGTACTTATGTAAAAAATCAAAAGGGGGATTCTGAATGGAAAAGGTAAAAAAGTGGACAAAAAATCTTACGATCGGATTTGCGCTTCCGGCATTGCTGCTGATGGGCTGTGGTACCAGCGGCAGCAGCACAAGTACAGGGGGCGGCGCTCCGAAGGAGAAGACAGAAGCGGCCAGCGGAATTAAAGAACGCAAAATTAAAGCAGGCATTGGCTTAAATGAAGATCATCCGCAAGGACAGGGGTTAATTAAGTTTAAAGAACTTGTGGAGGAAAAAAGCGGCGGCAAAATGAAGGTGCAGAACTTCTACAGCGCTACGCTAGGTGACGACCAGAAGATGACGGAAGCGCTGCAGGGTGGATTGCAAGAAGTAACGATCCCTTCTACTTCTCCGCTTGTCGGCATGGTGAAAGAATTTGGGATTTATGACTTTCCCTTTGTCTTCAATACAGAAGAAGAAGCGGATGCTGTGCTCGACGGGCCGCTCGGACAAAAGCTGCTGGAAAAATTACCAGAGCACGGCTTAATCGGCCTGACTTACTGGGAGAATGGGTTCCGCAATCTGACCAACAGTAAGCATGCGATAAATACAGTAGAGGATTTTCAAGGGTTAAAGATTCGTACAATGCAAAATGCCGTTCATCTTGAAGCGTTTAAAAAGTTAGGTGCAAACCCAACGCCAATGCCTCTTTCTGAAGTATTTACTGCGATGGAAAGCAAGGCAGTAGACGGACAGGAAAATCCTGTGGCAACAATTAAATCCCACAAATTTAATGAAGTACAGCCGTACTTGAGCATGAGTAAACACGTATATACGCCGTTTGTTGTGCTTGTAAGCAAGAAGTTCTGGGATGATCTATCTCCAGAGGAGCAGAAGATTATGAAGGACGCGGCGATCGAGGCTGGAAAGTATGAGCGTGATGTAAACCGTAAGGAAAATGCAAAAGCGGTTGAAGATTTAAAAGCGGCAGGCATGCAGGTGAACGAGGTTAGCGATGAAAACAGACAAAAAATGAAAGAGGTTATCCAACCGGTAACAGATAAATTCGCTAAAGAATTCGGCGAGGATTTGGTGAAGGAAATGATGAGTGAAGTAGAAAAAGTACGTAAATAGAAAGAGCAGGCAGCTTGTCGTAAGGAGGAGCACGGATGAAGATTATTGAACAATTACTCCAGGATATACCAGTTCCGCGTATGGTAAAAGTGAGACAGAAATTCAATGCTCCTGAATTGCCTGATGTGGCGGGGGCGGTACATGCAGCGATAAAAGAGGCAGAGGTGCTGCAGAGAATTTCACCGGGCGATCGGGTAGCAATCGCAGTCGGCAGTCGAGGCGTAGCTGATATTCCGATCCTTGCCCGTGAAGTAGCCAATGCCGTAAAGTCGGCAGGAGGTTCCCCGTTCATTGTTCCTTCGATGGGAAGTCATGGAGGAGCGACAGCGGAGGGACAAATTGAAGTGCTGGAACAACTGGGCGTGACAGAAGAATTTACGGGTGCTCCGATTATATCAAGCATGGAAGTTGTAGAAGTGGGAAGGCTGCCAAACGGCCTTCCTGTCTACACGGATAAACATGCCTATGAAGCCGATAAAGTGATTGTAATTAATCGGGTCAAACCTCATACCGCGTTTCGCGGTCCGGTGGAGAGCGGCTTGATGAAAATGATAACGATCGGCCTTGGTAAACAAAAAGGCGCTGAAGCTGCCCATGCATACAGCTTTAAATATATGGCAGAGCACGTACCGGAAATGGCGAAGATTGTGCTAGGAAAAGTGCCGATCATTTTCGGGCTTGCTACATTAGAGAATGCATATGACCATCCTGCGAAAATTGTAGCAGTGCCGGCAGAAAAGCTTCAGGAGGTTGAACCCCAATTATTGATCGAAGCCAAGGCCCTTATGCCAAGCATCAAGTTTAGCCCGCTTGATGTGCTGGTTGTAAATGAGATAGGAAAGGATATTTCCGGAGACGGAATGGACCCTAATATTACAGGACGTTATGCTACTCCTTATGCGAGCGGCGGGCCTGATGTTTCCCGGATTGTCGTCCTTGGTTTAACGGAGAAAACACACGGCAATGCAAATGGGCTAGGTACGGCGGATATGACGACGCGCCGGGCATTTAATGAGATTGAATGGGAAAAAGGGTATGCCAATGCGTTAACCAGCACGGTTGTTTCCGTAGTTAAAGTACCGATGGCACTCGAAACGGAGGAGTTGGCTGTCAAGGCGGCGATTAAGACGTGCAATGCGTTTGACCTGGGTACTGTGCGAATGGTTCGGATTAAAAATACGCTGGATATTAAAGATATTTGGATATCTGAGAGTTTGCTAGAAGAGGCTAGGGAAAGAGAAGACATTGAGATTTTATCGGAACCGTACGTAATGGATTTCTCCATCAATGAAGAGTAGGTATGCTATACCTTTATAGCGCGCTGATCCTCTTATACACAATCAATGTATTTGCTGTATCGCGCACACTAGAGTGCATAGTAGGAATTCTCTCGATTTTATCCCTTGCTCTCTCGTTTCAGCGTGCCGATCGCTTATATAAAAGTACAGGTTCCGTGTTTATGATTGTTGGCCTGCTTTTGTATATGGATAGCGGACTTTCGTGGACCAAGCTTCCTTACTTTATGAACTCTACGGTTATTCTGCTCGTCATTTTTTATGTACTGCCGTTTATTAACAGCATTATTGTAGTAGGACGGTATGATCAAAGCGTCAATAAACTTTTAAAAATACGGACGGATCATCTTGGGCAGCTTTATTATCGTGGTTCACTGGTTAGCTTTTTGCTCGGTTCCTTCTTAAACATAGCTACAATTCCTTTTGTAGAAGCAGTGCTGCGTAAGAATTTGCAGTCGATTACCGTAAAATTGCGTCATCTTTTCATTAGTCAGGTGATGCTGCGGGGGTATGCGCTATCGCTTGCCTGGAGTCCTATGGAAATCCTGGTTGCCATCAGTGTGGATATCACACAGATAGGATATCTGCAGTATCTTCCCTGGCTCTTGCTGTTCTCATTTGTTCTTCTTCTCTTTGATTGGGCGCTTGGATTCCGCTACCGCAAGCATCAGCTTCAGTTAGATGAAGAAAAACAAGCTATTGCACTCAATATAGCAACGTTGCGTCGCATTTTCGCTCTGCTGGTTTATTTATCGCTTTTTATTGCGGCGGTGGTAGGGGTTCGCAGTCTGCTTGCGATTAGTTTTTTACTGGCAGTTGCGCTTGTAATCGTGCCGTACTCCATCATCTGGGCGCTCATCATTAGAAGGGGACATATGTTTATTATGTATAGCTTGGCTCAATGGAAAATACGTGTATCCTCGATGCAGAGCTATGTTGTACTGTTTCTCGCTGTTGGTTTCTTTATTAGTATTTTACGAGAAACTCATTATTTGGAGCATATGCAGGAACCGTTTTCAAGCCTGGCGGATACGCCGCTGCTTTTATTTGCGGCCATACAGGGTTTATTTATCGGATTGGCGATGATCGGATTTCACCCGCTGGTAACGATGAGTATTCTAGGAGAAGTTGTGCAGCCGCTTTTAGGGCAGATCAATCCGATAAGTATCGGCATTGTATTGATTACATCCGGTTTATCTACTGTGATGGCCGGACCGTATAATCTTACGGTTTCTCTGACAAGCAGTTTGCTCGGGGAGAATCCATATCGAATTTCCTTGTGGAATATCGGCTTTGCCTTTTTATATAGCAGCATAGGCACGTTTATTGCTTTCTTCTTATTATTATAAGCATCTTTTCATATAACAGATGATGGGGGAGGAATTGTTATCAAGATTACTAGCTTAACTCTATATAAAGTACCGCCACGCTGGCTCTTTTTAAAAATCGAAACAGATGAAGGAATTACCGGTTGGGGTGAGCCGATTGTTGAAGGAAAAGCGCGTACGGTAGAAGCGTGTGTGAAAGAACTAAGCGACTATTTAATAGGAAAGAATCCGTTAGCGATTGAGGATCACTGGCAGGTATTGTATCGCGGCGGCTTCTATCGCGGGGGTCCGATTCTGATGAGCGCCATTTCCGGGATTGAGCAGGCGCTGTGGGATATTAAAGGAAAGTTCTATCAGGCTCCGGTATACGAAATGCTTGGCGGAGCCGCTCGTAATAAAATCCGCGTCTATTCCTGGATTGGCGGTGACAGACCGAATGATGTAGCGGCGGCAGCCAGAGAGAAAGTGGCAGCCGGGTTTACTGCCATTAAGATGAATGCAACCGAAGAGATGAACTACATTGATACGACTTCAAAGGTTGAGGCGGTTGTAAACCGAATTGCTGCTGTCCGTGAATCGGTCGGGAAAGATATTGGCATCGGGATGGATTTTCATGGCCGGGTACATAAAACAATGGCGAAAACATTGGTAAAGGAGCTAGAGCCGTATCGCCCTATGTTTATTGAAGAGCCGGTCCTGCCTGAAAACAACGAAGCGTTAAGGGAAATCGCCCGCCATACCAGCTCCCCGATTGCAACGGGAGAAAGGCAATATACACGCTGGGGCTTTAAACAGCTGCTGATAGACGGGTATGTCGATATTATTCAGCCGGATTTATCCCACGCCGGGGGAATTTCTGAATGTAAAAAAATCGCGGCGATGGCGGAAGCGTTTGATGTCGCAGTAGCACCGCATTGTCCCCTTGGACCGATCGCGCTTGCTTCGTCACTGCAATTGGACGCGTGTACACCGAATGCCATTATTCAGGAGCAAAGCCTTGGCATCCATTATAACGAAGGAAGCGATTTGCTTGATTATCTTGTAGACCCTGCTGTGTTTAAATATGTGGATGGTTTTGTAGAAATTCCGCAGGGACCGGGTCTGGGGATCGAAGTGAACGAAGAGGTCGTGCAGGAAGCAGCACGCAAGGGGCATGATTGGAAGAATCCAATTTGGCGCTATGAAGACGGCAGCGTAGCAGAATGGTAATACAGACGCTAGACAAGGAGGAGAGAGACTATGGCAGTGAAATATCCGTACATTGATAACCAGATAAATCCGTATCGTGACAATGTTCAGGGAAAGGCAAATGAACCAATCTGTGTTGCCGGTTTACTCGACCGTGCCAAACAGGTGCTTGGCACGACATATGAAGGGCCGCAGCCTGATTGGACGTTAGATGAAATCTACAACCGACTGCATACCAACGCGCCGCGTATTGCCATCATTGGTGGTTCGCCTGATCACCCTGCTCACATTATGGACTTTCAGACAACGGCCCGTGCGGCCATTCGGATCTGGCAGAACGGTGGTGTGCCTTTTCAATTCTCAACACCGGTTATGTGTGATGGAACAGCACAGAGTAATCAAGGAATGAGTTATTCACTGCAAAGCCGCAACGCGGTAGCTCAAATGGTTGTAAATCAAATGGAATCACACAGCTATCATGGAGCGTTTGTGATTCAGGGATGTGATAAGCAGCCGCTCGGTGTTGTTAGCGCGCTGGCTCATCTGGATCGAATTCGCAAATACCGTGGAGAAGCTCCCTTCTTTGCTACATTTGCACCGGCCCATGTACTGCAGGGCGGGACGATTCCGGTGGATCTGTTTGCAGAACTGGAAGAAGTGGCCCGACAGGCAGAAATGAAAAATGCAGAGGATATTGCTTACGATTTACGTGATGCAATGAGCTACATTTTACAGTGCTCCTCAAATACTGCATTTCAAGGCGTGCTGGAAAGAGCGCGTGAGAGACAGTTTATTACGAAAGCCGCCCATGAAGACTATGAAAAGAGATTGGCGATTCACACGTGTGATGGACAGGGCGGAGTATGCGCGTTTAACGGAACAGGAAACAGCTCCCGACATCTTGTAGCAGGTATGGGACTTGTTCATCCAGCGCTAGAGCTTTTAACGGATCCGCCTTCTCAGGAGCAGATTAATCAGGCGCTTGACAGTCTGGCTACAATGATAAATCATCCTGCGTTTGGTGCTTCTAATATTATGGCGGCTAACATCAAAAACGCCATTCGCATTCATAGCGCATCCGGCGGGTCTACCAACCTGATGATGCATATTGTTGCCGGAATGCTATATGGCGGCTATAAGTTTAGTCTTTGGGATTTGGATGAAATTCATCATGAAGTACCGATCCCCGATTTATTTGATTACAGCTTAACCCAGGGCCGTGACATTTTTGCATTGGCTATGCAGTGCTGCGACGGAAACAGCCGTGGAATGGAAACATTGTTCCATGAGCTGATTCGAAATGGTGTGCCGATGGATATTGACGCGCCGACAGTAACAGGCACGACATGGCGCGAGCGTCTTTCCGTAGAAGACGGGTTATCTGCTGACCATGTGAAGGAGAACCCGATTATTCTGTCTAACCCGCGTCGCCCGTTCAGCGGAGTGGATGTGCTGACAGGCAATTTCTTTGAAAGTGCGGTTGTAAAAATTAGCGGTATGACGACTAGACAACTGGATGAATTCGACAAAAAAGCGGCCTTTGTTCTTTACTATGAGAATGAAGATGATGCAAACCGCAGTCTGCTTGATTCCACACTCCTAGAAAAGCTAAAGCAGGCACGCAGCTTTGCGCCGGAAAATCTTGTAGCCATGCTGCAGCACAATGCACCAGAGCTGTTTGCTATACACAAAGATCAGGAATACGATGTACTGTTTGATATGATGGCGGAAAAGGGCATCCTAAAAATCGCGGTGGTTGTTTCCGGGCAGGGACCGGTTGCATTCGGCATGCCGGAGATGTTTACACCCATGCAGCATATTAATGCAAACCGCGGATTAAAGCGTTTGGCTACCTTGATTAGTGATGGCCGCTATTCTGGTGTAACCTATGGCGCAGCGATCGGGCATATGACACCAGAGGCACAGGAAGGTGGCGGCATTCTATATTTACAAACAGGGGATTTACTTTACCTTAGCCTAAGATCTCGCAACATTGAGTTTTTGGATGAGTCCGCATTCCAAAACGGTTCCCTTGTCTTCGAATTCAATCATGTAAAGCAAGCAAGGCAGAGCCTGGGCGAAGAGAGACGCAGAACCATTCGTCACCGTCAGCGGCAAGTTGCTGCCAGTAACCGTATGATAGGACATACAGATGCTGCCAATGGCGTAGTTCCCCTTGCAGTTGCAGAAGAAGCCGTATTAGATTACCGAACCGACGTTCAATTCCTTCATGAAAAAAGTTCAATAGAAAAGGCATAGAATTGTATAAAAATATTGAAAATTTATGCGGTTACAAATACAATTATACTATAATAAAAAACATAGTTTTACAATATAAAACTAATAAATGTATATCATGGAAAGGCGGAGAGATTTTGCACAAAACACGTGAATTTATTGAGCGTCTAGGGTTTCCATCGGGCGATTGTCACGATTTGCCGAGTTCAACCAAAACATTTCCTGACGGTGCACAGTATCGGATCGAGATTCCAAGCGTAGAAGGACCAGCTTCCTTCGAAGCTGTGATCGAGGCTTGCAAGACATACGAGGTAAACATTCACCGCATTTCGCAGGGCAGTGGAATTATGCTGCTCACGGATGAGGAACTGGAACAAATGGCTGCAATTGGCCGCAGGGAAAATCTTGAGGTGAGTCTGTTTGTTGGACCGCGTGGCACCTGGGATGTGACGCCGATGACCTGGGCTAGTGCTGGCAAGATCGCGGGACTGCGGGTTGAAAGCATGGATCAGCTTGTTTATTCGATTGAAGATATTAAGCGTGCTTGCGATATGGGGATTCGCAGCATTCTTGTAGCAGACGAGGGTCTGCTCTGGCTTGTGAATGAGTGTAAGAAAAGTGGAGAATTACCGGCTGATCTTGTAGTGAAAATTTCTGTACAGATGGCCCAGTCGAATCCGGTTTCGATCAAAATTGTTGAGCAATTGGGCGCGAACACATATAACGTACCGACAGACCTAACTCTTGCCCGCCTTGCTGCGATTCGACAAGCAGTAGATATTCCGATTGATATTTATGTAGAAGTTCCAGATGATATAGGCGGCTTTATCCGCCACTATGAGATTCCAGAAATTATTCGTGTGGCCGCTCCGGTTTATATTAAATTTGGCCTCAGAAATTCGCCAAATATTTATCCGTCCGGTACACACTTAGAGGCGACCTCGATAGCTTTGTGTAAAGAAAGAGTACGTCGGGCGCGGATCGGAGCAGATATCATTGCGCGTTATGCACCGGAGCTGAAAGTGTCCGAAAGAGGAGCCGCTGGCCTGGCCGTTCCGGTAGAAGGAACGAGAGTATGGACGTAGTCACATTTGGTGAGACGATGGTGCTTTTTACTCCCCTATCGACAGGACCGCTTCGGTATGCAGGGCAATTCGAGAAAACGATTGGTGGTGCGGAATCGAATGTCGCCATCGGTCTTGCTCGGCTGGGTCATCAAGTCAGATGGATCAGTCGCCTCGGAGATGATGAGTTCGGTATTTATACGCGAAACTTTATTCGGGGAGAAGGGGTCGACACATCGGGTGTCGTGTTTGATAAAAAGTATCCTACCGCCGTATTTTTTAAAGAGCGAAGAGTTGCACAGGAGTCTAAGGTGTATTACTACCGTGCAGGAGCGGCGGCAAGTCATATGACACCCGAAGATATAACGGAGGAACAAATCGCGGGAGCAAAGTTTCTTCATATTACGGGAATTACCCCCGCATTGAGTGAAAGCTGCAGGGAAGCGGTGCTGCACGGTATTGCATTGGCTAGAAAGCATAATGTAAAAGTAGTGTTCGATCCGAATATTCGATTGAAGCTGTGGTCGAAGGAGCAGGCCAAGAAGATATTGATGGAAATCGCCGCTCAATGCGAGATTGTGCTGCCGGGTTTGGAGGAGGGCGAGATTCTCACCGGTTATTCAAGCCCGGAAGAAATTTCGCATACCCTGTTGAAAAATGGAGCGAAGCTCGTTGTTACTAAACTTGGCGCAAACGGTGCCTATTATGCGACAGCAGATGAAGCCGAATATGTTGCCGGATATAAAGTGGAACAAATTGTTGACCCAATTGGGGCAGGTGACGGATTTGCTGCCGGGTTTCTTTCCGGATTGATTCGGGGATGGACGCTGAAGGAGGCCGTTATGCTTGGCAACCGGGTTGGTGCCTATGCCTTAACGGTAGCTGGTGATGTAGAAGGCTATCCCTTCTGGTCACAGATTGCCCCGGATCGGGCAGAAAATGAGGTGCTTCGTTAAATGAAGAAACAGGAGGGAGGTGCTTCCATGCTGCCTAAAGTGAAATTGTTGCAGAAAATTACTGAAAGTGGAGTTATTGCTGTGATACGTCGGGTTCCGTCTGAATTCATCGAACAAATTGCGGAAAGTTTGGTGGACGGGGGAGTTACCGCTCTCGAAGTTACGGTTGATACTCCAGGAGCATTTGAAGCGATAGAGCGGCTGTCCAAGAGCTGTAAGGATCGAGCAGTTGTCGGAGCAGGAACCGTTATTGATGGCGAATCAGCCCGCCTTGCGATTCAAAGCGGAGCGGATTTTATATTCAGTCCGAGCTTGCATCAGGAGGTTATTCGCACCGCTTTACGCTATGGCAAGGTTGCCGTTCCTGGTGTGCTCACCCCAACTGAAATGATTACAGCGATGGAATGGGGCGCAGATATGGTAAAGGTCTTTCCGGCAGCCAGTTTCGGCGTAAAGTACATTAAAGATATAAAAGCTCCGTTTCCCCATATCCCGATTGTCCCAACCGGGGGCGTTACGCTCGATAATGTGACCTCTTTTATTGAAGCGGGCGTTGCGGCGGTAGGGATTGGTGGAAATCTAGTGAACGCAACTGCGACGGAGCCGGAAGATTTTACCCGAATTCGACAGATGGCTGCTGCGTATGTAGCGGCGATTAAACAGGCACGTGCATAGCCATCGAGAAATAGCCAAAAAAGGATGAGGTAGATGCCAATTATTCAGTCGGTGGAACGTGCACTGCGCATTTTGGATTTATTCGATGAGTATGAAACGGAATTAAAAATTACAGATATTAGTTCGCGAATGAATGTCCATAAAAGTACCATACATTCGCTGCTGAAAACACTGCAAAAATATCATTACATTGAACAGAATCCGGAAAACGGAAAATACAAGTTGGGTATGCGATTGTTTGAAAAGGGAAGTTTTGTGATTCACAGCCTAGATGTCCGCGCGATTGCAAAAAAGCATTTGCTTGATCTTTCAATAAAGACCGGCAATACGATTCATCTTGTCATCCTGGATGGAAAAGAAGGCGTCTATATTGACAAGGTCGAAGGCTCTTCTGCTACTGTGCTCTATTCGCGTGTAGGACGCAGAATTCCGATTCATTGCAGCGCGGTAGGAAAAGCGCTGGTCGCATTTAAATCACCAAAGGAGCTCGCTCGTATTTTGAACGGATATACGTATATAACCCATACGCCGAAGACTATCTCGAATGAAGCGGATTTTCTACTTGAACTGGGAAAAGTGCGAAAGTACGGGTATGCGATCGATAATGAGGAGAATGAACCCGGTGTTTTCTGTCTTGCCGTTCCGCTGCGAAATCATTCCGGCGATGTTGTTGCTGCGATGAGCATGTCACAGCCGGTCATTCGTATGGACGAGGGACAGCTTAATGAGATCGTTGCCCTGTTAAAGCGGGAAGCTGAAGATATCTCCGCGCAGCTTGGATATGGAATCCGTACTTTTTCCGTTTAGGTGAAAAGTACAGGTGAAAGAAAGATGAGAAGTTGTTCTATGAATGGATCGAGACAGAGTAAAAATTAAAAACTAAGTTTTATAATATCAAATTATTGGAGGTTTATGATGCGTATAATTCGCTACTCAAATGAAAGTTCGGTTCCTACGTTAGCAGCCTTAACGGATGAAGATAAACTATATGCTCTTCCTTATACAGATTTCTTACAGCTAGTCAAAGAGGCGGATGAGCAAAATGTAACGCCGCTTCGCCTGATCGAGGATGCGATCGAGGGAAAAGACGCACTGCCGATAGAGCTTGCGGATGTAAAGCTGCTTGTTCCGATTGAAGCCCCAGAAGTATGGGCTGCCGGCGTAACGTATGAGAAGAGCCGCGACGCAAGAAATTATGAAGCGACTGACGGCAAGCTTGATGCAACTACTTTCTATGACAAGGTGTATGATGCAGAACGTCCGGAAATCTTTTTTAAGTCGACAGCGGCCCGCACAATTGGCCCGAATCAGCCGGTGTATCTGCGCAATGATTCTAACTGGCAAATTCCGGAGCCGGAGCTTGGCCTTGTTCTTAACAAGAACGGCAAGGTGATTGGTTATACCATTGGCAATGATATGAGCTGCCGGGATATTGAAGGAGAGAATCCGTTATATCTGCCGCAGGCAAAAGTATGGAAACATTCCTGCTCCATTGGGCCGACTATCCGCTTGGCAGAGACAGTGGAAGATCCTTATCAATTCCAGATTACGTGTCGGATTTACCGCAAGGAAAAAAAGGTGGTAGAGGGAACGGCCAGCACAGGTCAGTTAAAGCGGACGTTTGATGAACTTGTGTCCTATCTTGTGAAGGATAACGAGATTTTTGATGGAACCGTATTGCTGACAGGAACATGTATCGTACCGCCTAATGAATTTACGCTGCAGGATGGTGATCGGGTTGAAATTGAAATCTCGAATCTTGGCGTATTAAATAATCCTGTTACATTAAATAGTCCTGTAATCGTGTGATGATTTCTTTTTAAAAAAGGAGAGTTTCTAATGAGGCTAGTAGGGAAGGTGGCTCTTGTAACAGGAGCAGGTTCAGGGATTGGGGAAGCCATCGCCAAGAAATTGAGTTCGGCAGGTGCATTCGTCGCGGTATGTGATATTGACGAAGCAGGTGGTCAGCGTGTGGTCGAGGAGATACAGGCAGCAGGAAACCAGGCGGCATTCTACTCGCTTGACGTGACGCGGGAAACACAGGTAAAGGCAGTGATTGAACGTATTGTTGCGCAGCATCATCGACTTGACATAACGATAAACAATGCAGGCGTCGGCAAGGCGGGAACAGTGCTTGAGCAGACAGAGGCAGATTGGGATACGATGATGAGCGTCAATGCCAAAGGTGCTTTCTTTGGCTGCAAATACTCGGTCCATCAGATGCTCAAACAGGATAGTGGCGGCAGTATTGTAAACATCGCCTCGGTTGCCGGAATGGTCGGTGTGCTCAATCGTGCCGGATATTGTGCATCCAAAGCGGCGATTGTCGGTCTTACCAAATCGGTTGCTTCCGACTTTGCGAAAAAGGGAATCCGCGTCAATGCCATTTCCCCCGGAACGATTGAGTCACCATGGATTAAAAAGATTCTTTCAGATAACCCGAATCCGGAGGCTGCAAGAGTGCAAATGCAGCAGCGCCAGCCGATCGGTCGGATGGGAACCCCGGAGGAAGTGGCAAATCTCGCTCTTTTCCTTGCGAGTGAAGAGGCGTCCTTTGTTACAGGAAGCAATTATGTAGCAGATGGCGGGCTTACTGTTCGCTAACAAGTATTTTCCTTGCTTTTCCGATGATTTTCACAAAAAGGAGAGAAGCTGCGATGGAAGCCATCCATAAAACGGTAATGATGAAGCCGCAGGATAAGGTTGCGGTAGCGCTTGGCAGAATCCCGGCGGGTGCTGCGGTAGAAGTGAACTGTGAGGGACACACATACCGGATAACGATATCTGATGAGATTGATTTTGGGCATAAGTTTGCCGTCGTACCCATTGCCAAAGGGGATGACATTATAAAATACGGGGAAGTCATTGGCATGGCGTCTTGTGATATTGCTGCGGGAGAGCATGTGCATATTCATAACCTGGAGGGAAAACGAGGAAGGGGGGATAAAGTTGACACAGGAAAATAAACCGATGTTTTGGGGATATCGACGGCCTGATGGAAAAATCGGCGTGCGAAATCATGTATTAATTCTGCCGACTATTACCTGTGCTACTCAGGCGGCACACCAGATTACCCAGCTTGTGCAGGGGACTGTCAGCTTCATTCACCAGCATGGCTGTGCTCAGGTCGGAGTTGACTATGATCAAACCTTCCGCACGTATGTGGGTATGGGGCTGAATCCCAATGTATATGGTGTGGTTGTATTGGGACTGGGCTGTGAGACGCATCAGGCAAGAAGCGTAGCGGAAGAAATCGCAAAAAGCGGAAAACCTGTTGAAGTAGTATCGATTCAGGATAACGGCGGGACGCTTATGACCATCGCCCAAGGAGCAAAGGTAGCGGCAAAAATGGTACAGGATGCATCGGCACAGTTGCGCGAACCTTTTGATTTTAGCGAATTAATTATTGGAACGGAATGCGGGGGATCGGATGCGTGTTCCGGTTTGTCTGCCAATCCTGCTGTTGGTGTGGTAAGCGATCTGGTTGTCAAGGCAGGGGGAACGGCGATTCTGGCAGAAACGACAGAACTCATCGGAGCCGAACACCTTCTGGCCAAACGAGCGGTTAATGAAAAGGTTGCCCGCCGTGTATACGAGGTCATTGAGCAGATGGAAAGCCGTGCGATTATGATGGGCGTCGACATCCGAACAGGGAATCCAAGCCCCGGTAATATTAAGGGGGGATTAAGCTCCCTAGAAGAAAAATCGCTTGGCGCCGCCAATAAGTCAGGCAGCAGCCCGCTTCAGGAGCTGATTGATTACGCACAAGCACCGCAGCAAAAAGGGCTGGTATGGATGGATACGCCGGGTCATGACATCGAACAATTAACCGGCATGGTAGCGGGCGGGGCTCAGGTGGTGCTGTTTACGAGCGGCCGCGGCACGCCAACCGGATCACCGATTGCCCCTGTGATTAAGATTTCAACCAATACACCGATGTTTGAGAGTATGCAGGATAACATGGATATCAATGCCGGAACCATCATAGATGGCAAGGAAACGATACAATCCGTAGGACAACGTATCTTTGATGAAATTGCTCTGGTAAGCTCAGGAAAACTGACGAAATCAGAAATATTAAAGCAGCACGATTTTGGCATTTGGCGTATCGGCCCTACCTTCTAACCAGGCGGACAGGGAGTGAAAAAACAATAGTAAAAAGGAGATGGATGAAATGACTGCACAGGTAGAGACAAAAACGTATTTAAATTATATAAACGGTGAATGGAAGTCAGCGTCTACAAACAAGGTGGACGCAAGTATCAACCCGGCCAACAAAAATGAAATTGTCGGCTATGTACAGAGCTCAGCACGTGAAGATCTGGATGCGGCTGTTGCCGCTGCAAAAAAAGCCCAGGTGGCATGGCGTAAGCTTTCCGGTGCGGCACGGGGGGATTACCTTTATAAAGTAGCGAATGTTATGGAAAGCCGCCTTGACGAAATTGCAGAAACGATGACGAAAGAAATGGGAAAAACATTTCCTGAGGCAAAAGGAGAAACGGCTCGCGGCATTGCCATTCTTCGTTACTATGCGGGGGAAGGGATGCGAAAGGTTGGCGATGTGATTCCTTCTACAGACAGCGAAGCGCTCATGTTTACAACACGCGTACCGCTCGGTGTTGTCGGTGTGATCTCTCCATGGAACTTTCCGGTAGCGATTCCAGTCTGGAAAATGGCACCCGCCCTGATCTATGGAAATGCGGTTGTTCTTAAACCGGCACAGGAGGCAGCGGTTACGGCTGCTAAAATTATTGAATGCATGAATGAAGCCGGGATTCCAGCAGGTGTTGTAAATATGGTAACCGGTAAAGGCTCTGTTATCGGTGAGGGAATAATTGAACATCCGGACATTAATGGCATTACATTTACCGGCTCCAATGCTGTCGGAAAAAGAGTTGGCCAGGGAGCGCTTGCCCGTGGCGCGAAGTATCAGCTTGAGATGGGAGGAAAAAACCCTGTCATTATTGCAAAAGACGCCGATCTTGATCTCGCGGTAGAAGGAACCATTAGCGGCGGCCTGCGTTCTACGGGGCAGAAATGCACCGCAACAAGCCGCGTGTTCGTTGAGGCTGAAGTCTATGATGCATTCAAAGAAAAGCTGGTAGCCAAAGTAAAAGAGATAAAGGTCGGCAACGGAATGCTTGGGGAAACCTGGATGGGACCTTGCGCGAGTGAAAATCAACTGAATACCGTCCTTTCCTATATCGAAAAAGGGAAGCAGGAGGGGGCTGCGCTGCTCTGGGGCGGTGAAAGATATACGGAAAATGATGCCGAGCATGGTTTTTATGTGCAGCCGACAGTGTTTGAAGATGTCACAAATGATATGATTATTGCACAGGAAGAAATCTTTGGTCCGGTTCTGGCATTAATTAAGGTGCAGACAATCGAAGAAGCGCTCCAGCTGGCAAATGATGTGGAATTCGGACTAAGTGCTTCTATTTATACAACGAATATTGGCAGCATGCTTGCTTTTATTAACGAAATGGAGGCTGGGCTTGTGCGGATTAATGCCGAAACAGCAGGGGTTGAATTACAGGCTCCGTTCGGAGGGATGAAGCAATCCAGCTCGCATTCCCGTGAGCAGGGTCAGGCTGCAATAGAGTTTTTTACCTCTATTAAAACGGTGTTTGTTAAAGCATAGGCAGCAGGGAACGACGACAAAACTAGTATATTTACATTACGTATAGTAGGAGGCGCACCATGATTACAGTAGTTTTCGAGAAAGAAGGAAAATGGGGCCTAGGGGTAAAAACGCAAAAGGGCATTCTTGATGTGGAAGCTGCACTTGCCCAAGCAAAAGCGGACAATGTTCCTGTCTCAGTAAAAACATTGATTGAACAGGGGGCAAGTGGAAAGTGCGCACTAGAACAATTGGTCGATGAAGCACTGCAAAACGGCAGCGATTGTTTTGTGAGCGAAGAGTCGCTTAGATTCGGTCCGTGCGTACCGGAACCTTCAAAAATTATTTGTGTCGGTCTGAACTATAAGAAGCATGCCGAAGAATCGAACATGGCGCCGCCAGAAGCTCCGCTTCTGTTCAGCAAATTCAGCAACACGCTTACAGGACATGGACAGAATGTAAAACTACCGGAGAAATCAACGCAGGTTGATTATGAGGTGGAGTTAGCCATTGTCATTGGCAAAGAAGCAAAGAACGTAAAGCGCGAAGACGCACTTTCGTATGTGTATGGTTATTGTAATGCGAATGATTTGTCGGCCCGTGATTTGCAATTTAAAAGCTCCCAGTGGCTGCTTGGCAAAACATGCGATGATTTCAGCCCGATTGGCCCGTACCTTGTAACAGCAGATGAGGTGGGAGATCCGAATCAATTGCAGGTGAAAACCATTGTGAATGGAGACGTGCGCCAGAATTCGAACACGTCCGATATGATTTTCCGCTGTGATGAGATTATTAGCTATATTTCCGAGCATATGACGCTGTATCCAGGAGATGTAATTTTAACAGGGACACCGGAGGGCGTGATTATGGGGCTGCCGGAAGAAAAAAGAGAGTGGCTGAAAGCCGGAGATGAAGTGACGGTTGAGATTGAAAAATTGGGTACGCTGACAAATAAAATGGTGTAGTAATGTAATGAAGCAAGAGGTGACGGATGCCTGCGTTTTCCGACAAGGAAAGCGGGTATCGTCACCTTTTTCTTTATATAACACAGTATGCGTCTGAAATTGGGGAATCAGGTATACTACATGAAAAAGGAGAAAAATATGCGATATCATCATTGTCCCAAATGTGGGGGAGCGCTTGCATTAAATGAAAAAAAGGAAACAAGCAAGCCGTATTGTACGGTCTGCGGCTATATCTTCTACCAAAATCCCGCTGTAGGAGTTGCCGCTATTATCATGAGGGATGGCAAGATCCTTCTGGGACAACGCCAGGGCAGCTATGAAGGTCAGTGGTGCATTCCCTGTGGCTATGTAGAGTGGGATGAGGATGTGCATGATGCGTTGCGGCGCGAATTCTACGAAGAAACAGGACTTACCATTGCTGTGCAGCGTGTCTATGCGGTGCATTCCAATTTTCATAATCCGCATCAGCACACGGTAGGAATATGGTTTCTTGCAGAAGAGGAGGGCGGTATACTTGCGGCGGCGGATGATTTGATGGATGTGGCATTTTTTTCATATGATACGTTGCCTGTACTCGCATTTCCTACGGATATAAAGGTACTTGAACAGCTAAAGACGGAGGGAATGCTTGCATGATTGCTCAAAAGCGAGCGCAGGTGGTAAGAGCAAGGTAGCAAATCGTTTGCTGTGTATACCTGTGTATAGGAGGCAAAGAGATGGAAGTTGACCTGAATATAAACTGGGGGCGGAATCTCGTCTTTTTGTTTCGCTTGCTGCTTGCTGTAGTACTAGGCGGATTGCTTGGATGGGAACGCGAGCGAAAAAATAAATTCGCGGGATTAAAGACGCATATTCTTGTTGCCGTGTCCGGGTGTCTGCTCATGTGGCTATCATTGTATGGTTTTGATGAATTTATTGACCGTGACAATGTGCGATTTGATCCTGCTCGGTTAGCGGCGCAAGTAGGCGGCGGAATCGGCGGTTTTCTGGCGGCGGGCATCGTATTCCGCAGCGATAAGTTTACCATTAGCGGGTATTCTACAGCGGCTATGCTGCTGCTTGCGATGATTATCGGCTTTGCGATTGGTGGAGGTCAATATTTTGTCTCCATCGTCACCGTTATTGTCGTTGTTCTATGTATGGTTGGACTGCCGCCTTTAAAAAAACATATGAATAAGTCATTATACCAGCTCTCCTATGTTGCATTGCCTGAGCAACAGATGCTGACTCGTGTTACCGCACTTTTGGAAGAGACGGGTATTACAATTAAAGATATTTCTATGGATGAAACCGAACAAGGGGTTACGACATTTGTTCTCGTTTCGTTTCCGCCGGGCTACAATCATCAAGATATTGTCGAGAAGCTGCTATCAATGAAAGGAGTTGTTTCTGCAAAAGTCCAATAGCGGCCATTCTTCTGTAAAAATCGTGCTATACTTTACAAAAAGAGGCCATGTTTTATAAGGAGAAAGGAAGAACGAGACATATGCAGCATTTACTTAATACAAGGGTACGCGACATTCAAATTTCCGGCATCCGCAGATTCTTTAATCTCGTCCAGCAGTATGATGACGCGATTTCACTAACGATTGGACAGCCGGACTTTGCTACGCCGGAGCATATTAAAGAGGCGGGCAAACGAGCGATTGAACAGAATCACACAACATATACTCCAAATGCTGGTTTGCCGCAGTTGCGGGAGGCTGTTAGTACATTTATGGAGAAGAAGTACGGCCTGCGCTACGATGCAGCCGCAGAGATTATCGTAACGAATGGGGCGAGCGAAGCGATCGATATTGCGCTTCGCACCATTCTAGAAGAAGGAAGTGAAGTGATTCTGCCGGGACCTGTCTATCCGGGGTATGAGCCGATTATTCGGCTGTGTGGTGCGGTACCTGTATATGTAGACACCCGACATACCGGATTTAAGATGACAGCCGCTCTGATCGAAGAAAAAATCACCGCAAAGACCCGCTGTGTCATCCTTCCGTATCCATCCAATCCAACCGGATGTACGCTTGGTCAGAATGAAGTGAAAGAGATTGCATCGCTGCTTGCGGACAAAGAAATTTTTGTTATTTCCGATGAGATTTACAGCGAACTTATTTATGAAGGGGAACACCGCTCTATTGCGGCACTGCCTTTTATGCGGGATAAGACCATCGTGATTAACGGATTATCAAAATCACATTCTATGACCGGATGGCGGATTGGTTTTACGTTTGCTCCTGCATACATAACGGAACAGATGGTGAAGGTTCATCAGTATAATGCTACGTGTGCAAGCTCGATTAGCCAATATGCGGCACTTGAAGCGGTAACGGAAGGGATAGACGATGCGGAAGCGATGAAAGGAGAGTATGATCGGCGCCGTACATACGTATATGAGCGCCTTACTGCCATGGGGCTTGATGTTATTAAGCCGGATGGTGCCTTCTATATCCTTCCCTCCATCTCACAATTTGGCCTCTCTTCTTTTGCTTTTGCTTCGCGTCTGCTTGAGGAGCAGCGTGTGGCGGTGGTGCCGGGTGATGCATTCTCCTCGTATGGTGAAGGATATATTCGTATCTCTTACGCGTATGCGATGGACATTCTAGAAGAAGGTTTGACCCGCTTGGAAGCTTTTCTTGTGACGCTGAAGTAAGAAAAGACGGAAGGGGAAGAGAAATGAAACGGTATGCGGGACGACTGTTGATTGCAGGGGTGCTGTGCCTGAGTGTGGTCGGAGGTGCTGCTGGCTGCTCGCCGGACAAAGAGGGAGCTCCCGCTTCACCTCCACAAAAGGAAGCGGAACATTCCCAGCCTGCCGAACGCCCACTTGTACAAAAGGCCGTACCACTTGCGGCAGCGGATATTCCTTATCGTCCGGAGGTGTTTATCGAAGGGCTCCAAGTGCCGTGGGCGCTGGCGCTTGCACCGGATGGAAGGATGTTTTTTACGGAACGTCCGGGAACGCTGCGCGTGATACGAGAGGGAGTGCTGCTTACAGAGCCGGTGCTATCCCTTCCGCCGCCGTTTGTAGAGCAGGGGGAAGGCGGATTGCTAGGACTTGCTCTTGATCCGAAGTTTGCAGAGAATCATTATCTGTATGTGTACCATTCATATGAACAAAATGGTCAGATTAAGAACCGAGTGCTTCGGCTTGTAGAGAGAAACAACCGTGCCAAGATTGATAAAGTCCTGCTTGACCATATTCCAGGAAATGGGAATCACAATGGGGGGCGGCTCCGCTTCGGACCTGATGGTATGCTCTATATTACAACAGGTGATGCGCTTGATCGGGAGCGGTCGCAGCAACGAGAAGATCTGGCAGGAAAGATCCTTCGTATTCGCTCGGACGGGACTATTCCACAGGACAATCCTGACCCGGCATCTCCCGTCTATAGCTATGGTCATCGAAATCCCCAGGGCTTAGCATGGCATCCGCAAACGGGACAGATGTACAGTGTAGAACATGGTCAATCTGCACATGATGAATTAAATATAATCAAAGCAGGGGCGAATTACGGGTGGCCGGTCATTGAAGGCGATGAGCGTCAGGAAGGAATGGAGCCGCCGCTTATGCATAGCGGAGAAGATACGTGGGCGCCATCTGGCTTAAGCTTTATCAGTCAAGGCCCCTGGAAGAATCAACTGCTTGCGGCCAATCTGCGCGGTCAACAAGTATGGAAGGCGGATATGGGAGAGGAGAAGCAGCCTACAATTGTTTCTTTGCATGCGCTTTTTCCGGACCGATATGGTCGTATTCGTGACATTGTCGAAGGGGCTGACGGTTCGCTCTATATACTGACGAATAATCGGGATGGCCGAGGGCAGGAGCGCCCGGGAGACGATAAGATCATTCGCTTGAAGCCACAATAAGAAAATTGCCAGGATATAAAAGGCGTGTAGAAAAACCATCGGTTTCTCTACACGCGGAAGATGAGTTATTTCACATGAACTTCTTGTTCTTTCGGTACACCGATGCCGGTAAAACCGAGCACCAGGGTCAGCAATGGAGAGAGCAGGCAGAAGAAGGCGAACGGAAGATATTCCATCGTAGAGACCCCAAGTACTCCGGTAAGGAATACACCGCATACGCTCCACGGTACAAGCGGATTGACGACTGTGCCGGCATCTTCGAGCACACGTGATAGATTCTTGCGCGCCAGTCCAAGCTTCTCATACTGTTGCACGAAGGCATTTCCAGGCAGAATAATGGATAGATACTGTTCTCCAAGCAGTACATTTATGCCGATGGAGGAGAGAGCGGTGGAAGCGATCAGCCGTCCACGAGTTTCGATGAAACTGTGAATCATCTCCATTAATCTATTGATAATGCCCAGGCGGTATAGCAAGCCGCCCATGCTTAGCGATAAGAAAATGAGCGAAACAGAGAACATCATGCTCTGCATGCCGCCGCGTGTAAGCAGCGAGTCGACCGCCTCTATGCCTGACTTGGAGACGAATCCGTTCTGCAGAATGGCTGCCATCTGTCCTGCTGTCATTCCCGGATACAGCCAGAAAGCAATCACAATTCCCGATAGGATGCCTGCCATTAATGTAGGAATAGCGGGAATACGCCGCAAGGCAAGCACAAGAAGCAGGAGCGGCGGAATCAGTGCAGCCGGATGGATCACGCTATGCGCTTGCAGAGCTTGTCGCAGGCTCTCTACTTGGGCGGCAGACTGGGGCGCCGTCTGCCCGCTGCCAATAAAGAAGAAGATAAGCAAAGAAATGACAAGCGCTGGCACAGTTGTCCATGTCATATGGCGAATATGTGTAAATAGATCAATGCGTGCAATGGTCGGAGCCAGGTTCGTCGTATCAGATAACGGAGACATTTTATCACCGAAAAAAGCACCGGAGATAACAGCACCTGCTACAAGCGCTGGACTGATCCCCATCACACTCCCCATCCCCATAAGTGCTACACCAATCGTAGCTGCTGTCGTAAGCGAGCTGCCGATACAAGTGCCGACAATTGCCGCAATCAGAAGCGCAGCAGGCAAAAAGTAATCAGCCGATAAAATAGTAAAGCCGTACATCATCATTGTTGGGACGGTGCCGCTCACCATCCAGACACCGATGAGCGCTCCGATTAGAAGAAAAATAAAAATAGGAATAAGGCCGGGTCGCACGCCGTCGATGATTCCCTGCTCCATCTCTTTCCATGAAGCTTTCTTCAGGAAGCCGATGAGGATGAGCAGAAGCGTACAGAGTAGAAGCGGAACATGGGGCGGCGCTTCTAGCTTAATAATAAATAAGCCGATAATGCTAAGCAGTATAATCGTTGTAACGAATGCTTCGGCTTTGGTAAAAAAATGATGTGAAGTTTCTTCGCGCACGTTCGATTCCCTCCAAAAAAAATTTATTGCATAACTGCTTGTCCGCTTTTCCGTAATAAAGTAACCCCATTAGAATACAGGATTGATAGTTTGTTTGTAAAGTATTATTTTCAATGAAGGTTTTGTACGATAAAGTATAAGAGAAAGAAGACACCGTTAGGAAAGTATAGTAAGTAAGGATGAGAATATGGAAGAGAATACTTTATGGTGGGATGAGAAAAGCAAGCAACTGCTTTCGGGTGTATGTCGGGCTTGTCCGGAGCCGCATTTTCAGCGGCGTTCACCGGAGCTGCTCCATATTGGCTGCTGTGCATATGAGCCTGTATTTACCTTATTTGAGATCTATAAGATGATTGCGGCAGATGCCACTGATTTTTTCCTGAAACAAATATACGAAAACCCAATGAATGTGGTACACGCGTATGAGATCGTCGCAGGTGCTACAATCCATCCGCTGTTCTATAAGCAAGCAGAAGGGGAGAGTAAATCTCCTGCGCAGCGGTATGACCAATTAAGACAGTCTCCGCGCACAATGTATAGAGCGGTGGATGAGCGTCTGGCATATGCGGTTTGTCAGTTTTTTGTCGATGGAAAAGGATGCGGACTTGCACCGCAATATAAAACAAGCATTTGTCGTTCGTTTATTTGCAGTGCAATTGAAGAGCGTCTTTCTACAGAAGAACGCAAAAAGCTATCCGATTGGCAGCGAACGATTCGTGATGAAGCGGAGCCCTTTCATCGTGAACATAGAAACATCCTGATACAAAAAGGCTGGACGCTTACAGAGAATATAGAAGACATCATTGGATATTTTCAACGGTATGCACATGCAACCTGAATAAAGCGGGGCCTTCCCATTTTTTATGGGTCAGCCTCGCTTTTATTTTATGATGCTTATTTAATGATACGGCGTGCCGTTACATAGTTATCTTGATGCCAAGAGCTATTCAAATTGCTGATTGTGACATCAGATTTTGTATTGGCCATATGAAGAACTTTACCGTCTCCGATGTACATGCTTACATGTGTAATATCCCATTTGTCTGCCTTTGTGCTATAGAAGATAAGATCCCCTTTTTTGATTTGGCTTTTTGGAACATAGCTTCCAAGGTTTACTTGGCGATCATCATCACGCGTGTGAATATCAATGCTGTTCTTTTGGAAGATATAGTACATAAATTGTGAGCAATCCATATATTTTCCCGGAACATAGTTATGGCTGTATTGTGCCACACCTTCTAGGCTTTTTCCGGTGCTGATAATATTGTCGATGACACGATCAGCAGTTGCTACGCTGATGGTTTGTCCAAACTGCGCGCTCGCAGTGGCTGCTTCAGCTTGTCCCGGTTCAAAAGCCAATCCGCCCAATAACATGCTTGCTGCAAGCACTCCGGTTGTAAACGCTTTATTTCTTTTTTTCATCTCGTTTCTCCCTCTCTTCTAGCCGACGAGGTTAGCTGACGGGTTCGGTTGAAAGGTTCCCCGACCACGCGTTGTGCGTGATTTCACCCCTAGAATGCCTGGTTCCCCCGTTCCGGTTTCGTATGAAGTCCGGATTTGGCCTGTTTTTTGGTGCTGTCTATACGGTAACGTAAATATAGAGACCAAACATTATGTGATAAATGGAAAGCCATCCGCATTATGTATATCAGTGACAAAAGATATAAAGCCTTTGTTCTCTTAAGCAGAGAACAAAGGCTATTTATGCAGGAGTATCTTATCATTTTTTTATCGCATTCAAACGAGAGGCGGCAACACGTATAGGCATTTCGATTGCGCTGAGATATACCTTCTCTTGACCAGAGAGTCGGAATAGTTCCCGGTTTGGCTTGGTATTCACCTCAATAATCCAAATACGGCCTTTTGTATCAATCCCAATATCAATACCAAATTCTATGAAGTGACCGAACTTTGATTCGATATACCGGGGCAGCAAAAGACTAACATTCTTGATCTCTTTCATAATTTCTTCCGTATTATGGGCAGAAAAGTGACAGGCCAGTAATTCTTCAAGCGGAATCGCATGTCCTCCGCTTTGCAGATTGGATGTGACAAAGGCCTCTGGTGATTTCTTGCCAACCATTCCTGTCACATTCCACTTCTCTTCTTCATCCTTTTGTACGAGAATCCGGCTGTCGCAAATACTTCCAGGGAGGAGGGTAAGATCAAGTCCCTGCTGAATGATGAATGTACGCCCTTGTTTTTGGCACCATAAAGTTAGGAAGCGTTCCGCTGCGGATAGACTCCCGATCTTATTGCGGATAATGCATCCGCTGCGGTCTCGACCGATCATCTCAAATGTGTTTCCGGTACGGCGAATACGCATAATTCCTTTTCCGCCGGAGCCGTTGACAGGTTTCATGTAGAGAGTGGGATGTTTGCGAGTCATTCGTTGCAACGCACCTGATTGCATAAGAGCTGTATCGGGCAGATAGGGTACAAGCTCTGGATTTCGATGGAAGAAACGGTGCGCATTCCATTTATGTGCAAACCGATTGTTTAAGTAAGTAAGACGGCTTGCGCTGCGGTACGCGGCATATTTTTTAAATATATCCGGTGTCATATTGCTAAAGCGATCGTATACGATATCGGGTAAGCGTGTTTTTGTTCTTCTCCATATTTTTTCTTTTATGTTATAGGAAAAACCTCTGACGATACCGAGTGATTCATCTATATCTATCGGAGAGTAGGCAACAAGCTGACAGTGATAGGCTGCGGCAACGATGGCCAGGCGGGTAAGATAATTTTTCCCGGCAATAAAGTCCTTGTTGCGGTGTGTAAGTACACCGATAAGCGGTTGATCTATAGTCATATGCTCCCCACATCTTCTCTGCTCCAATCTCCCGCTGCAAGCCAGAGTGTCGGTTTATCGGTAACGCCGCGAAAACAGGCGAAGGCCACCATGCCAACGGCAAAACAAGTCTTCAGGCTGGGTTCATTGTCGGCCGCTACACGTACATATAGTTTGCCCATTCTCTTGATCCCTTCTGCCGTTAACAAGCTGCCGACTCCATTACGTCGTGCATCTTTGTGAACAATGAGAAAGGATTCTGTTATACCGTACTCGCAGACGGCGAGAAGTCCGAGCAGTTTTTTATTTTGAATAGCAGCAAGGATAATATTTCCTTGCTGCATAAACATATCTTCAGGTACTTCGCGCAGCCAACGGATTGCCTGCCCTGTAATGCGGCGGCTGCCATGATGATGAGCAAAACGAATGAATTTGTCGCGCGTACGTCCAAAGATAGTTGGAGAAAGTTCATGGACGTGCATACCGCTTCTCTCCGAGCTCGCTAAAATTTGCTTGGTGCTGAGCGTATTCTACAATGCGTTGAAGGGACAGCCTGCGGATATGAGGCTCGTCGAATTTGCCTGGTTTGGCATTGGCCTCGATAAACCAGATCTTAGCATGTTTATCGATTCCGATATCCATCGATACCTCTCCAAGCGTAGGCCATTCTTTTTCTAGGGATCGGGCAATGCTGAGAGCCATGTGACGTACGGATGCAAGCATAAACTCATGTGAGATATGGGGAAATGCGGTCATTAGGATGTCTTCCGGTGCTTGAACGGAGCCGCCCCATGGTACATGTGTTGTGATTTTACCGGAACCGGCTAGCCGGATTCCTATTCCGGTTACGTCCCATACGCCATGCCCGTTTTTTTGTGCCAGAAGGCGAATATCAAAAAGCTTGTTCTCAAAGGTCGCCAGATCGATTCCCTGCTGTACGATGTAGGGCTGTGTGAGACGGGGAGAGATATATTTCCAGATATCTTCTTTTGAAGAAAATGACTTGCTTATCGTCTTTTGCTGCTGTTGATATTTTAAAAGAAATCCGCCCTCGGCTCTTTTTTGAATGCGATAAATGCCTTGGCCTGCCATGCCTTGAACCGGCTTAACATATACGAATGGATAGGCTGCCAACATCTCGTAGAGCGCGTTTTTTGCTGTGAGCGTTATGGTCTGTGGAAGATACGGCGCTACGTCGGCGTCTTTTTGCAGTGTGGCATACAGCTTTTGTTTGTTGAAGAATTGTGGATTGTATAATCGTATGTCACGTAGCTCGCTTAGCTGCTCAAGAGCCGCCTTCACATGCTCCTTTTCCTCGTAGGCTCGATTGGGAATGCGATTGTATAGAACATGCGGCAGAGGGAGATGTTCCTTAATCCATCTCTTTTCTTTTTTGTGGAAGAGATAGCCCTGTACGGTACGTGATTGCCAGTTGATATTCTCAATGGGTACAACATAGACAAATGCGCCCCATTTCCGGCCCGCTTCAATAATATCAATGAAATTGCTCTGTACTCCCCGGAAGAGTCCACCGCCTGCTACGGTAAGGATACCGATGAAAGGACCGATCGATAAGCGGTTCTTTTGCCTGCGAATGCGTACTTTCGCTCTAATAACATTAGGCTCAGGCCGCTTATGTGTGACAAGCAGCGTTTTCTTCCAGGTTCCGAATTGCAGGGCTAATTTCTTTCGGGTTCGCAGCGCACGTGGTGTGTTTTTTCCAGAGAGATGGAGCCGCCATGTATGCTGCAATGGATGGATCGACACCCATCCGGTCGCAAGTTTGCTCATATTGTCACCGACCCTTGCCGTCCATCTCCTATATGTTTTGCCAGATAGTGTGCATAGCGAAGAGGATTGAGCCGTACATCACGATAATATTTGCCGCCTTCAATTCGACGGAATGATGCGCGCCCTGGCTTGGAATTCACCTCAATGAGCCACACCTTTCCCTCACGATCAATTCCAATGTCAATTCCAAGTTCAACGAGGCGTCCGTGTCTGTGTTCAAGAAAAGCTGGAAGCTCCTTAATGATCGTATCCATGTCTTGGTAGATAACGACAAGCTGTTCCTCACTAAAATGCTGGCGCAGGAACGCATCGCATTCATGTGCTTTTCCGCCTCCGCATAGGTTGGATGTAAGTCCTTCAGGCACGCCCGCCCGAATGGCCCGACCGGTTTCCTTCCATTCGCCTTTTCCGTTTTTTTGTACGAGCACCCGTATATCAAAAGGAACACCTTCAGGAGTATGAAGTGTAAGATAAGGCTGGGCAATCATTTTTGCGGTAAATTGATTGCGAAGCCATAAGAGAAGGGCATTGCGGTTAGGGAAAACCCGGTGAAAGATTTTGTTTTTGAAATCCCGTCCTTCTACACGATGCAGTCGATCGTTGGAGGTAATCTTCATGACTCCGATTCCAAGTGAATTGCGCATCGGCTTTACAATTACGGAGTCATATTGATCGAGCAGGGTCTTTACAACCTGCATGGATGTAATCAGTTCTGTAGGCGGCATATGGGCGGCAATCTCGGGGTGTTGAATCAAATGATTATGGTTTTTGAGCTTATCGCCCAACACATGTCCGAGAAATGTAATGGAAGGTTCTTCTTTTAGGCCTTTTATTTGTTTGGCGTATTTTGCGCGATTGGATAGCCGATCATATACCATTGCCGGAAATGGCATGCGAACTCGTACCCATGTTTTTTCGGGGGTATACCGATATGCGACGACGGTTTTGGTCGCAAAATTAATATGTGTAGGTAAAATAACATAGACGGGCAGCCCGATACGTCTCCCCGCTTGAGTCATAAACGCATAAAAAGATTTTTCCGGAAAGGGTTTATATTTCGCGCTCGGAGTGGCCAAGATGGCTAAATAGCCCGATCCCCTTTTTTTCATGGTGATGACCTCCTTCTTGTACGACGCTTGATTTTCGGAGTTTTTTGCACGGCGGCAGCTTGATAGCCGCTGCGCCAAAAACAGTAGTCAACCAGTCGAATGACAGAAGGACGCGGCCCTTTGCTGGCATTCGCCAATGCATTGTTTGTTTTAGAGGGCTTGGAGTTAATCTCAAGGAGCCATACTTTTCCGTTTTTGTCGATGCCAAGGTCAATCCCAAGTTCAGCATAATGGCCTTCTATCGATTGTTCAAAGAGACGGGCAATCAGAAGCGCATGCTCTCGGACGGAAGCGGCGATTGTCTTGCAGGCAATCGGCGGAAACCCTACTGCCGTTAGTGTCCGTTGTAGAGACAGCATGGTGCCGCCGCGCGCTACATTAGAAACAATGCTGCTGCTGGTCGGTGCGCTGCGCCCTACGATAGAAGTGATGCTCCATTCCCCCTGTTTGTTTTTTTGCACAAGTGCCCGAAAATCGACAATTCCCCCGCGAAGCTTGACAAGATGCAGACCCTGCTGCATTAAATAAGGCTGTTTTCCGATGCGGGAGCGCAGCATCTGATGCATTGGACCGAACGTAGCATAGCGGCGCGTAACCGTACCGTTCAATGAATCATATTGACAGACATAGCCGTCTTTCGTGCGTACAATGCGGATGATGCCGCGACCGAGGCTTCCGCTAGACGGCTTCAAATACAGATAAGGATAATGCTGTAAGATGTCAGTCAAGGATGCAGCACCCTTATAAAGTTCGGTATAAGGAGAAAAGGATGCTGCCTCCGGAAGAAGAGACAACCGCTGGTAAATCTGCCATTTGTCGAGGAATTGCTCATTGAAGAACAGCGCGCCTTTTTCTTTTAGTATTGAAATCCTCTCCTGTGTGTCGGCTTTTTCTTCAATTCGGCGTGATCCAATTCGATTATAGATGCATTTGGGAAGGGGGAAATATCGTCTGATCCACTGCTGGTTGCGGTAAGTCCAGCCCTCCACGGTGTCATTTTCCTGGGACACTTGTTCAAGCGTGAAGATAAAGCCGAGCCCGCCCCGTTTTCGGCAAGCTTCCGTCAGCTCTCTGCAGAAATTGGTAATGCTGCCGAACGGTCCTTCTTCTGTAGGAGACATTCGATAAATGAGAGCGCCGACTAGTGGGCCGACTAACAATGTTCGGGTCTCGGGGTGAAAATGAAAACCGTACGTCAGATCATCATCGAGCAGATGAAGCCTGCGTGCCAGGGAATCCCGGATACGTATCGCTGAACTGGTAGCAGCGACCTCGAAGTCTACCACAGCTTTCTGCAGGCCATAGACGAGTTCAAGTGAGCGTGTGCCGGAAATCCCGTAAGCTTTGGCAAAGGAAGCTGGGAGCTGTAAATCGATTCCGGAAGAAAAAGCTGTATCGGCTGTGCGTTGAATCCGCGTATAATGTTGTGTCATCGCTCGCCCCCTCCTTCCTGTATGCGTGTATCATCCCTTTATCTTATGAGTAAATGTTTGAGAGCGTGAGTCTTCCCGTTATCTATTTGTTTACGTCTTAGTAGGCTGATACAATAGAAGAGGATGAAGCAATGAAGCAATGAATGGAGGATGAAGTATGAAAATTACGTATCATGGACATTCTTGTGTGCAAGTTTCAAACCAAGGTACATCGCTGATTATTGATCCGTTTCTAACGGGAAACAGCTTAGCAAAAGCAAAGCCGGAAGATATTAAGGTTCAATACGTTCTCTTAACGCACGGTCATGGAGATCACATTGGCGATGCGCTTGCCATTGCCAAGCAAAATGATGCGACCATAATCGCCACGCATGAGTTGGCGACATATATGGGATGGCAGGGAGTTAAGGCGCATGCGATGAATTTAGGCGGAGCGTATACATTTGATTTTGGAAAAGTGAAAATGACCCAGGCATTTCACAGCTCAAGTATCGTACTTGATGAGGAGCAGAAGATTGTATATGCGGGGATGCCGGGTGGCTTCCTTGTGACAATAGAGGACAAGACACTTTATCATCTCGGAGATACCGGCCTATTTAGCGATCTAAAAATGATCGGAGAGCGCAACCGCATCGATGTAGCGTTTGTGCCGATTGGCGATAACTATACGATGGGACCGGAGGATGCGCTGCAGGCGTCTGAATGGGTTGGCGCGAAGCTTACGGTACCTGTGCATTATAATACATTCCCTGCTATTGAACAGGATGCAAGCGCATTCGTGCAGGAATTAGAAAGAAAGGGCCTTGCAGGTCGGGTGATGAATGTGGGTGATGAGTTTGAAATATAATAGTTTAGTAATAGTTTTGTAATACCTGTGTAATATTGATAGAGTATCTTAAAGATGTGATGAAAAACCCCCTTTTTATATACCTCTTGTGTTGGAGCAGCCGATCAGGCTGCTCTCTTTTTTTGCGGTTGCATCTTCGAATCCCAGCGCGTAAGATTAATATCAGTGTGAAAAATCTTGAAATAAACAGGTGATCGATAACATGCGCTTACGTAAAAAACCGGGTGTGCGGGAGGCTATGGAGACATATCCAAAGCTTATTCCGTTAGACGGTGAGGAATACAGAGGAAAATGGCACACATTCTTTGGAAATAACAATCCGATTCATGTTGAGCTTGGTACAGGAAAGGGCAACTTTATCACGACGCTTGCCGAGCAAAATCCAGACATCAACTATTTCGGTGTTGAGCTGTATGAGGAAGTATTGATTAAAGCGGTGCATAAAGCAGAAGCAAAAGGGCTTAGTAATATCGCATTTCTTTGGATAAACATTCAGGATATCGAGAAGTACTTTGCACCGGAAGAAGTGGACAAGTTCTATCTTAATTTCAGTGATCCATGGCCGAAGAAGCGGCATTTTAAGCGCCGGTTGACGTACCGTGAATTCTTAGAGAAATACCGGAAACTGCTAAAGCCGAGTGGTGTGATTCAGCTAAAAACCGATAACGAAGGTTTATTTGAATTTAGTCTAAATGAATTTGCACATGAGTTGTTTTTGCTTAAGGAGATTACATTTGATCTTCATAACAGCGATGCTGTCGAAGGAAATGTCATGACCGAATATGAAGCGAAGTTTGTGGATCGGGGTATGAAGATTTTCCGCTGCGTTGCTGCCCATCCGGCACAGATGCGCGCTCGATTTGAGGAGTAAGATAGTAGTGAGTCTGAGCGTGTCCCCTCTTGCATATACTGTACAAGCTTATTTATTTCAGTATGACGAGGTGAATGCATATGAGGCGTCCGTTCCGTAACATTAGTTATCTTATTTTTGCTTTTTTGCTTGTTCTCTATGGGTTGCCGCGTCTTCCTATTCTTTCTGCTCACACCGATGCGTTCGTATTTAGCGCGGTTTGGCTTGCTTTTGCTCTGCTGATTATCGGTGCTCTTCTGTACCAGATTATCGGTGCAAGAGAGGAAGGGGACACGGCGCCGCCTCAGATTGAGGAACGCGAGAGACAAAGGGAGAGAACACGAGCAGATTTTGAATAAGTACAGGATAAGCCGCCGAGTTATGGTGGCTTATTTTCTGTTTGTGATTGTTATAATAACAAAGTATAATGAAACTAATACAGAATAATACAGGCCGCTTTTATGAAGTGAAATTGGTGTAAAGGTGGCATAATAAAGAACAAGGACAAGACATGGAAGAGATAGAGAGCAGGCGGCTCTAACCTCCAATTTTTTCGGAGAAGGTGAAGCTATGGCTACAAAACATGAGCAGATTCTACAACATATTGAGGAATTAGAAGTTGGAAGCAAGATTTCAGTTCGCCAAGTAGCGAAGGAACTTGAAGTGAGCGAAGGTACGGCATATCGCGCAATCAAAGACGCTGAAGCCCAGGGGATGGTGAGTACCATCGAGCGGGTTGGCACTGTGCGTATTGAAAAGAAGAAAAAGCAAAACATTGAGAGACTGACGTTTGCTGAAGTTGTTAACATCGTAGATGGACATGTGCTTGGCGGTCGGGAAGGCTTGCACAAAACATTGAATAAATTCGTTATTGGCGCGATGAAGCTTGAAGCGATGATGCGGTATGTGGAAGCGGGCAGCTTATTGATTGTAGGCAACCGCTATCAAGCCCATAAGCTTTCCCTGCAGCATGGGGCAGCAGTACTTATTACCGGCGGATTTGATACGAGCGAGGAAGTGAAGAAGCTGGCTGATGAGCTGCAGATGCCGATCATCTCCAGCAGTTATGATTCATTTACGGTAGCTACGCTGATTAACCGTGCAATTGATGACCGGTTAATTAAGAAAGAAATTATGATGGTTGAAGATATTTTGATCCCGTTAAAGGATGCGTACTATCTAAACAGCAATCATACTATTGGGGATTGGCACCGGTTTGTCGAGACGATTGGACACGGGCGTTTTCCCGTAGTGGATGAGAGCATGAAGGTACTTGGGGTTGTAACAACGAAGGATATTGTCGGACATGAGCAAGACATGCCGATTGAGAAGGTTATGACGAAAAATCCAATTACCGTTATGGCTCGCGTCTCGGTCGCTTCCGCAGCACACATGATGGTATGGGAAGGCATTGAGATGCTGCCGGTTGTTGATAATCATCGCCGTCTGTTAGGTGTGATTACACGCCAGGATGTTCTTAAAGCCCTGCAGTATATTCAGAAGCAGCCGCAGATGGGTGAGACGTTTGCGAATCAGATTATGAATCGTTTTCGTGAGGTTAAAGGTGAAAACGGTATTTATTTCCGGGGTGAAGTAACTCCGCAGATGACCAATCACCTTGGGAATATTTCGAGCGGGGTACTGACAACGCTTGTATCCGAGTCAGGCAGCCATGCGCTTAGACAGTATAAGAAAGGTGACATGGTTCCAGAGAACATTACCGTGTACTTCCTTAAACCCGTACAGATTGAGAGTACGATTGAGATTCATCCGCGTGTGCTTGAAGCAAGCCGGAAGTTCGGAAAAGTGGAAGTAGAAGTATACCATCAAGGAACGCTTGTATCAAAGGCGATGATGACAACGCAGGTTATCGAAAGATAGTGGAAAAGGAACGTGGTTCTAAAAAAATAAAGCGGACATGCTCCGCTTTATTTTTTTTCGCCTTGATCCTTTTGTATTCTCATGAAGTAGCGTAAGTTGCGAATGCCCATGATCAGATTTACGCCCCCGATTAGGAGAAAGACAATACCGATGATGATACGAATCGTATCAACCCTGTCGAATGTCAATTGATTAAATCCGACGCCAAGCAGAAATATACCCATAGCGACATTCATGCGCGACTGATAAATGCGCGCCTTCACACCGGGCTGGCTGCGCCAGGTAATGGCGTAATAGAGCGCTACTGTAGCAGAAAGGATAAGGATAACTGTGAGAATAGCCGTCAATGCAGGAACTCCCTTCGATGCGATATCGTTTCTATTTTCGCATCGTTTTTCAAAAAGTACAATCACCCTCTGTTTTTTTCATAGAAAAAGCGATGGTACTCCGCTTCTATAAAGAGTATACCATCGCTTATGTGTATATTACATTTCCTGCTGCGTCTTCTCGCCAGTAGCGGGGATAAACCAACAGCCTAATGAGGTTTTATCAACATGGACATCAAGATTTTCTTCTTTGATGTAGCGTTCCATTAGATCGGTAACTTCCTGTGTTTCAGAAAAAGCGGAGAACCCATTTTTCAATTTTTCGACTTTGGCACGTGCCATTTCTCTTCGACTAATGACCATACGAATTCCTCCTTTTTCTTATTATTTTACTAAAAACTGTTTTTATTTGCGAGCAAAAGAACGCTATGGCCTTTGTTCCTGTACTTTGATATGCAGATGTAGCGATGGTGAGATGACAAGAGTGGAGAGATGGAGCGAATAAATCCGATTGTCGAGCGTATATTTGCGCTCAGCCACCATCACCATAATACCTTCATGGAAGCCAGCTACATAATCCAACGGCTTTCCTCTAAGAAAGTATAAGTCCTTACTAAGTTTTTTTTTGAGTTCAGCTTCCACAAATTCGTCGTCTGCCGAAAGATGGAGTTCAATATCTTTTACCACCTTTTTATCTTTTTGAATCAAATTATGCTCCAGTTTTTTGTATTCGAGAATTTCTTCTGCATATTCGACATTTTGCTGCTCTAATTTACGAATCTTCACATGCAGCCTGTCCACTTCGTCTCCTACAAGCAATAAAAGAACGCACATGCCGAGCAGGAGACCTAGTACAAATAAAAGAATGAAACGGATCGAGCGCCGCCAGTAGGCGCCAGAAGGCACTCTCATGATGCTTCCCCATTTACGAGCCAACGAATAAGCCGTGTGCCGGTATCGGCACCAATAAATGCGCTTACGATAAATATAATTTGCTTAATAACCGGAGACATATTCCCTTCTGCAAAAATGCGTTCGATTTGCATAAATGAATCGAATGTACCGCCGAGAGCGCCTACCATGCCCCAAATTTTAAGTTTAAGAGCCAGTTCTTCCATTGTATGAAAAGGCGGTTGTCTGGTAAGAAAGGCTGCCAAGCCGCCCAGTAGAGAACCACCCAGTACGATTCCGAATGCGATGAAGAAATATAGTGACATTTTGCTTGCCAGGTAGCCGATCAACATTTTACTCATATGCACACCGTCCTCTCCTCAAAGTACCTTATGTCCACATATATGAAGGACAAGAGAAAAATATGAAAAGAGAACGTTTGTTTCTATGTTGCGCTACAGGTTATAATAAAAGGAAGGATACGAACAGGAGGAAGATGATGGAGACGGGATCTTTTGTGCATTTGCATGTGCATAGCGAATACAGCCTTTTGGAGAGTACGGCGCGTATTCGTCCGCTCGTGCAACGAGCCAAGGAACTGGGAATGAATGCGCTTGCGCTTACGGATACTTCAGCAATGTATGGAATTGTACCTTTCTATAAGGCCTGTCGTGAAGAAGGAATTCGGCCCATTCTA
Source organism: Aneurinibacillus sp. REN35 (assembly GCF_041379945.2). Classification (NCBI taxonomy): domain Bacteria; kingdom Bacillati; phylum Bacillota; class Bacilli; order Caryophanales; family Paenibacillaceae; genus Aneurinibacillus; species Aneurinibacillus baijiui. The sequence goes on along the minus strand of NZ_JBFTXJ020000005.1, from coordinate 216,500 downwards.
GGCTGTCAGCTGCAGGTGGCCGCCAAGCCTGCAGACAGGGAATGGGATCGGGAGGAGAAGGGCTCAACCCTCGTGCTGCTTGCAGAGAATGAGAAGGGATATCGCAACATGATGCGCCTCTTGTCCCAAGCACATCTTACAGGCAGGCATCGTCCGCTTCTGGCTAAAGAAGAATTGCGCGACAATACAGAAGGAATTATTGCGTTAAGTGGAGCAGGAGACGGAGAAGTAGGCAGGCTGCTTGCCGATGGACAGATGGAAAAGGCGATAGAGACTGCACGAGAATATAGCATACTATTTGGGGAGACGAATTTTTTTCTGGAGATTCAGGATCATTTACTAGAAGAACAGAAGATAGTAAACCAGCGGATGACTGATATAAGCCGCATGACAGGAATCGGGTTGGTAGCTACGAATAATGTTCGGTATTTGTATGAAACGGATGCGCCGGTACTCGATGTTCTTCGCTGTATCGGAGAAGGAAAGACGATGGAAGATGCGGAGCGTCCGGTATATACGACGCGTGAATACTATTTGAAGAATGCAGATGAGATGAGCGAGCTGTTTATTTTTCTGCCGGAGGCAATTGAGAATACGGTTCGTATTGCAGAGAGGTGCAATGTAGAGCTAATGCTAGGCCAATCGATTTTGCCTGTCTTTCCACTGCCGCAAGGGCGAGAGGCTAATGAGTATTTGCGCCAAGTATGCGAAGAGGGGCTTTTGCGTAGGTACGGCACCGAGGTGGAGACAGTGGTACGAGAGCGCCTTGCTTATGAGCTTGGTGTTATTTCTCGAATGGGGTTTGCAGATTACTTCTTAATTGTATGGGACTTCATTCGCTACGCACGTGAGCAGGATATTGCGGTAGGCCCTGGTCGCGGCTCGGCTGCGGGGAGTCTGGTTGCTTATGTGCTTCAGATTACGGATATTGATCCGGTAGCACATAAACTTCTATTTGAACGCTTTTTAAACCCGGAGCGAATCAGTATGCCGGATATTGATGTGGATTTTAGCTATGAGCGCCGCGATGAAGTCATTGAGTATGTGGTGAACAAATACGGCAGAGATCATGTAGCCCAAATTATTACCTTCGGAACGATGGCCGCGCGTGCAGCTATCAGAGACGTGGGGCGAGCGCTGAACATTCCGCTTGCGTCGGTTGATCGTATCGCGAAGTTAATTCCCTCAGAACTTGGTATTACGCTAGAGCGGGCGCTGCAGAAAAGCAAAGCACTGCGCCAGATAATCGAAGAGAATCCACAGGCAGAGAAGCTGATGCAGCTTGCCCAGGCTGTAGAAGGTCTGCCGCGCCATGCTTCCACTCACGCAGCTGGCGTCGTGATCTCCCGTGATTCGCTCACCGAATACGTACCACTGCAGCAAGGACACGACGGCCATGCGCTAACGCAATATGCGATGGAAGCGCTAGAGGAGGTCGGTCTGCTTAAGATGGATTTTCTCGGACTGAAAAACTTGACATTGCTAGAGCAGGCGATTCGTGCCGTACGAGAGCAGGAAAAGATCGATATTGATTTATCAAGCCTACCGCTTGATGATGAGCGTACATACCGCATGCTCTCTGAAGCGGATACAGCAGGGGTATTTCAGTTGGAGTCGCCAGGCATGCGCCATGTACTTCGAGAGGTAAAACCTTCGACATTTGAGGATATTGTAGCCGTACTGGCACTGTTTCGACCTGGCCCGATGGAGTTTATTCCAGACTTTGCGAAAGCCAAGCACGGGAAGAAGGAGGTTACGTATCTTCATCCTGTGCTGGAGCCGATTTTACATGAGACATATGGCTTTATTTTATATCAGGAGCAGATTATGCAGATCGCTTCTAGCGTCGCGGGATTTACACTCGGAGAAGCTGATATTCTGCGTCGTGCTGTATCGAAGAAAAAACGGGAGTTGTTGCAGGAACAGCGCGAAAAGTTTGTCGCAGGTGCCACCGCGCAGGGGTATGAGAATAAGCTGGCGAATCAGCTCTATGATATGATTGTGCGCTTTGCTGATTATGGGTATAATCGCAGCCATAGTGCTGCCTATGCGATGATTACGTATTATATGGCATATTTGAAAGCCAATCACCCGGTTGCGTTTTTGGCTGCACTATTAACGATGGCGCAAGGAAATGCGGAAAAAGTAGCGGAATATGTGGAAGAGTGCAAGCGCCGTTCCATTCCTGTGCTTGGTCCTGATGTAAACCGAAGCGCGGTGGATTTTACAGTGGAGGATGGAAGCATTCGATTCGGCCTTGCCGCTATTAAAAACGTTGGTGTACAGGCGATTCGTCGTATATTGGAAGAGAGAGAGAAGCGCCCGTTTGATAGCCTGGCTGATTTCTGTCGTCGTATTGACCCGCGCATCTGCAATCGTCGCGTGCTTGAGGCACTCATTAAAAGCGGTGCGATGGATGTTTTTTCTCATAATCGGGCCGCCTTGCTAGAAGGAATGGATGCGGCATTGGATTGGGCTCAGCGAATGCGCCGCCGTGAGGAAGTCGATCAGATGGATTTTCTTATGGACGAGAAGACTATGGCGGATGAAGCACCGCCTCTTCTAGTGGAATGTCCTGATTTTCAACAGAAAGAAAAGCTGCTGCAGGAGAAAGAATTGCTCGGATTGTATTTATCAGGCCATCCACTTGATGCGTACCGTGCGGTGTGCGAACGCTTTTCGTTTCTGCCCTTAAGCCAGCTTGGACAGATGAAAAATCGTCAGGCTATTCATCTTGCCGGTATGGTGGTCGGAGTTCGTACCATTACAACCCGCAACGGCCAGCCAATGGCTTTTGTGCAGCTTGAGGACCGGACATCACGTATTGAAGTGGTCGTATTCCCAGGTGTGTATCACCATGCTGCCGATGTGTTGGTGAAAGGTGGACTGCTTGCTGTGGAAGGCAAGGCAGATCGAAAAGGCGAAGAGGTGAAGTGTATCGCCGATCAGATAAAAGAGCTTGCTGAACTTGAAGGGGTATTGGATGAGCCTAAGCCCTCGCCGATCGTATTCATCAAAATAGAAGCCGGCCTTGAGGCGGATGCTGCACGCCTTCAGCATTTGCAGCGAACGCTTCGAGAAAAGCCGGGGGAAAGCCCGGTGATCCTCTATTATGCTGCCACACGACAATCAGTTCAGCTTGCGGAAGAGTACAATGTACGAGCAGAAAGTGAAATAGTTAGAAATATTGAGAAAATTGTGGGAGAAGGTTTGGTTATTATCAAAAAACGGTAATTTCATACGAAAAAACGTCCAAAAGCGGCCTTTATCTGGTTTACAGATTGGCCGCTTTTGATATAATGGGGTAATAATAAATGAAGTGGTCAGACCACTTCGATATTCGGGGTCGAAAGAGAGAAGGAGTTGTGTGAAGAGTGTCAAATATACGTGAACAAGCATTGAAGCTTCACAGGGAAAGCCGAGGGAAAATTCAAGTAGAGTCCAAGGTAGCATTAGAAGATGCCAATGATTTAAGCCTTGCCTATTCACCGGGAGTAGCTGAGCCATGTAAAGACATCTTTGATGATCGGAACAAAGTATATGAGTATACAGCTAAAGGCAACATGGTTGCGGTAGTTTCCGATGGCTCGGCTGTATTAGGACTTGGCAATATCGGTCCTGAAGGTGCGCTTCCGGTCATGGAAGGAAAAGCCGTACTTTTCAAGTCGTTTGCAGGTGTAGACGCATTTCCGATATGCTTGAACACGCAGGATCCAGAGGAGATTATTAAGACAGTCAAATACTTGGAGCCAACGTTTGGAGGCATCAATTTAGAGGATATTGCTGCTCCGAATTGCTTTGAAATTGAAGAACGCTTGAAAAAGGAATTATCCATTCCTGTATTTCATGATGATCAGCACGGTACTGCTATTGTGACTGCCGCAGGGCTTTTGAATGCGCTCAAGATTACTGGCAAGAGGATGGAAGAGATTTCTGTTGTTGCCAATGGTGCAGGTGCTGCGGGGATTGCTATCATCAAGCTACTGCTTTTTATGGGTGTAAAGGAAGTTATCATGTGCGATTCCAAAGGAGCCATTTACGAAGGACGTCCGTTTGGCATGAATCCGATTAAGGATGAGATCGCGCGGATTACCAATCAGCACCGGATAGAGGGTACGCTGGCGGATGTACTTAATGGAGCTGACGTATTTATCGGTGTATCGGTGGCGGGTTCTCTGACACCGGAGATGGTACGCTCGATGAACGAACATCCGATTATTTTTGCGATGGCCAATCCGATTCCAGAGATTATGCCTGAAGTCGCCAAAGAGGCGGGGGCAGCTGTCATTGGAACAGGCCGCTCTGATTTTCCAAATCAGGTCAATAACGTACTGGCCTTCCCTGGAATTTTCCGAGGTGCGCTTGAAGTCATGGCAACCGATATTAATGAATCCATGAAGCTGGCTGCTGTAAATGCGATCGCTGAACTGGTTAGCGATGCAGAGCTATCTTCTGACTATATTATTCCTTCTCCCTTTGATCGGAGAGTAGCGCCGCATGTGGCAGCATCAGTAGCTAAAGCCGCTATGGAAACAGGCGTAGCACGCCGGGAGATCGATATTGAGCAGATGAAAGAAGACATGCTAGCTGCCATACAAGTATAGGTGACAGTTTTCAATATGGTAAAAAGGAGGAAGTATTCCTCCTTTTTTTGGCGCGGAAAAATATAAAAGAGCAAGCAAGGTGAGGGACGTGTCAAATTTGCCTGAACAGCGTAAGGTCTATCAGGAAATTCTGCTGGAGATTAATCGAATCATTAAAGAAGACGGACTAAAACCGGGAGATAAGCTTCCATCCGAGCGCGAGTTGTCTGAGCGACTTCAAGTAGGGCGATCCTCCGTACGGGAAGCGCTTCGGGCATTAGAACTTCTCGGGTTAATTACGACGCGCAGGGGAGAAGGTACATTCCTCCAGCATTATCGGCATAACCAACTTATTAATCTAGTTGGAGCGTACATTCTAAAGGATTTCAAAACCAGAGGCGACTTGATCGAGATGAGAAAAATACTCGAAATCGATGCAGTGCGCCTAGCGTGTCAGCGAGCTAATCAAAGACACTTTGCCGAGATGGAGCGCATCATTCTCCAGGGAGAGGAGCGCATTCGGGAAGGTGAAGTACCTACGGAAGAGGATTATCTTTTCCACCGGGCCATTTGTCGCTCAAGCCGTAATTCAGTTCTGCACCGGATGTGGGTTCCTCTCATCGAATACAGTCAATCTGTGCGGGAAGAGTCACTCGCCCGCACGGGGCGGGCTGAAGAAGGGTTTAGAGAGCACCGGGCCATTCTTGAAGCCATTCGGGCGGGAGATGAAGAGGAAGCAGTGAGCCGTATGCGAAGCCATTTGGAGAACAGCATATTGTAGCGATCCCGATATGTTAGAGAGAAGCGGAAGTTTTTGCAAAAAAGGGGTAGAATGGTGGTAGACAACATACATTTGTAAGGAGGATGAGCCGGGATGTGGACGGTCATCTATATCGCCCCAAGCGCCAAAATTGCAGAACGAATTCAAGATAAGCTTACAGGGGAAGGATTCCTTGTAAAAGTTCGTCAAGCCGGTATCTCCAAGCAGTACGAAATTCTTGTTCCCGCAGGAGAAGTAAATGAAGTACAAGAAGTACTCAGTACGATTCTGCATTGAAGCTGTAGCCTTAAGAGAGGTGTATTGTGTTGTTAAAAGACATTTTTTATAAAAAACGCCGTTATGCGACCGTGCGAACTGAACAAGGACAAGTTCAGGATGAGAAGGCAACGGTAAAAGAAGTGCCGGAAGGGCTGATGACGAAATGCCCCACATGCGGCACGATTGCATACGCAAAAGAACTCGAAAAAAATCTAAAGGTGTGCCAAGGGTGCGGTCATCATTTCCCGATGACGGCCTTCGAGCGCATTGCCATGCTGTTAGATGATAGTCATTTCTTTGAATATGACAATGAGTTGCTATCGGCTGATCCGCTGAATTTTCCGGATTATATGCCTAAGCTAGAAAAAGACAAAGAGAAATCAGGGCTGTCGGAGGCGATCGTTACAGGCGAAGGTACAATAAAAGGCTATCCGGTCGTCATCGCTGTTATGGATTCCCGCTTTCGTATGGGAAGCATGGGCTCTGTCGTAGGAGAGAAAATTACCCGAGCGATCGAGCAGGCGATTGAGAAAAACTATCCGTTTCTGCTTTTCTCCGCTTCCGGTGGAGCACGCATGCAGGAAGGAGTTCTTAGTCTGATGCAGATGGCGAAAACAAGCGCAGCGCTTGCTAAGCTGAATACAGCAGGCGGGCTCTACATTTCTGTTATGACCCACCCGACCACAGGCGGTGTCTCGGCAAGCTTTGCATCGCTTGGTGACTATAACTTTGCGGAGCCGGGTGCTTTGATCGGCTTTGCGGGCCGCCGCATTATTGAACAGACCATTCGTCAGGAACTGCCGGAGGACTTTCAGACGGCTGAGTTTCTTTTAAACAAAGGCCAGCTTGATAAAGTAATCCCTCGTAAAGAGATGCGTGATACAATCGCTAAAATTCTTGATATGCATACGGTTAGGAGGGAAAAGTAATGGCCGGAGAATTATCTTTTGAGAAACCCCTCCTTGAATTAAATGCAAAAATTGAGGAGCTTCGCAAATTTACGGAAGAAAAGGATATAGATTTTACCGATGAAATTGTAAAATTAGAAGCGAGAGCAAAATCGTTGGCGCAGGACATATACGGCAATCTGACGCCATGGCAGCGGGTGCAGCTTGCAAGGCATCCGGAGCGCCCTACTACGCTTGACCTAATCAACGCTTTATTTACGGACTTTATTGAGCTGCACGGAGACCGTTTATACGGAGATGATGCAGCTATTGTAGCAGGCATTGCGAAGTTTAACGGTCGTCCTGTCACAGTAATGGGACATCAAAAGGGTCGGGATACGAAAGAAAACATCGCACGCAATTTTGGCATGCCGCATCCGGAAGGATACCGTAAAGCGCTGCGTCTTATGCAGCAGGCAGACAAATTCAACCGCCCGATCATCTGCTTCATTAATACAACAGGTGCTTATCCGGGTAAGGCAGCAGAAGAGCGGGGGCAGAGTGAAGCAATTGCCCGCAACTTGCGTGAGATGGCATCATTTGGGGTACCGATACTTTGTGTTGTAGTTGGTGAGGGCGGCAGTGGCGGCGCACTTGCTCTTGGTGTTGGGAATAGGCTGCTTATGCTTGAAAATGCCTTTTATTCTGTTATATCCCCAGAAGGCGCAGCCGCGCTTCTATGGAAGGATGCAAGTCAGGCACAGCGTGCAGCTGAGACGATGAAGATTACCGCTCATGATCTGCATGAACTGGGTGTGGTAGATGAGATTGTGCCTGAGCCGATTGGCGGCGCCCACCGTCATCTTGCACAAACCGCAGCTTCCTTGCGTACAGTACTGGCTGCACATCTGGGTGAATTGAGCAAGATGGGAAGGGACGAATTAATTGCCGACCGCTACGAGAAGTATAAATCGATAGGACGGTATGCAGCTTTCACAGAATCTATCTAGGAGGTCCGCAAACTATGCGAAAAACGAAGATTGTATGTACTATTGGTCCTGCAAGTGAGTCGATTGAAACGTTAAAAGCGCTAATGGAAGCAGGAATGAATGTGGCGCGACTAAACTTTTCTCACGGCTCTCATGAAGAGCACGGTGCACGTATTACCGCAATTCGTCAAGCGGCATCAGAACTTGGTAAGAATGTGGCGATTCTGCTGGATACGAAAGGGCCGGAAATTCGCACAGGCGTGCTGGAAAAACCATCCGTAGAGCTTGTAGAAGGCGAAACAATTGTGCTGACAACAGAGGAAATTAAAGGGGACGAGCGGCGTGTTTCGGTAACGTATGATGGTCTGCCCAATGATGTTCAACCTGGCTGCACCATTCTAATCGATGACGGTTTGATTGGTCTTGAGGTTGAGAAGGTGGAAGGTACAGAGATTTATTGTCATATCCGAAACGGTGGAACATTAAAAGATAGAAAAGGCGTAAATGTACCGGGTGTACAGATCGGACTGCCAGGCATCACAGAAAAAGATGCGAGCGATATTGAATTTGGCATCCGTCAGGGCATTGACATGATTGCCGCTTCGTTTGTCCGTAAAGCGGAAGATGTACTTGAAATTCGTGAAATTTTAGAGCGGCACCATGCTGATATTCATATCATCTCCAAGATTGAGAATCATGAAGGGGTGAATAATGCCGCTGATATTCTTGCGGTATCTGACGGTTTGATGGTTGCACGTGGTGACCTTGGTGTCGAAATTCCCGCTGAGGAAGTCCCGCTGGTTCAAAAAGAGTTAATTCGCCGTTGTAATGAAGCGGGTAAACCGGTCATTACGGCGACACAAATGCTGGATTCGATGCAGCGCAATCCGCGCCCGACTCGAGCAGAAGCAAGCGATGTTGCCAATGCGATCTTTGATGGCACAGATGCGATTATGCTATCGGGCGAAACGGCAGCAGGTAAATATCCGATCGAAGCGGTTCAAACGATGAAGCGGATTGCTGAGCGTACGGAAACAGCGCTTTCGTATCGAGAGATTCTTCATACAAATTCCGTGAAGAAACAAACGGTCATTCCTGATGCGCTCAGTCAGGCTGTTGCGAATGTGGCCTTTGATCTGGATGCATGCGCGATCATAACGGCAACAGAGAGCGGGCATACGGCACGGATGGTGTCCAAGTTCCGACCAAAAGCGCCGATTGTTGCTGTAACTCCTCATCCGCACATTTGCAGAAAGCTTGCGCTTGTCTGGGGAGTGATTCCATTGCAGAGCGAACCGACGGATAATACGGATGAGATGCTTGATATTTCCGTACGTACGGCTGTGAATTCAGGTGTGGTTAAGCGCGGCGATCTCGTGGTCATTACAGCGGGTGTTCCTGTGCGTGAACCGGGAACGACGAACCTTTTGAAGGTGCATATTGTAGGCGATGTAGTCGCACGAGGCCAGGGCATTGGTCATAGCGCCGCAACCGGTAAAGTACTGCGGGTGCGCGATGGCTCGGAAAAATTCCCTGAGGATGGTTCGAATGTAGTCATCATTACCAAAGGAACGGATCGCGAGATGATGCCGTTAATTGAAAAAGCGAGCGCTCTTGTTGTTGAGGAAGGCGGATTGACATCCCATGCAGCAGTTGTTGGTCTAAACCTGGGTATTCCCGTTGTCGTCGGGGTAGAGAATGCAACCCGGTTGTTCGAAGACGGGGATGAAGTAACGGTTGATCCGTCTAGCGGACGCATCTATGCCGGCTTCGCTCGGATTCTGTAAAGGTGTATAGCAATGGAGCAGCAGGGGAAATGGTTTGAGACAACGGTGCGGGTTCGCTACCAGGAAACCGATCAGATGCAGGTTGCCTATCATGCCAATTACTTAATTTGGTTTGAAGTCGGCAGAACAGAGATGATCCGGCAAATGGGATTCTCATATCGAAGGTTTGAGGACTTAGGATTTATGCTTCCCGTAACAGAGGCTAACGTCAAATATAAAAAATCAGCTCGATATGATGATGAAATCATGATTCGCACGAAGGTAATTCATTGTGAAGGTGTTCGGCTACAGCTTGGATATGAAGCACTGCGGCTACCGGAACACGATCTTCTAGCCTCAGGTGAGACGCACCATGTCTGGACATCGACGGATCTAAAGCCTGTGCGTCTTAAGAAGCAGATGCCTGAATTGTATGAGATGATGAAACAATATGAATGGTAGGAGAAAGGAGGAGAAGACATGATGCGTATTTTACTTGTTGTATTGCTCGTGGTTCCTATACTGGAGATATGGCTTTTGATAGCTGCAGGAAATGGAATCGGCTGGATTCCTACCTTGCTGCTGTGTGTTTTTACCGGAGTAGCGGGTGCCTGGCTTGCAAAGCGCCAAGGGCTGCAGATATTTCAGTTAGCCCAAATGCAACTCAATCGTGGTCAAATACCCGGTGAAGCACTGCTGGATGGTATCTGTGTCTTTGCTGGTGGCCTTCTCCTCCTAACACCCGGCTTTTTTTCTGATTTTCTTGGTTTTTTCTTATTGATTCCGTACACTCGCAGCATTGTTAAGCTATTTTTCAAACGATGGCTGCACAAGCGAATTCAGACCGGACAACTAAATGTGTTTACGTTCAACCGTTTTAATCGTTTCTAACGAATAAATGTAAAAAGGGGCTGTCCAGAAAGTCGATTTTTTGACTTTTGGACGCCCCTTTTTATGTTCAAGAACGTTGATGTATCAGTGTTCTTGATTTTTAAATTGGAGGGAATTTGCCCTTTTCGGACAGCCCCTTTTTTGTGCTTTCTATACTGGCGGCGTGCCTTTAATAAACAGCCATGCATCACGGAACACTCCAGCACTGCGCAGTGCATTGATGACGACAAGAAGAACCGGACCGAGAATCAGGCCGAGGAAGCCGAACAGTTTTAGGCCGACAAATAGGGCAATGAGTGTAAGTAGTGGATCAAGGCCCACATTGTTCGCTACGATCTTGGGCTCCATAATCTGCCGCTGGACAATGACAATCGCATAAAGAATGCCAAGTCCAATCGCTAAGCGAAAATCACCTGCAAAAATTGCATAAGTGATCCATGGGACGAAGACAGCGCCTGTGCCTAAATACGGCATTAAATCCACCAACCCGGTAAGAAGCCCGATCGATACGGCATACGGTACGCCCATAATAAGCAGACCGATGATAACAATGGTAGCAGTGATTGAGATTAATGTGAATTGCGCTTTGATAAAGCCAAGAAGCGCCTTGCGTAAATCTTCTGCTACGCGAGCTCCCTTTTGTACGAATTCAGCCGGTATCGTACTTTTGGTTTTCGCTCCGATCTTATGATAGTCCTTGCTAATAAAAAATGCTGATAGCACAGAAATCACCAATACAGTAGCGGTATTCGGGATGGAGCTTAGCAGATTGCTAATTCCCCCGAGAAAGGTTTTGGTAATATTTGTGCCTGCCTGAGCAATTCTAGTCATTGCCTTTCCCACATTTTCCTGTATCTTTTCTTTGAAGCTGGCATCGAGCGAGCTGTACAAATTAACAAAGCGGTCATACAGACTCGATTGCAGACTTCTTGATAGGGAATTTTTGGCGTAATTGGAAAGCTGGTCAATGTAGATTGGCAGCATTTCAAGTAACTTACCGATCTCAATGATCACTTGTGCTACAACTACAGTAACGATGCCGACTAGTACCAAAATGACAATGGAGAGCACCAGACTTACCGAAAGCCAACGTGGCCAGCGTGCTCGCTGCTCAAGCAGATCTACCGGACGATTAATGACGTACGCGATGATGAAACCGATAAGAAACGGATACAATAATGGGGTAAGAAAAAACACAAGCTTATACGCAATATAAATACCCCCAATGATAAGGAGAAAGCGCAGTACTTGGAATACCCGGTGATACAGCAGTAGTGTGTTCATTTCAACCTCCTCTGTTATGATCGAACAGGATTAGCACTTTCGTAATTTTCAATTTTAGGTTATGATAATTGTGGACAAAAAAGCAAGATTTTGTGTACGTTGTGGAATATTTCACATTTTTTTTAAGAAACATTCACAAACCAAATGAAATATTCTATAATTATTTCTGAAACCATAGAAGTATCCTCTCTCTTTTTTTTATGCCTTTATGGCTCCCTGAAAAGACGGAGGATATCTTCGAAAGAACGTCCGACAGATAAATTTTAGGGATAAAGGAGAGATAGTACTATGTCAGCAAAAGGATTAGAAGGTATTGTAGCTACTCAGTCTTCCATCAGTTCCATTATCGATGGAGTGCTTACATATGCGGGCATCAACATTGACGAGCTTGCAGAAAACGCTTCATTTGAAGAAGTGGTGTATCTGCTGTGGCACGGACGCCTGCCAAAAGCCGATGAACTGGCTCAGCTTAAGAAAGAGATAGCTGAAAACGCTGCAATTCCTGAAGATGTGATTGCGCTGTTAAAGACAAGCCCGGATGGCAATCACCCAATGGCTGTTCTGCGTACTGCAATATCTGCACTGGCTTTATATGATCCGGAAGCGCAGGATATGTCTAGAGAAGCTAACTTGCGTAAAGCTACACGTCTGCAGGCAAAAGTGGCGACTATCGTAGCGGCTTACCATCGCCTTCGCCAAGGAAAAGAAGTTATAGCTCCGCGCCAAGACTACGGATTAGCACAAAATTTCCTTTATATGCTGAATGGAGAAGAACCGGATCAAATCGCAATCGATGCACTTGATACGGCACTTGTGCTGCATGCTGATCATGAGCTTAATGCATCTACATTTGCAGCTCGTGTTACAGTAGCCACTCTATCTGACATTTATTCCGGCATTACATCTGCACTCGGCGCCTTAAAAGGACCGCTGCATGGCGGGGCCAATGAAGCTGTAATGGCGATGCTTGAAGAGATTAAAGATCCAGCAAACGTGGAAAGCTATATTGGTGAAAAGCTTGCACAAAAAGTAAAAATCATGGGCTTCGGCCACCGTGTATACAAAGATGGCGACCCACGTGCGAAGCACCTGTGCAAAATGTCCGAAAAATTAACGGGTATTACAGGTCAACCGCAGTGGTATGAAATGTCTGTGAAAATCGATGAGATCGTAACATCAGAAAAAGGACTGAAGCCGAATGTAGACTTCTATTCCGCTTCTGTTTATCACAGCCTGGGTATTCCACGCGATCTGTTTACGCCAATATTTGCGATTAGCCGTATGTCTGGATGGACAGCTCACATTCTTGAACAGTATGATAACAATCGTCTCATCCGTCCGCGAGCCGAATATGTTGGCCCGGTAAATACTCATTATGTTCCAGTTGACGAGCGCTAATACACATAAATAAGTTTAGGTGAGGGGTTACAGTAGGTATCCCCTTTCCTATATTCAATTATATTGTGCAGTTGGGGATATCCCCGCACGTTGTAATACATATTTTGGGAGGGGTACAAGGTGTCTATTTTCGAAAAGTATGAAATGCCTACACATGGAGAGAAGATTACGGTTGACAGCACGGGTACACTCAATGTTCCAAATAATCCAATCGTTCCTTACATTGAAGGGGACGGTACAGGTCCTGATATCTGGAACGCTTCGGTTCGCGTTCTCGATGCGGCTGTTGAAAAAGCGTACAATGGCGAGAAAAAGATCGCATGGTATGAAGTGTATGCTGGTGAGAAATCTTTCAACAAGTATGGCGAATGGCTTCCGAAAGACACGCTGACAGCGGTCAATGAATACCTAGTAGCAATCAAAGGTCCTCTGACTACGCCGGTTGGCGGCGGTATTCGCTCCATTAACGTAGCACTGCGTCAGGAACTTGACCTGTACGCATGCGTAAGACCAGTACAATATTTCCAAGGTGTGCCTTCTCCTGTAAAGCATCCTGAATACACAAATATGGTTATTTTCCGTGAAAATACGGAAGATATTTATGCGGGTATTGAGTGGCAAGAAGGCAGCGATGAAGTGAAAAAAGTCATCGAATTCCTAAAAAATGAGATGGGTGTTAACAAGATCCGCTTCCCGGAAACCTCAGGTATTGGTGTTAAGCCGGTTTCTAAAGAAGGAACTAGCCGTCTTGTTCGCGCTGCCATTCAGTATGCGCTCGACAACAAACGCAAAAGCGTGACACTTGTACACAAAGGCAACATCATGAAGTTTACTGAAGGTGCATTCAAGAGCTGGGGTTATGAACTAGCTGAGAAAGAATTCGGCGATAAAGTATTCACATGGGCGCAGTATGACCGTATCGTTGAAGAACAGGGCAAGGATGCTGCTAACAAAGCACAGGCAGAAGCAGAGGAAGCTGGCAAGCTTATCGTGAAGGACTCCATTGCGGATGCGTTCTTGCAGCAAATCCTGACTCGTCCTGCTGAATATGATGTTGTAGCTACCCTGAACCTGAACGGTGACTATGTATCCGATGCACTGGCTGCGCAAGTAGGCGGTATCGGTATCGCACCAGGAGCTAACATTAACTATGACACTGGACGTGCGATCTTCGAAGCAACACATGGTACAGCACCGAAATATGCAGGTCTTGATAAAGTGAACCCGTCTTCCGTTATCCTATCTGGCGAAATGATGCTTCGTCATCTTGGATGGACAGAGGCAGCCGATCTGCTCATTGGTTCCATCGAGAAAACAATTGCCTCCAAAGAGGTTACGTATGATTTTGCTCGCCTGATGGAAGGCGCGACTGAACTGAAGTGTTCTGAGTTCGGCGATGCATTGATTAAGAATATGTAATACAACAATGTGTTTTTTATAGGGCAACGCATGCATGGTGCTATCAAGGCTGTGCATACGTTTCCCTTTCCTTATATGTTTAGCATGCTTTTGCATGGTAAAGCTGCGTATATAAACCATTTCAACCTGGAGGGAACCACTTATGTCTTTCGATCGTAAAAAAGTTGCTGTTATCGGTTCTGGCTTTACCGGAGCTACTACTGCATTTCTGCTGGCACAAAAAGAGCTGGGCGATGTTATTCTTGTGGACATCCCGCAAATGGAAAGCCCTACAAAGGGGAAAGCTTTGGACATGGCAGAAGCAGGTCCGGTACAAGGATTTGACGCTCGCGTTATCGGCACATCAAGCTATGAGGACATTAAAGATGCAGATCTTGTAATCGTAACTGCCGGTATCGCCCGCAAGCCTGGCATGAGCCGTGATGATCTGGTTAACACAAATGCTGGCATCATGAAATCTGTTGGTGAGCAAATTAAAACATACGCACCAAACAGCACAATTCTTGTCCTGTCCAACCCGGTAGATGCGATGACATATACACTCTTCAAAACAACAGGTTTCCCGAAGCACCGCGTCATCGGACAATCCGGCGTACTGGATACAGCTCGTTTCCGCACATTCGTAGCAATGGAGCTGAATGTATCTGTTAAAGACGTAACAGGCTTTGTACTTGGTGGTCATGGCGATACCATGGTTCCGCTTGTTCGTTACTCGTATGCTGGCGGTATTCCGCTTGAGACATTGATTCCAAAAGAACGTCTGGATGAAATTGTGGATCGCACACGTAACGGTGGTGCTGAAATCGTAAACCTGCTGGGTAACGGTTCCGCATACTATGCACCGGCTGCTTCACTGGTTGAAATGGCAGAAGCAATTCTTAAAGACCAAAAACGTATTCTTCCTTCGATCGCATATTTGGAAGGGGAGTACGGCTACAATGACATCTATCTTGGTGTACCAACAATGCTTGGAAAAGATGGTATTGAAAAAGTATACGAGCTTGAGCTTACTGCTGAGGAGAAAGCACAATTGGATAAATCCGCTAACGCTGTTCGCAGCGTAATGGCTGTTCTCAAATAGAACTATATCGTTGTAGAGCCCGAACGTTTTTGTTCGGGCTTTTCTTATGGAAATAAAGCATGGCTATCTTGCGCCTGCTTTTTGCTATAGGGTATGATATCTTCGGAGGGATATAGTATGCTAAACAAAAAAACATTTGCAGCGTTTATCTTTGCTGCTGTACTACTGCTACTCGGGGGGTGCTCGGCCAGCCAGGAAGATTTAGAGTATTACAAGAAAGAATTTTTAGCAAAATCGGATGCCGCATTTCAAGGAATTGATAATTCCAGTAAGGTGCTAACGGATGTAAGGAACGAAGCTTCCAAAGGCATGAAGAGCACTAAAATTATGAATGCTGTTGACCAGGGACGTAACACGCTTCAATCTATGCACGATGATTTGTTTGCTTCAGCGGTACCAAAGGAAATGGAATCAGCTAAAGATACGCTGCTCAAAGGAATAGAGAAAAAGATGGAAGCACATGATGAATTGTTCAAATTCTATGACTTACGAGATAAAAAATTTGAGCAGAAGGCTGATCAATTATTGAAACAATCTGATGATCTGATTCAGCAATCGAAAGCAGAACTGCAAAAATTTAAGAAATAAGGGTGTGGCGAGTGAAAAAAATTCTAGTAGTAGATGATGAACAGTCCATTGTAACATTGTTGGAGTTTAATTTAAAAAAGGCGGGGTTTGATGTTATAAAAGCCGCTGATGGTCCAACAGCGGTGAAGGTAGCAGAACAGGAGAGGCCGGATTTGATCGTTCTTGATATTATGCTGCCGGGTATGGATGGCATGGAAGTGTGCAAGAAGCTGCGGATGGAGAAAATAAATACACCCATTCTTATGCTGACAGCCAAAGACGAAGAATTCGATAAAATCCTAGGACTAGAGCTTGGGGCCGATGATTATATGACAAAACCGTTTAGTCCGCGCGAAGTAGTCGCCCGAGTGAAAGCGATTCTGCGCCGCAGCGGTCAGCAGGAGTTGGCGGATTCTACATCGGACGAGCAGGTTCTGACAATTGGCAAGCTTGTTATTTACCCAGAGAAATATGAAGTATTTTTCAATGAAAACCGACTTGAACTAACGCCGAAGGAATTTGAACTTCTGCAATATATGGCAAGTCATCCGGGACGTGTAATGACGCGTGATCAACTGTTGAACGCGGTATGGAATTATGATTTTGTAGGAGACTCCCGTATTGTAGATGTGCATATTAGCCATCTGCGCGAAAAGATTGAAGAAGATACCAAGCAGCCGAAGTATATCAAAACAGTACGTGGACTAGGATACAAATTAGAGGGCTAGCATGCAAAGATTCCGCATTCGCCTCAACTTTATTTTCGTATTAATCATTGGCGTGCTGCTTCTTTTGCTGGGCTTTTACTTCGCTAAAATGCTGCAGTCCACCTATGTTGATGTATTGGAAGAGCGGTTGATGAAAGAGGCACAGATTATTTCTGATGATGTACTATACGGAGACCTTTTGAATAAGCCGGATGTATTGCAGCAGCGGATGCAGCGTTTTTCCCAGGAAATAGGAGCGCGCATTACGGTAACGGATCAGGCCGGTGTTGTAATGGCGGATACGGATCATGATCCGAAGACACTTCCCAATCACGCCAATCGTCCGGAGATTCGTGCAGCACTAGAAAGCGGCATAGGGCAATCGATTCGACATAGTACGACGCTGAATTTTGATATGCTTTATGTAGCTGTTCCGCTGAAAAAATATGAGAAGGTTGCTGGTGTTGTTCGCGTCTCTATTACGATTACACGCATACAGGAAACCGTGCGCAATCTTTGGGTTAGTCTTGCCGGTGTGCTTGTGTTGCTGCTTTTAATTTTTGGTTTTATTAGTACGCGTATTACCCGCAGCATCACGCAACCAATCGAAGAAATTACCCGTGTAGCACGAGGCATTACGCGTAAAGAATTCAAAAATCGTATTCGGACAAATGCCAAAGGCGAAATTGGACAGCTGGCAAAGGCGATTAATTATATGGCGGTCAGCTTAGAACAACAAATGTCTGCCATTCAAGAGAATGAGAAACGGCTTGAAAGCATCTTGAACAATATGTTCAGCGGCATGATGCTGGTCAGCGATTCGCGACGCCTCATCATGATGAATACGGCAGCAGAGCAGCTGCTTGGCTATGATGCAAAAGACTTTCTCGGTCATATACATACAGAGGTCACTAAAAACTCGGGAATTAGTCATATGATTGACCGCTGCTTAGAAACCGGAGAGAAGATTCGCGACGAAATTCACATATACTATCCGGGTGAGCATATCATTGATGCCAATCTTGGTGCTTATATGAATGAACAGGGCGAGATTAAAGGTGTAATTATATTGCTGCACGATATTACTGCCATACGCCGTTTAGAGAAGATGCGCAGTGAGTTCGTCGCCAACGTCTCCCACGAGCTTAAAACACCGATTACCTCCATCAAAGGGTTCGCAGAAACGCTGCTTGATGGTGCGCTAGAGGATTTGGAAGTGAGTCGTTCATTCCTTACCATTATTAATGAAGAAAGTGATCGGTTGAATCGTCTCATTACCGATATTCTTGATTTGTCGAAAATTGAGCAGAAACGGATGCCGCTGAAGGTCGAAGAAATTAATATAAGCAAAGTAATTAAAGAGACGGTGCGCATCGTTCGCGAAGAAGCACGAGCCAAGAATATTACGATTTATCCTCCGGCTGAAAAAGAAGTTGTCTTGGAAGGGGATAAGGATCGTGTGCAGCAAATCATTCTTAATCTTGTAAGCAATGCGATCAATTATACACCGGATAACGGAGAAGTGACGATTACGCTACATGAAAAGGATGAGAAAAGCGTCGAATTGGTGATTGCCGATACAGGAATTGGTATTCCGGCAGAGCACTTACCGCGAATTTTCGAACGTTTTTATCGTGTAGATAAAGCCCGTTCTAGGGATTCGGGAGGCACAGGCTTAGGACTTGCTATCGTTAAGCACCTTGTTGAGTCGCACCACGGCATGATCCACGTAGAAAGTGAAGAGGGCCATGGTACGACATTTACCATTGTGCTGCCTAGATACCAGAGTGATCTGTTTCCTGGATTGTCTTAGCTTTTGTAGGATGGCTAAAGCGCATAAACAAATAAATTCCGCATAAGATGACAGCCGTTCCGAGTGTTTGGGGGGCTGTTATTTTTTCGCTCAGAATAAAATAAGCAAGAATTGCAGCACCAATCGGCTCACCGAGAATCGCCATGGACACTGTATTAGCACTAAGCCACTTGATGGTCCAATTGAACACCGAATGACCGAGCAGTGTAGGAAAGATGGCTAGGCCGATGAAAATAATCCACTCCTCGCCTCCATATGGAAACAGCGGGATTTTTTGAATAAGAACATACATAAGCAAAAAAACTGTGCTGATTGTATAGACCACAAACGTATATATCATAAGAGAGAGACGTTTGCGTATGCTCTGCCCAAACAGCCAGTAGCCTGTCACCGCCGCTGCACCAAGCAGAGCTAGAATATCTCCGAACAGCGCTGTTCCACCGATCCGAAAATCACTCCAACCGATAAACATGCTGCCTCCTATGGCAATCAGTCCTCCTATTATTCCAGCCGGAGATACCCGTTCCTTAAAAAACAAGTAGGCACCGATGAAGGAGAATAATGGCTGCAGAGTCACCAGAATGACAGAACTTGCTACAGATGTGTAATTCAACGACTCAAACCATAGAAGAAAATGCAAAGCCAGGAAGACGCCAGCAAGGGAAGAGAAAATCCAATCACGCTTAGAAATTTGTGAAAGCTCGCCAAGGTGCTTCCATGCAATGAACGGAAGCATAAGCAGTACAGTAAACAGTAGCCGGTAGGTGGCAATGACAGCGGCAGGCGCCGCTGATAATTTGACTAGAATGGCTGATGTAGAGACAGCGATGGTCGCAATCAGCAAAGCAAGATAAGGGGAAAAGGCAGGTTGATCTTTCATGATTTCTCTCCTGTATGTATAGTAATATGTTAATGGTAAATAAAAATTTTGAGTTTTACAATGTTTACTCGTCACAAAAGTGAAAAAAAGAAACTTTTATATAGACTGCTCCGTATTACTTAGAAAGACATTGATAAGGGGGAAAAAATATGGGAGATAATGTAGTGAAGATGGGAACACCGAACGTAAACATGGGCAAAATTCTTAAGTTCATTGTTCCTATCGTAATTCTCGTCATTTTAGCATTCGAATCATTTACTGTTGTCCAATCCGGTCATCGCGGCGTCGTTGTGCAGCTCGGTGCGGTCAAGCCTAAAGTGTTAGAAGAAGGCATGCACTTTAAGATTCCGTTTATTCAGGAAATCGTGCAGATAGAGGTACGTGTACAGAAGGCGGAGAGCAATGCATCGGCTGCGTCTAAAGATCTGCAGATCGTAACAACGAACATGGCGGTTAACTTTCACATTGATCCTTCCAGTGTAAATAAGCTCTATCAAAATATTGGGATGGATTATAAAGCAAGAATCGTCGATCCGGCTATTGGAGAGTCTTTAAAAGCAGTAACAGCACGTTATACAGCAGAACAGCTCATCTCTAAGCGCTCGGAAGTAAGTCAGCAGGTAAAAGAGATTTTGAATAAAAAATTAGGTACGTATAGTATGATGCTTGATGAAATTAACATTACAGAATTTAAATTCAGTGATGAATTCAACCGTGCGATCGAGCAGAAGCAGATTGCGGAGCAGCAGGCGCTGAAGTCCAAGCTTGATCTAGAGCGGATCAAAATCGAAAAAGAGCAGACGATTACTAAAGCACAAGCTACAGCAGAATCCCTTCGTTTACAGAAGCAGGAAGTTACACCTGAGCTTGTAAGACTTCGTGAGATTGAAGCACAGCAGCAGGCGATTGAGAAGTGGGATGGTAAGCTTCCAAGCACGACAGGCGGTGCGATTCCATTTATAAATGTCCAGAAGTAATTAAGCGATTATATAAAGGCAGCTACTAAGAAAGGTCCTGCACGGTTTGACTGTGCATCATATGGTGTATTTTGTCGAGTTTTAAGGCACTGTCTCCTTTGGGGCAGTGCCTTATTTTATGGTATGATGAAAACGTAAATGCTTATATTACGGGAAAGATAGGGCGTGGAATATAAATGGAAAAAAAGTTAATGATTTTGGACGGAAACAGCATTGCTAACCGCGCTTTTTATGCGCTTCCCCTTCTGACGACGGATGAAGGTTTATATACGAACGCTGTGTACGGATTTACTACAATGCTATTGCGTATGCTTGAAGAAGAGAAGCCTACCCATCTGCTGGTCGCATTCGACGCAGGAAAGGTAACGTTCCGCACACAAGAGTACAAAGAATACAAAGGCAAGCGGATGAAGACGCCGGGCGAACTGTCCGCGCAGTTCCCTCTTATTAAGGAATTACTTGATTCCTTTAATGTAAAACACTACGAGCTGAACGGTTACGAGGCAGACGATATCATCGGCACACTTTCGGCCCATGCTGAAGCGGACGGATTTACCACGCTGATTGTATCCGGTGATAAAGACATGCTTCAGTTGGTGTCAGATAAGACGCAAGTTGCACTGACACGCAAAGGCATCAGTGAAGTTGAACTGTATTCCCCGCAAGAAATCGAAGCAAAGTATGGACTGACTCCCGCTCAGATTATCGACCTGAAAGGATTAATGGGTGACACATCCGATAATATTCCAGGTATTCCGGGTGTCGGAGAGAAGACAGCGCTTAAGCTTCTGCATGAATTCCATTCAGTTGAATCTGTGCTTGAGCATGTCTCTGAAGTAAAGGGGAAGAAGCTGCAGGAGAAAATCGAAGCGCATGCTGATGATGCGCGTATGAGTAAGGATTTGGCCACCATTCTGCGCAGCGCTCCAATAGAGGTAACGCTTGAAGATACAGTACATCATCCGTATGAAAGAGAAAAAGTGATTCCCGTGCTAGAGAGGTTCGCCTTCAAATCCCTGCTAGAGCGTCTCGGCCTAGATTCTGCGGAAGCAGGTTCATTGGATGGCCTAGAGGAGGAAGAGATCGTATTTGTTACCATTACAGAAGAGAATCGTGATGAATGGGCGGATAAGCTTACATCACCGATGGCTGTCATGGTGGAAGTGGATGCGGAGAATTATCATGGAGCACCCATTCATGCGATTGGGCTTGCCAATGAATCCACGCGTCTGTATGTGCCATTCGATCAAGTAGGGTGGCCGGCGCTTTCTGCCTGGATGGCGGATTCTACACAACAGAAGTGGGTATATGATGCCAAGCGCAGTCAGGTGGCGCTTGCTTGGAAGAATATTCAGCTTGAGGGCATTACTTTTGATGCGCTGCTTGCATCATACCTTAGTAATCCTTCAGAAACAAACCACCGCCTATGCGACATTGCGGAACGGTATGGTATGCGCCTTGCTTCCGATGATATAGTCTACGGAAAAGGGGCAAAGCGTATGATTCCGGATGTCTCGATTCTTGGACCGCATATTGTGCGCAAGGCGGACACATTAGCCCGTCTGCATGCCAAGCTGGATGCGACAATGAAGGAAGAAGGGGTTCATGAACTTCTGTATGATCTCGAATTGCCGCTTGCCACTGTGCTTGGAGAGATGGAAACATGCGGCGTGCAGGTAGATAAGAGCCGCCTTGATGAGATTGGAGCAGAGCTTACAGAGAAGCTTGAGGGGCTGACAGAGCAGATTCATCGCTTAGCGGGTACAGAATTTAACATTAATTCACCGAAGCAACTGGGTGAGATTTTATTTGATAAGCTGCAGTTGCCTGTCATTAAAAAAACAAAAACAGGCTATTCGACAAGTGCTGATGTATTGGAGAAGCTAGAGCAATCTCATGAGATTATCCCGCTTATTCTAGAATTCCGACAGTTGGGTAAGCTTCAGTCGACCTATATTGAAGGACTGAAAAAAGAAATTCGCACGGAAACAGGCAAGATTCATACTTCATTCAACCAGGCGGTAACAGCGACCGGACGCTTAAGCAGCACAGAGCCGAATCTGCAGAATATCCCGATTCGTCTAGAAGAAGGACGCAGAATTCGCCAGGCATTCGTGCCTTCTAGACCGGATTGGTTCATTATGGCAGCGGATTACTCGCAGATTGAACTTCGTATTCTGGCCCATATTTCACAGGATGCGAACTTAATGGATTCCTTCCAGAAGAACATGGATGTTCATACACGTACAGCGATGGATGTCTTTGGTGTAGAAGAGGATGAAGTTACCTCATTGATGCGCCGTCAGGCTAAAGCGGTAAACTTCGGGATTGTATATGGTATTAGCGATTACGGTCTTTCACAAAATCTGAATATAACCCGGAAGCAGGCGGCTGAGTTTATTGAACGCTACTTCTTTGTTTTTGAAGGAGTTAGGCGATACATGGATCAAAGTGTGCTAGAAGCGCGGAAAAAAGGGTACGTGACGACCATGCTGAATCGTCGTCGATATCTTCCCGATATTAATAGCCGCAACTTCAACCTGCGGAGTTTTGCTGAGCGTACGGCGATGAATACTCCCATTCAAGGAACGGCTGCTGATATTATCAAGCTTGCAATGGTGACGATGGCACAGCGGATAGAAGAAGAGAAGCTTGAGAGCCGGATGCTTCTACAGGTACATGATGAATTGATTTTTGAAGTACCAGAACATGAGCTAGAGACAATGTGCAAGCTCGTACCGGATGTAATGGAACATGCACTTTCACTTGATGTACCCCTTAAAGTGGATGTTAATTACGGTAAGAGCTGGTACGAAGCTAAGTAATAGTAATAAAGGAGAGAGCCTACGATGCCGGAATTGCCGGAAGTGGAGACGGTCAGGCGCACGCTGAATCAGTTGGTGGCGGGCAAGACTATTGCTGATGTCATCGTTAGTCTGCCGCGGTTAATTAAAGCCCCGGATGATACGATGCAATTTATTGAGCTTTTGAAGGGGCAGTCGATACAAAAAATTGGTCGACGTGGGAAGTTTCTGTTGTTTTACTTAGATGATGTCGTACTTGTCTCTCATCTGCGGATGGAAGGGAGATACGGCTTATATCACATAGAGGATGAAGTGGAGAAACATACGCATGTAATCTTCCGCTTTACAGACGGATCTGAGTTGCGTTACAAGGATGTGCGTACATTCGGTACGATGCATCTTTTTGAACGGGGACAAGAATTAGCGGGACCTCCGCTGCATAAGCTTGGTCCCGAGCCATTGGATGCAGCTTTCTCACCTAGCGTATTGAAGGAACGGCTACAGCACCGGCGCAGCAAAATTAAGCCGTTGCTACTGAATCAGGAAATCATTGTTGGACTCGGCAATATATATGTAGACGAAGCTTTGTTTCAGGCGGGAATCCACCCGGAGAAGGCGCCGAGCGAGCTAACGGATGAGCAATGGCAGAAGCTTTATCATGCGATTGTTGATATATTGCAGCAATCCATTTCCTTGGGCGGCTCGTCCATTAAATCGTATGTGAATGGACAAGGCGAATCCGGAAGCTTCCAGCATACGCTGCGTGCTTATGGACGCACAGGAGAGGCGTGTTTTATATGCGGCGCTCCAATTGAGAGATCCGTCGTTGGCGGACGCGGTACGCATACCTGTCCGAACTGCCAGCCGCGCAAGTAAAGCGCACCCCTTTTTCTTCTTCTCATATACTGTACCAAACGCCCACGAAGTACGAGTAAGAGAAGGGCGATGTGTGGAGAAGGAGGAAGAAGGGTGCTGCATGTGTTTTCGCTTCTGGCATTGGCCTTTGCAGTTAGTCTTGATGGATTTGGTGTGGGCGTCACGTATGGTATGCGGCGCATCAAAATTCCCTTATGGTCTGTTATTATCATCACTACGTGTTCGGCACTGGTGATTCTTGCTTCAATGTATATCGGTAAATGGCTGGCGTATTTCTTATCCCCTGCCGCTACGCATTATGTAGGGGGCGTGATTCTGATCGGTATTGGCTTATGGGCGATGTATAATGCACGTCCTAAAGAGTCGTGTCAGGAGGAGAGGATAGAGCAGGTACGGGCGAGCAGGGAGTCAACGTCGCTTGTAGCTTTTGAGATTAAATCTCTTGGTCTTGTCATACAGATTTTAAAGCGGCCTACTGATGCAGATATTGACCGTTCCGGGACCATTTCTGGTGTAGAGGCCATGTTTCTCGGAGCTGCATTATCCCTTGATGCGTTTGGTGCCGGGATTGGGGCTGCCATCATTGGATACGAACCTTGGGTGACCGCATTGGTGATCGGTGGCGTAAGCTGCCTGTTTATTCTTTTCGGACTTGGACTTGGATTTAAGTATTCTGAGGTTGGCTGGCTCAAGCGGATGACGTATTTGCCGGGCATTCTTTTGATTTTATGCGGTGTTTTTAAAATGATGTGAGAGCGAGTTGATATAGATATGGTGGTTGGCCTGACGGGCGGTATCGCCTGCGGCAAGAGCACAGTATCACGCATGCTTGCGGAACGTGATGCCCGGATCATAGACGCTGATATTATTGCGCGTGAAGTTGTGCGGCCAGGTGATACCGCCTGGTCTCTTATTGTAGAACGATTTGGACGAGACATCTTGCTTCCTACTGAGGAGCTGGATCGGGTGCAGCTAGGCTCGATTGTTTTTTCTGATGAGAGGGCAAGGCTTGATTTGAACGCAATCGTGCATCCTGCTATACGCGGAAGTATGCGGCAGCTTACAGAAGAAGCGCAAGCCGAAGGCATAGCGCTGATCGTACTCGATATTCCTCTGTTATATGAATCGAAGCTTGAACATATGGTAGAGCAGGTCATTGTTGTATACTGCACGGAAGCACAGCAGCTTGAGCGTTTGATACAAAGAAACGGGTTTGATCAACAGGAAGCGGAACGCCGTATTGCTTCACAGCTTTCAATAGAAGAGAAAAAGCTGCGAGCTGATTACGTTATCGATAACAGCGGGACACTTACGGAAACAGAGCGGCAGGTCGATGAGCTCGTTGCAAAGCTGCTGAGTAAATAAGTCGGTACACACGGATAAACGATACTGCACGACAAGGAGTTGGGGATGAGACGATTCAGGCGGAGAAATACGATTTTTTTTCTATGCTTGCTGGCGGTTTTCCTGTTGTTGGATGCGCCCGTTACATGGAAAGCGATGTATCCGGTATACTATAAAGAACAGATCAGTAAATCATCACAGCAATATGATGTAGATCCATATTTGGTTATGGCGATTATTCAAATTGAATCCAAGTTCGATAAAAGCCGTGTATCAAAAAAAGGCGCAGTAGGATTGATGCAGGTTATGCCGATGACGGCACAATGGGCCATAGAGAAAACGAAGCTCTCACCAATGGCTACCGAATACTTGGACGAGCCGGATACGAATATTCTTCTTGGAACATGGTATGTATCTTTTCTATCTGAGATGTTCCATGGCAATCCATATGCGGTTATTGCAGCATATAATGCCGGTCCAGGCAATGTGAAGAAATGGATCCAGCAAGGGATATGGGACGGTACGTCGGAGCATTTGTCACAGATCCCATTTGGTGAAACGCGACACTATGTTCAGCGGGCATTATATTATAAACAGCGGTATGAAAAGATCTATGCTGATGAATTCAGTCCGTTACATTAAGCGTGTATAACACTTTTCCCACAGTTTATAACCTAGACTGTGGGTTTTTTATTAGTAATGAATGAAAGAGAAAAAACGAGAAAAAATAAGGTTATTGCACCTAATCTTGTCTTATCGAAGTACAAAGCAATAGTCTGAAAATAATAAATTCACATTAGTCTATTGAAAAAAGTGTCATACTTATTATAATAAGTGTATGTAATAGTATGGAACATATCCGGGGAGGAGAACATATTAATGACGACACGAATTGCCATTAATGGATTTGGACGAATTGGACGGATGGTATTCCGCAAAGCAATGAACGATCCGGAAGTGGAAGTGGTGGCGATTAACGCCAGCTATCCTGTTGAGACACTTGCACATCTCATTAAGTATGACACAATTCATGGGAACATTTCAGATAAAGTAGAAACAAAAGAGGACTTGATCATCGTAAACGGCAAGGCTACAAAGGTAGTGTCTGACCGTGATCCGGCAAATCTTCCTTGGAAGGAACTTGATGTAGAAATCGTAATCGAAGCAACAGGCAAGTTCCGCGATCAAGAAGGCGCAGGTAAACATATTAAAGCCGGTGCGAAAAAAGTTGTGATTACAGCTCCAGGTAAAGATGAAGACGTAACGATCGTCATGGGCGTTAACGACGAAACGTATGATTATAATGCACACAATATTATCTCCAATGCATCTTGCACAACAAATTGCTTGGCTCCAGTAGCTAAAGTGCTAGATGAAGTATTTGGTATCGAGTACGGCATGATGACGACCGTGCATTCTTATACAAATGATCAGAAGAACCTGGATAACCCGCACAAAGATCTGCGCAGAGCGCGTGCATGTGCACAAGCGATTATCCCGACAACAACAGGTGCTGCACG
This sequence comes from Aneurinibacillus sp. REN35, assembly GCF_041379945.2. NCBI lineage: Bacteria > Bacillati > Bacillota > Bacilli > Caryophanales > Paenibacillaceae > Aneurinibacillus > Aneurinibacillus baijiui. Next base: position 189,675 of record NZ_JBFTXJ020000005.1, on the reverse strand, counting down.
TGCGGTAGCCCGCGTGCTTCCACAACTGCAGGGCAAGCTGAACGGCTTCTCCCTTCGCGTACCAACGCCGAATGTATCGGTAGTCGATCTGGTTGTAAATCTTAAGAAGAACGTAACCGTAGAAGAAGTAAATCGCGCGCTGCGTGAAGCGAGCGAAGGCAGTATGAAAGGTATTCTTGGCTATACGGACGAGCCACTTGTTTCCTCAGACTTCAACGGAGATGAGAATTCTTCTATCGTAGACGGTCTGTCTACAATGGTAATGGGTGAGAAGCAAGTGAAGGTTCTTGCTTGGTATGATAACGAGTGGGGCTACTCCTGCCGTGTCCTTGACCTTGCTAAGCACGTATCTGCTGCCGCCCAGGCGAAAAAAAAAGTAGAAGTAACCGTGTAACCGTTTAGACATAACGAATGAAGAGCGAGACAGCCTGAGAATGGGCTGTCTCGTTTCTTTATGAAATCGCATGGAAGAGAAAAGAAACAGCATGCTGCTTCTCTCTTTCTTTTGCTACTTGACGTTCGCTCTTTTCTGGGACAAACTAGGGAAAAGTACGCAATGGAGTGGGGTTGATGAGATGCGTTGTCCATATTGTGCGCATAATGGAACGCGGGTGCTTGATTCGCGTCCTGTAAATGATAGCAAGTCCATCCGGCGACGCCGGGAGTGTGAAGAGTGCGGCCGCAGATTCACCACATTTGAGATGGTGGAGGAGACGCCGCTGCTTGTTGTGAAAAAAGACGGTACCCGTGAGGAATTCAGCCGTGATAAAATTCTGCGCGGTATTATCCGCGCCTGTGAAAAAAGGCCGGTTGCTCTTGATACGTTAGAGACCATTGTTGATCAGATTGAGCGTGATCTGCGCAACAGCGGTCAGGCTGAGGTACAGAGCAAGGATGTAGGCGAGCTGGTGATGAATGCCTTATACGATGTCGATGAGGTGGCATATGTTCGCTTTGCGTCTGTATACCGCCAGTTTAAGGACATTAACGTATTTGTAAAAGAACTTGAAGATCTCATTCGGCACAGTAAAAAGAAAGAATAGAGCCGAAGTATATAGAGGAAGGCGACACAACAATATGAAGGTACAATTTCTTGGGGGCGCCAGAACGGTTACTGGGTCCTGCTATATGCTTGATACAGAACAGCATAAAATTCTAATCGATTGTGGAATGTTTCAGGGTAATGATGAACGTATCGAGTGGAATGAACAAGATTTCATATTTAATCCGGCGGAAATAGCTGCGGTTGTGCTTACGCATGCACACATTGATCATAGCGGCTTGCTGCCCAAGCTGTGCAAATTAGGTTTTACAGGACGGATCATTGCTACGCACTCCACCGCTGATCTCTGTTCGATTATGCTTCCGGACAGCGGGCATATTCAAGAGACAGAAGCTGAATGGTATAATCGAAAACGTCGTCGCCGTGGGCGGCAGCAGATAAAGCCTCTCTATACGGAAGAGGATGCCCGCAATACACTGCATCAATTTTATGGAGTTCCATATGACGAGATTGTTGATGTGGTACCGGGTGTGAAAATTCGTATGCGGGATGCAGGCCATATCCTAGGCTCAGCAATTGTTGAGATGTGGGTAAAATCTCCGACCGAAGAAGCATGCAAGCTTGTCTTCTCAGGAGATCTTGGAAGCAAGCAGCAGGCTATCGTAAAAGATCCGGCTTTGGTTGCAGAGGCGGATTATGTTTTTGTCGAATCGACCTATGGAGATCGGATGCACGGAGAGCGGATTGATCGAGCAGAGATGCTTGGTGATATTGTTCGTACAATTCAGAAGCAAGGAGGGAATATTATCATTCCTTCCTTTTCGGTAGGCCGCACGCAGGAGATTATTTATGAGCTATCAGAGATGCTGCATAACGGAAAAATTGCACCTCTGCCGGTATTCATTGATAGCCCGCTTGCTGTGGAAGCTACGCGTATATTCCGCCGCAACCAACAAGTATTTGATGAAGAGAGCCAGGCATATTTGCGTAAGGGAATAGATCCGCTGTCTTTTCCAGGGCTGCAATTTGTGGAATCCGTCGAAGAGTCACAGCGTCTTAATCGCGTTGTCAGCGGCTCAATCATCATCTCTTCAAGCGGTATGTGTGAAGCCGGGAGAATCAAGCATCATCTGAAACATCATCTATGGCGAACCAAATCACATATTGTATTCGTCGGCTATCAGGCACAGGGAACGCTTGGTCGCCGTATTGTCGATGGAGCGAAGCGGGTTCGGATTTTTGGTGAAGATATTCATGTAGCGGCCCACATCCATAATATCGAAGGTTTCTCAGCTCATGCAGATCTGGCAGGATTACTGGAGTGGCTTTCCGGATTTATCCGCAAGCCAAAGCAGATCTTCATTGTGCATGGAGAAGAGGAAGTTTCGCTACGCTTTGCAGAAACGGTCGAGACAGCCCTTGGCTGCTCCGCTTATGTTCCGCACCGTTTGGAGACGGTCGTCTTAGGTGAGCCGCTTGCGCAGACTGCTCTAAGTCAGCCGAAGATGGATGAGGCGCTGCCGGGAGATTTAGACGACATGCTTGCTGAGCTGCTGCAGGTCTCTGAACGACTGGGACATTCTATGAAATCACAAGCATTGTCTTCTGTGCAGAAGCAAGAGGTGCTTGAGCAGCTTGCGGCTTGCATAGAGACGTTAGAGCAGACAGCACAGGATTGTGAAGAGTAGCATTCTCGATGCTATAATAGATATGAATGAAAGATGAGCATAGGAAGTGATACGGGTGAGATGGCAAGAAACCGTACCCAATGATCCTTACCTTATCCGTGTGAAGCGGCCTATTAGCCAGGCGGAGATCGGATATTTACTGCACTTATACCAACCGCTTATCGGCACGATGCCGATAGCACTTTATCAGACGCTGTTTTACAACCTTTCGCTGGCCAACTTTTCGCCTGTTCAAGGGCTTCATTATGGATTGATGGTGACGATGGCAGCTCCGCTTGATGTTATTATGAAAGCGCGTCATCAGCTAGAAGCCATTGGTCTATTGGAGGCGTATCAGGTTGATGCGGAGGAGGAGCGCTTGTTGGAATATGTGCTACAGCCTCCGCATTCCCCAGATGTATTCTTCCGGGATGATACGCTGAGTATCATGCTGCTCAACCGGGTTGGCAAGGAGTTCTATCGTAAGCTTAGACGCCGCTTTGCAGGGGAAGAGCAACGCATACAAACCGGTAATCGCACAAAGATTACGAAAGCATTCGATGAGGTGTTTTATCACCTTTCTCCAAGCGAGATGAAGGTGGAGAAAGGAACGGAGACATACCAGTTTTTACAGGCAACGGAAGAAGAGGGGTCTCTACCATCGTTTGACCCGCATGAGAAGACGGTGCGGAGTTATTCAGATTCGCGCCTTGATTTTGAGTTTCTTGTGGCTTCGCTTCCTAAAATGGTGAAGCGGCAGAATGTGCTGACCAAGACGGTACAGGCAGAACTTGATAATCTTGCGTTTACGTATGGGCTTGATAATGAAACAATGGCACGTCTGCTGCAAGAGCCTGTTGTAATCCCGGAAGATGAAGTGGATTTGAATGCATTGCGGCGCAGGGTTAAGGATTGGTACAGCAGGGAAAATGGACGAGTACCAAAGATTGCTGCACGGGATGAGATTGTGTTCCAATCGGATACGGAAGCGAAGGAACAGGAGCATCTTCTCACGGAAGCCGAAAATCATGCGCGTCTGCTGGCGTCCCTTTCACCGCTGCAGTTAATGGAATATTATCAGCGCGGGGGCAAGATTGCACCTGCTGATCAGAAAATCGTAGAGGAGCTGCTTGAGCAGTATCAATTGCCGCCTGGTGTAGTAAACGTGCTGCTTGAGTATGTGATGCTTGCATATGACAGACAGCTTCCTAAAGACATTATCTACAAAATTGCCGGTCATTGGAAGCGGCATAATATCCAGACCGTTCAGGAAGCGAAGCGTCAGGCACGCCAGTTTTATTTGGAACGTAAAAGTGGAAAAACGCTATTTTTTGATAAAAAGACTGAAAGCGAGCAGAAGAAGACCGCTTCAAAGCGTACATCTGCTGTAAAAAGCAAAAGAAAAGATGAAATACCGCCATTGATTCTTGCGCAGCTCGAACGTCAGCGCAAACAGCAGGAGAAAAAGAGTGGACAAGGAAAAGCTGATTCGTCGACAAATCCTGAATATGAGGAGGAGAAACGGCGAATTCAAGAGCTATTAGAAGCAATGGGAGAAAATAAGCAGTAGAGAGGGGGGAGAGAGAGTATGCAGCGGATGAATAAATTGCTTGCTTCATATAAGCTGAACGGGAAATATTCATTTGATGAAATTGTTGATGATATCGCCCGCAGGCCGGAGGTAATCGAGCTGCGTAAGCAGCATCCAGAAATTACTACCGCTCATATTGCCCGCTCGTTATCACGCATTAATCAAACGATTGAGGAAGCGGAGCACTGCAATCGCTGTCCAGGTTTGGATGCTTGTCCGAACTTATTGAAGGGTCATCAGGCGATGATGGATTGGACAGGAGTATCCATTGAGGTACGACATGCCCCCTGTCGACTGTATGTATTAGACCGCCAGCAGAAAGAACGGGAGAAGTTGATTCGTACCCATCACATTCCGAAAGAAATTTTATCCGCTTCGTTTGCGGACTTGGATATGGATGCGGAGCGGGTTAAGTCAATTCGGGGTCTGCTTCAGTTTTGTAAGGATGTGAATCCAGGGGAGCCAGGGACAAAGGGGCTGTATCTCTACGGGCCATTTGGTGTTGGCAAAAGCTATTTAATGGGGGCTGCCGCCAAAAAACTGGCGGAGCGGGGGATTGCCTCGCTGATGGTCTATACCCCTGACTTTTTTCGTGAAATTAAAGATGCTTTGGGCGACAATACAGTACAAGAGAAGATTAATGTGCTCAAAGAGGTGCCGGTCCTTATTCTTGATGATATTGGTGCAGAGTCATTATCACCCTGGGCCAGAGATGAAATTCTGGGTGCCATCCTGCAATACCGTGTCAGTGAGAATTTGCCTGTACTGTATACATCGAATTATACGTATGAGGAATTACAGGAACACTTGGCTTATTCACAAAAGGCAGGTATTGAGCAGCTAAAAGCGATGCGCGTCATGGAGCGTATTCGTTATTATACACAGGCGTATGAAGTAAATGGCATGAATCGAAGAATCGGCTAACAGATGTAATCGATAAGGAAGGTATGGTGAATGGAACATGAAGAAATTGCTGATCATAGGCCTCTCCCTCCTTGTTCTGCTCGGTGTCGGCGCGAAATTCGCGTTCGATTACGCGGCGGATAAGACGATGAAGAAAGTAACCGATGAGGTCATGAAAGATCCAACCATAAAAAAGATGATTGAAGATAAGGATTTCCAAGCTAAGGTAGAGCAAGCTGCGAAAGATCCTGCTGTTCAAGCTGAAATTGCAAAAGCGACTGGTTCCTCTGAAGCATCCGGAAATAAGAGTGAAAGCGGCCAAGCAAAGGGCGAGAGTGCAGAAAAAAGTATAAAATTCGAAAACAACAGCGAAGCAGCACGCTATGCGATGAAGCGTTTTTCTGTCTCTGAGATGAATCAGTACCGTTCTATGGTATCAGATGGATTAACAGCGGAAGAAAAACAAAAGTTGAAGCAGGATGTATTATCCCGCTTCTCACCTGAAGAAATTCGGGCTTTCGTCGAAGCATCCCAGAATAGCAAATAGATAGAGAAGATATGTACCTACAGGGAGGATAAAGAAATGAAAACAATTGGGACAGGCGAAGTTGTATTTTATGGAATGGATCAAACGGTACAGCGGATGCAGGGAGAAGTGCAGCTCAAGGATAACCGTGTGATCTTATCGGAAGTGATTTACTTCAATGGAAAGCCAAACGGGATGCGTGAGATTAATCTGCCGCTTGATCGTTGTGTCATTCATTGGCAGCCGGAAGTATATGAAGAAATTGGCTTTGCGGAATAATCACCCATACGTTTGTACGCCCCCTGCATGGTAGGCAAGCAGGGGGCTTTGTGTTACCATGAGAGAGTGAATGTAACGTTTGGAGGGATATACCGTGGCGATTGACCAAATAGTAGAACGGGCGTTAGCGGGTGAACGGCTAGGACTGGAAGATGGCCTTCGTTTGTATGAAAGCGATGAAATAGAGAAATTAGGCCATTACGCAAACAAAATAATGGAAAAGTGGCATCCGGAGCCCATTACGACATTTGTGATCGGACGCAACATTAATTATACGAACGTGTGTGACACATATTGCCGCTTCTGCGCATTTTATCGTGCACCGGGCTCGAAGGAAGGCTATGTTCTATCTAATGAAGAGGTGTACCAAAAGATCCAGGAGACAATTGATGTGCAGGGAACGGAGATTCTGATGCAGGGCGGTACCAATCCGAATCTGCCGTTATCGTACTATACAGATCTACTGCGCGGAATTAAGCAGCGCTTTCCATCCATTCAGATGCACTCGTTGTCTGTAGCCGAAATCGTTAAGATTGCTGAAGTGTCGAATAAATCAGTAGAAGAGACAATTCGTCTTCTGCATGAAGCAGGACTTGATTCATTGCCGGGAGCAGGGGCGGAGATTCTTGATGATCGTACACGGAGAAAAATCAGCCGCCTGAAGGGATCTTGGCAGGAATGGATCGATGTAATGAAAACAGCGAATCGCGTAGGCATGTCTTCAACCGCCACAATGGTTATCGGATTCGGTGAATCGATGGAAGAACGTGTCCTGCATCTGCTGCGCGTACGTGACGCGCAGGATGAGATGAAAGCTGTCGGCGGTCCTGGCTTCCTGGCATTTATTTCATGGACGTTCCAACCGGATAATACGAACATGAAGGGCGAGCGGCAAACGCCGGAGCAGTATTTGAAAAATGTTGCCATCTCCCGCTTGATGATCGATAACATCCCGAACTTTCAGTCTTCCTGGGTAACGATGGGACCGGATATCGGCAAGCTTTCCCTACAGTACGGATGCAATGACTTCGGTTCGACCATGATGGAAGAAAATGTGGTCTCGGCCGCAGCTTGTACGTACAAAGTGAACACAAACCATATTCTTGACCTGATCCGTGAAGCCGGCAAGATCCCCGCCCAGCGCAATACGAATTATGACATTTTGCGCGTGTTCGAAGAAGGCGAGAAGATGGAGACTGATTTTGTAATGCAGAACTAATGATACAAATCTACGCTTATCTAATTCACATAGTTTCTTGTGTGGATCTAGATAAGCGTTTTTTTTGATTAGATTATGAATAAATAAGGTCTATTAACGGAAATTGACCTTATTTATTCATAAGCATAATATGAAAGTATGAATAATCAGTTAATTATAGCGGGAAGGAGGATACATGAAAATTCAAGTTACTTTACTCGCACCTTTTGACTTTATTTCAGAAATTATAGGTGAATCTCAAAATTTTCCTGAGTTACATGTAAAGGCATGCAGTTACCAAGATATAAGTCAAACATTAGAACTTGTACAACAAAATATCGAAACAACGGATGTATTTCTATTTGCTGGACCTATCCCATATGAGATAACTCGCCAACAAGTAGAAGTAAGAAAGCCTATGATTTATCTCCCTCATACGGGGACCAGCCTATATCGTGTCTTTTTTCAAATGTTTCGTGATAACAGATACAAAGGAAAAGACCATAGCATCAGACTCAGTATTGATATTTTGAAAAAAGAAGAAATTTTAGATAGGCTTGATGAATTAGAAATATCAGTTGACCAGTTATTTATCAAAGAATATCAAGTCAACCTTACATCCAGTGATATTATGGCGTTTCATTATGATTTGTGGAAAAAGCGAGAAGTCGACGTTGTACTTACATGTGTAGCATCTGTGTACAATGAATTAGTATCTCAAGGAGTACCTTGTTATAGGATTATACCGACTAAATCCACGATTAGAGATTGTCTACAAAGAGTTGAATTAGAGGGTAGAAGTTCCCAATTAAGTGAAACCCAGCTCGCTATTGGTATTATATGGGTTGATGATTTTTCCATGAGACGCAGTTCTGCTGAGTATGAAATCCAACGTAAAAAACTTGCTCTGCAGCAGGTTTTAATTGACTATAGCGAAGAGATCCAAGCGCTTCTCAATTGGTCAAACAGAGATGAAATCACTTTTGTTACTACACATGGTGTTATTGAAAAATCAACTCATAACTTTAGGGCATATCCATTCTTAGATGAGATTGTTAATCGTCTAGGTTTAAAGGCGAATATTGGAATCGGATTTGGAAAATCTGCTAACGAAGCTGAGAGTAAAGCCCGAGAAGCTTTATCTAAAGCTAAGTCTCAAGGTGCTGGAAGTTGTTACGTTATGATGCAGGATGGAGATGTTTCAGGACCGATAGGTAATAATTATCAAATACGTTATTCGATTCGTTCAGATGATCCGGATTTAATAAAGTTAGCTCACGAGGTTGGATTGAGTGTAGGAACATTAAATAAAGTTATCTCTTTTTGCCAAAGCTATGGAAGTTGTGCAATATCAGCTTTAGATTTATCGTATGCATTCGGAGTTACATTGAGGAGTGCACGGAGAATTTTAAGCAAATTAGAACAAGGAAACTTAGCTGAAATAGTAGGCGAAGAACAGCCTATAAGCAGAGGAAGACCTAGGCAATTATACAGCATAAATATTGGTTTACTATCAGGTAATACCTAAAATTTACAGAATAATAAGATTATTATGCTGAAGGAGAGGAAAAATAACGGTGTTTGATTTTGTGATTAGAAACGGTATGTTATGTGATGGCAGCGGAAGTCCATGGACAAAGATAGATATTGGAGTCTCTGATGGAAAGATAAGAAAAATAGCGAAAAAAATGGAGGATAGAGGGAGGCATGAAATAAATGCTGATGGCTTAGTGGTCTCACCAGGGTTTATCGATCCACATTCTCATTCCGACTTATGGTGTATGACACCAAAAGTGCACTATATCCGTGCTTTACAAGGCATTACAACAGAAGTATTTGGCCAAGATGGTATTTCTGTTGCACCTGTTTCTGAGAAAACAAAATCATTATGGCAGAAGCAGTTAAAAGGGCTAAATGGTGACATAGGGAGCTGGCCGTGGAATACCGTAGAAGAATATTTAAGTTATCTAGACCAAATGAAGATTGTCGGAAATGCTACGTATCTAATTCCTCATGGAGCTGTTCGTACATTAGTAATGGGATTTGAGGGACATGCGGCAAGGGATGAAGAAATACGCCTGATGGGCGAACTTGTTGAAGAAGGAATGAGACAAGGGGCGTTTGGCATTTCCTCGGGCATTCAATATCCGCCTTGTGTGTATGCAAATAAAGAAGAATTAAGTGAGATTTGTAAGAGCACAGCAAAATATGATGGTTGTTTTATGGTACATATTCGAAATGAAAGTAATCTCTCGCTTGAAGCATTGGATGAAGTAATTGATGTAGCACGAATTTCAGGAGTACGGCTTCATGTCTCCCATTTCAAAGTTTGTGGGAATGTGAACCGCAATAAATTTGAGATAGCGTTAGAAAAGTTAGATGCTGCTCGTGCAGAAGGAATCGAAGTTACATTTGATCAATATCCTTATACAGCTGCTTCTACTGTTTTTCATGCAGTTCTTCCTCCATGGATGCATGATGGAGGTACGGAAGATATGCTGACGCGACTTCAGGATTCTTCCACACGCGAAAAAATTAAATGGGATATGGCGAATAATGGGGAATACGATAACACCGTAAAAAATAATGGGTGGGAAAATATCGTTATCGCTTCGGTAGCATCAGAAAAAAATAAAGAAATACTGGGAAAAAGTGTAATGGAAATTGCGAAGTTGTGGGGAAAGAGTCCCGATGAGGCAGCAATGGATTTATTGATTGAAGAAGAGGCGGCTGTCACGATGATTATTCATTGGGGAGAAGATGAGGATGTGATCAATGCTATGCAGCACCCTTTACAAATGGTGGGGTCTGATGGAGTTTTTGGAGGCAAACCGCATCCTCGCCTTTATGGTTCCTTTCCGAGGGTGTTGGGATATTACGCTAGGGATAGGAAGGTTTTTCCGATTTGGGAAGCTATTCGCAGAATGACCCATGCTCCGGCACAGCTTTTGCGTCTGCAAGATCGTGGAATGATCCGTGAGGGATACCAAGCGGATATTGTTGTATTTAATCCAAATACTGTTATGGATCAAGCGACCTATGATGATCCGCTCCAGGAATGTATTGGTATTGAACATGTTTTAATTAATGGAGAATGGACCGTGAGAGATGGATGTTTTACAGGTGCTACAGCAGGACGGGTGATACGCAGACAGTTAATTTAAGTAAAGAAAAGAAAGGAGGGAAAGGATGTGGAAGCACTAGAGGCTTGTATTTTACAGCTTATAAAGGAAGCAGGGGGAACATGGGGAATTGTGATTGAGGATCTAGATGAGGATAAGCAATGGAGATGGAATGCAGGAGAACTCTTCCTTGCTGAAAGCCTCATAAAAGTACCCATTATGGCTGCTGTCTTTGCAGCTATAGAAGAAAAAAGGATTCACTTACATGAATATGTATGTGTACAAAAAGAAGAGATAGTAGGAGGAACAGGTATTCTGCAACATTTGACTCCAGGTATTCAAATGACTATATATGATTTACTTACTTTAATGATTATACAAAGTGATAATACGGCAACCAATATAATAATTGAACTTATCGGTTTGGAAAACATTAGAAAAACCCTGATGGAACTAGAGATGAAAGCAAGTCAGTTTCACCGTAAAATGATGATTTATCCTGCTCATATAGAGAGTAAAAATGTAATCAATGCTCATGATGCGTCTATTTTATTAAAGAAAATTGCTACAGGGACCTTTCTCTCCCGCCATGTTTGCGGTCAGATGGTTCAAATTTTAAAAAAACAGCAATTTTGTGATGGATTACCATCCATGCTGCCCGTGCAGTACACAAATTTGATAGGGGGAATTCCAAAATGGAAATTCGCAAGTAAATCAGGATGGGATGACGACAGACAGCACGATATAGGAATCTTGTATATAGGACAAAGAACATTTACGATTTCGGTTTTATCAAAGGGAAGCGATGCTTTGCGAGCTAAACAGGCATTAGGCAAAATTGGATTGGCGGTCTTTGAGTATGCGAATTTGAAAAAATAGGAGGACTAATGATGCAAAAGAAGCAAGTAATAATAATCGGCTTATGCATGCTTTTCATTATGTTTTTATTTGGATGTAGTTCAACTACTTCAACAGAAAAGGTAAATTCTAAAGCGGAAGAGAACTCAACACAAGCGAATAAATACAAGACAATCACAGAAGGAAAATTAACCTTTGCTCTTAGTGGCATGGCAAAGCCTTATAATTATACTGACAAGGATAACACTCTGGTTGGTTTCGATGTAGATATTGCAAACGAGGTTGCTAAAAGGCTTGGACTTGAGCCTATGCCTGTTCAGACCACATGGGGTTCAATTTTACAGGGACTTAAAGCAGGAAAATACGATGCGATCATTGGCGGAATGTCTATAACTGAAGAGCGCGCAAAGCAGGTTGATTTTTCACAGCCATATTTTCTTTCCCAAGCAGCCATATTTGTAAATGAAAAAAATTCATCCGGTATAAATACAAAAGAAGATTTACAAGGCAGAGTAGTTGGAGTTGTAACAGCTTCTACGTACAAAGATTTTGCTCAGGAACTAGTGGGGCCTAATGGAAAAGTAAGAGAATATGAAACCGATATTTTTGCATTACAAGAGCTAAAAAATGAAGGACGGGTAGATGCTGTTATTACAGATCTTGGTGTAGGGCAACATGCAATCCAGGAAAGCAATATTCCTGTAAAAGCAGTAGGCCAGCCCGTGTATGTGGATAAGTGTGGAATACCTGTGCAAAAAGGAAACAAAGAATTATTAGAAGCAGTTAATAAGGCGCTCAGGGAGATGGAAGCAGACGGAACATACTTAAAGATTAGTAAAAAGTGGTTTAATCGGGATATGTTAGCCGCTTCAAACTAATCAAGTAAGGAGGGGAATAGAGTCATGGAGTCCTTTTTACAATTGCTTTCAGAAACATGGTTTGGTTTTTTTAAGGCGGCCTGGTTTACTGTTCAGATGACAGCAACTTCTTTGGTTATCGCGATCGTAATTGGATTAATGTTTGCTTTTTTTCGCATTTCTCAATCAAAAATATTAGTTAATATCGCAAGGGTTTATATTATTTTAATTCGTGGGACTCCACTGATTTTGCAAATAATGGTTCTGTATTTTGGTATTACAAAAATTATTATGCTAAGTGATTTTTGGGCCGGAGCATTAGCGCTTGCTATTCATAATGGAGCATATATTGCAGAGATATTTCGTGGCACAATTCAGTCGATTGATAGGGGGCAAATGGAAGCAGCGCGCTCACTTGGTATGAAGTATTCTTTAGCAATGCGAAGAATTATTATGCCACAGGCATTTAAGAGGGCTATCCCTCCTTTAGGAAATCAATTTATTATTGGCCTTAAAGATTCTTCGCTTGTAGGATTGATCGGCTACAACGAACTATATTTGGCTTCTCAATCTACAGCAGCACGAACATTTTTACAGTTTGAAGCTTATAGTATTGCGGGCCTCTACTATTTGATATTGGTATTGTTCTTTACCTTTATTCTTTATAAGGTAGAACATCGATTAGATGTAGGAAAGGGGGCTGTTAGTTCATGAATGAAACGATAATTGAAGCAAAGAATGTAAATAAATCCTTTGGCAGTCTGCATGTACTAAAGAACTGTAGTATAGCAGTGGCAAAAAGTGAAGTAGTGGTTCTTATAGGTGCTAGTGGATCAGGGAAAAGTACACTCCTTAGATGTCTGAATTTTCTTGAAAAAATTGATGATGGCAGTATTATGATTGCAGGAAAGCAGATTGATCCAAAAAACCAAAATATAAATCACATTCGGGAACGGGTAGGCATGGTCTTTCAGCATTTTAATCTATTTCCTCACATGACAGTGCTTGAAAACATTATTGAAGCACCCATCCATGTGAAAAAACTTAATGCAAGACTCGTAATAGAGTATGCTCGGCAGCTGCTCATGAAAGTTGGACTATCTGATAAGGAAAATGCTTATCCTGAACATTTATCTGGAGGACAAAAACAAAGAGTGGCGATTGCAAGATCCTTAGCTATGAAGCCGGATATTATGCTATTCGATGAACCGACATCAGCATTAGATCCTGAATTGGTTGGAGAAGTACTATCTGTTATGAAGAATTTAGCTGTAGAAGGAATGACAATGGTTGTAGTTACACATGAAATAGGATTTGCTAGAGAGATGGCAGATCGCGTTGTTGTTATGCATAATGGAAGTATTATCGAAGAAGGAGTACCGGATCAAATATTTCAACGACCTTCACATGAAAGAACACAACACTTTTTAAGTAAAGTTTTGTAATCAATACGATGTTTCTATAATGGAAGAATGGAAGAGAGGGAAATGTATTGTATCTACATGGAACAGCACGTGTTAATTCTTTGGGACACTTAGAAATTGGCGGATGTGATTGCACACAGCTAGCAGAACAGTATGGTACACCATTATATGTGTACGATGAATGGCTGATCCGTGAGAAGTGTCGGCGATATGTACGTGCATGTAAAAAAAGTGCAATACCTTTTAAGATAGCGTATGCGAGCAAAGCTTTAAGTATCAAGGCAATCTGCCAAATCGTTCAAGAAGAAGGACTGCATATAGACGTTGTTTCTGGTGGTGAGCTTTATACAGCCCTTTCCGTTGGTTTCCCTCCAAGCCGCATTCACTTTCATGGAAGTAATAAATCAGAAGAAGAGATTGAATTTGCGCTAACGGCTGATATTGGATGTTTTGTTGTAGATAACTTTTACGAATTAACTATGCTAGATAGACTGGCGAAAAAGCATCAAAAAATCGTCCCAATTTTACTAAGGATTGCTCCAGGAGTCGAATCCGGCACCCATGAGTATATATCCACCGGACGTCAGGATTCAAAGTTCGGATTTGATGTAGCTACAAATCAAGCATATGAAGCGGTTAATACAGCATTAAAATTATCATCGCTTCATTTGCTGGGCCTTCATTCACACATTGGCTCGCAAATATTTGATAAAAAAAGGTTTGAATCTGTGATAGTAATTATGGCTAAGTTCCTTGATACTATACGTTTATCACTTTCTTTTACTGCGGAAGTTCTTAATGTAGGTGGCGGTTTGGGCATACGATACCATCAAGAGGATACGCCACTTTCCGAAGAAGAGTATATTCAAGCAATCATGGATACAGTAAAAGAATCCTTTCAAACCATTAACTATCCAGTACCGGAAATCTGGATTGAGCCGGGAAGAAGTATTGTAGGGGAAGCTGGTACCACGCTATATAAAGTAGGAGCCATCAAAGAAGTACCAGGAATTTGTAAATATGTTTCTGTAGACGGTGGAATGACAGATAATTTGCGTCCTGCTCTTTACCAAGCCAAATATGAAGCCATGATAGTTAATAAGGCTCTTTGTCCAGATGAAGAAACTGTTACGATAGCAGGGAAGTGTTGTGAATCAGGTGATATCTTAATAAAAGATGTATGTGTTCCCAAAGTACAATCTGGCGATTTATTAGCTATGTTCTGTACAGGTGCTTATGGTTATTCAATGGCAAGCAATTATAATCGAATCCTCCGCCCTCCTATTATTTTTGTTAAAGATGAAAAATCAACACTTGTTGTAGAAAGAGAAACGTATCAGGATTTACTCATAAGAGAACATGGGATTTATATCAATAATGTGTATTGATGTATTAATTTAATTCTATATCTTTAACCTTTGTTAGCTTCAGGTCTTTCAAGCTCCTTCTTGTTTGGAGAATAGGTGCCAATGGGTAATAGTTCCTTAAGAAGGATAGTTACTTCATTGTAGGAGGAGGAGCTGTTAATGAAAGCAACATGGAAGAAAAAAATACTGATTGGTGGAATGGCCGCGATGGTAAGTCTCGGAGGATTGGCTGGATGCGGTGATGGAGTAGATCAAGATAATGGTGTAAGTGACGGCCAACAAAAAGATGAGAAAGATGATAAAAATCCAGAACAGTAATAAATAATAAAGAAACTACCGCACAGTTCAGTTTGAATGTGCGGTAGTTTCTTTTTATAATAATGTAGTAACTTTTTTCTCTTTTTTATCGTTAATACATATAGAGAATAAAGGACAAGGGAGAAGAGTGTGAGAAAGCTTATTGGATTATGGATGGTCTATATGTTTTTATTAGGAATGGTCGCGTGTTCCTTTGGAGAAGACGAAGAAATGATAAAGGATTGGCATACACGTGAGAACATCCGCGCGCTCTCACCGAAAGAGGCTGAAGGCCAATGGATTGTTAGACGGTATGGTCAGAAGGATATGGAGAATTGGCGTACATGCAAAAATCATAAATGCCGCACCTTCTATCTTAGAGATCTTGTGATTGACACTAATTATGGAGACAAAGATATCTCAAGAGGAGATATTATTTATCATGCGTTTCCGGATCAGACGTATGTAAGAAACCCGCATCATAGAGGGGATGGATACAGTCTATCGAGGGTTATCGCGTTCGGAGGAGAGCGTGTGCGCATGAAAAGAGGACAAATTTATGTGAATGGAAAAACATTGGAAACTTTCTATGGTCGCTTTCAGCATAAAGGTATGGATATTGAACGATATCTTGAAACACATAAAAATAATTGGAATAAGGTTGACTCCACGCTGAAAAGGGCGAAGAAGCTCCCTGAAGCCAATATGAGGGAAATGATTGTGCCGTCCGGCCGTGTCTTTGTTATGGATGACGATTGGATAATAGGGGTGGATAGCAGACAGTTTGATGCGCTACCTCTTGAATGTATCAAAGGCAGAGTAAGCGGCTATTTAGTTGAAGGAAAGGGAGGAACCTTATGAAGCAATGGAAGCGTATTGTGAAGGGAAGCCTCACATTGCTGCTCGTATTGCTTGGTTTCCTCATGTATACTGCCGCTGGTATTTACACATACAGCAAGAAAAGCGAATCCATGCCCGCTGATGCGGCCATTGTATTGGGTGCTGCTGTTTGGGGAGACCGTCCTTCGCCTGTCTTTCGTGAGCGGATTCGTCATGCGATTACTTTGTATGAGCAGGGGAAGATCGAACATATTATATTTACCGGAGGAATTGGGCTCCCGAATGCGCGCCCAGAATCAGATGTAGCTAAGGATTATGCGATAAAGCACGGAGTTCCGGCTGAAGCGATTTTAACAGAGGAAAAATCACGTATTACGCAGGAGAATCTACAGTATGCCAAGCAGGTAGCTCAAAGAGAAGGGCTGCATACCTTTCTGATTGTGAGTGACCCGCTGCATATGAAGCGGGCTGTCCAGATGGCAGAAGATTTAGGCATGCAGGCCCTTCCTTCACCTACTACAACATCGAGATATATTGGAGTAGAAAGCCAACTTTCTTTCTTAAGCAAGGAGACATTGAATTATCTCGGCTACCGCTTGCTTCATCTTATTGGATAACGCGTCGGGGCGCATAATATACCTCATCCGCCAAGGCTATCGTATCTATGCGTACATAGCCTTCTTTGGCGTGGATAATTTTTCCGTCCCCGATATAAAGTACAGTGTGAAGGGAAGAAGATGCCTCCGGTGTAGAACGATAGAAGATAATATCGCCCTGCTGGATGTCATCTTGGGCTACAGGTTCACCCTTCATGAGAAGCGTATCGGTGTTTGTCGTATTCACATAGATGCCATTTTGCTTGAGAATATAATGGAGAAAAGATGCATCGGTAAAGGAGGTCTTGCCAATCAGTGCTTCTGCCGTCTGGATCGTGTTAAGAACGATATCCTGCCTGAGCATGTGGGGAAGGTTGAGGAATTGGCCTACTAGAAGCGTATCTTTGCTAGAAATATCTGGATTATAATGCAGCAATTGTTGAACGGTTGTGCCATTCTTTACGGCAATGCTATACAGTGTCTCGCCAGCCTGCACTGTATATGTGTCTGAGACCGTAGCATGGGCAGCCGCCGGGACGATCATCATACCAATACAAAACGACAGTATGTGTAAGGATACTCGTTTCATCCGATCATCTCCCTTTTGTAGATTCATGAATGTATCAGGTAAGGATGATTACCACCAATTCAGGGAGATGAAGCATCAGTTTTGTGCATAACTAGGCAATATGGAGAACAAAAAAGAGAAGATGATAAACATTAACAGCAATATACAGACATAAGGTGAATAAGAGCGCATGCTGTACCAACCTGCTTTGGCAATAAGGAAGCAGACAGAACAAAAGAAGTGGTCCCGTACATTTCCATAGCAGGACGAGAAGAGGATCTGTCGTGATCATTGAGGAGAGGACCGGATTGGCTTCCACTATATAGCGCTGTTCAATGCCATAACAGGTAAAATACCAATCTGCAATATTAAGGAGAAACAAATAAAAAATAAGCCGCTGATAAAGCAAGATCGATTGAGTCATAAACACCTCTATACGTAAATATGGTATTTCTTTTGGTATTATTGTAGCCAATATATGTGGGAGATGAAACATGATAGCGGTCACAACATAAAAAAGTGACCCATTGACATAGTCAACGGGTCCAAGGTAGGAGTGGAGAGATTAATTCAATTCCAGGAGGTGTCAACCCAATTAAGGGGGTTGTTTTTATTATAGCGGCTTTTGTAAGCGTTATCAATAGTATTTTTTAAAAAAAATTATCTTTTTTGAAATATAAGAAATGGAAATACTTTTCTATTTTATACATATAGTTAAGGAAAAAGCCGGAAAGCAGGTGCGAGTGTGAGATGGGTACAATTATCTTTGCCATACACGGATGAACACCTTCTGCCGGAATTTCGTTCGGCATTGTATCATGAGTTAGAGAAGGCAGAAAATGAACTTCAATTCGAGATACGGGAAGAGAGGGATGGAGCGGGCTGGCATTTTCATTGTGTGGGATGGCCGCGCTGGGAGCAGACTATTCTCGTACAGGAAACCTGGCTTTTTGCATTGGCTCGTGCGATTCACACATACATATCTGCCAAAGAGGAAGAGAGAATATATGGGCATATTATCGGCCATAACTATTATGACCGGGTCATGGACAAGGCCAGATTGATACATTATGTTAAGGAGCATATACGGGAGCAGGAAGTCGGAGAGATGGAGTATGGAGGAGGGCGTATTCATCGGGTACAAAAGGAAGTCATGCATTTTTTGGAGCATGAACATGTGCTGCAATTAAAAGGCTTTTTTCAATTTCGACTGCGTGGGTATATGAATGAGCTGTGTGCAATGGTGGATGCTGGAATGGAGCTGTATATGGCAGAAGAAGAACAGGAGCTGCTTATCCGGCGTTTGCGGACCTTCCTGCTTGCTTTTCCTCGACGCAGCGGAGTATTGAGAGTCGTACATACGTCGATCTTCTCGTTTCGTTATTATGACGAAGGGTGGGAGCGGCTTTCACCGCCGAAAACAATGCACTTTCCAATGGAAGCTGAATCAACGTATATAGCGGAAGAAGTCAAAATCATTGGTGCGCTTGCTGGATTTGCACCTGAACGTGTTATAATGTATACACGCCAGCCAAATCATGAATTCATCCAAATGCTGACACGGATATTCGCTGATCGTA
Source organism: Aneurinibacillus sp. REN35 (assembly GCF_041379945.2). Lineage (NCBI taxonomy): Bacteria > Bacillati > Bacillota > Bacilli > Caryophanales > Paenibacillaceae > Aneurinibacillus > Aneurinibacillus baijiui. The sequence continues at coordinate 170,999 of NZ_JBFTXJ020000005.1, read as the reverse complement.
TGGATGTTTATACTGATTTTTCATTCCCTGCACACGTTGGAGTGGATACTTGACTTTCAGGTAGCAGCTTACTATAATTTAAGCAATAAGACTACATTCAATAGCAATGATAAGGATATGGTCTCAACCAGACGGTTTCCAGAGAGGAGAGCCTGTGGCTGTAAGCTTTCCAACACGAGGTTGAAGACTACCGCCTTGAGCTGCCAACCGGAACGCGCATTCGCGTCAGTATGGAAGGCCGGAATTCAGATTCCGTTATCGATCGAAGAGGACATGGCCTCTCTCTGGCGTATGCATGGAGATGCTGTGTTGAAGTAGGGTGGTACCACGAGAACAGCACGCTCGTCCCTTTGGGGATTGAACGTGTTTTTTTTATTTTCTGAAGGAGGAAACAATTATTATGTCAGCTCTGCAAATTACACTGCCGGATGGTTCAAAGCGCGAATATGAGTCCGGTGTAACCATTGAAGATGTAGCGGCTTCCATTAGCCCGAGCCTGAAGAAGAAGGCCATCGCAGGTAAAGTAGACGGTAAGATCGTTGACCTGAAAGCAGTAATTCCTCATGATGCAGCCATTGAAATTCTTACAGAGGAAAGTGAAGGTGCACTTGAAGTAATGCGCCATAGCTGTGCACACTTGATGGCACAAGCGATCAAGCGCATTCTCGGTGATGAAAATGTTCGCCTTGGCATCGGTCCGGTCATCCAGGATGGCTTCTACTATGATATTGATACAGATGTAACCATCACACCGGAAATGCTTGAGAAGATTGAAAAAGAAATGCAAAAAATTATTAAAGAAAACCTCGCTATCGAACGTAAAGTTGTCTCCCGTGAAGAAGCGCTGGAAACGTATGAAAAGCTGAACGATCACCTAAAAACAGAAATCATCTCGGAGCTGCCGGAAGGTGAAGAGATCAGCATGTATCATCAAGGCGAATTCTTCGACTTGTGCCGTGGACCGCACGTACCGTCTACAGGCAAAATTAAAGCATTTAAGCTCATGAGCGTAGCCGGTGCCTACTGGCGTGGTGACTCCGATCGCCAGATGCTTCAGCGCATTTATGGAACATGCTGGGCGAAAAAATCGGATCTGGATGAGTATCTACACTTCCTTGAAGAAGCGAGAAAACGCGACCACCGTAAATTAGGCAAAGAGCTTGAGCTCTTCATGTTCTCAGAAGAAGCGCCGGGCATGCCGTTCTATCTGCCGCATGGCATGGTTATCCGCAATGAGCTTGAATCGTACGAGCGCAGTCTGCATGTACAGCGTGGCTATGAGGAAGTACGCACGCCGTTCATGATGAATCAGCGTCTGTGGGAGCAATCCGGCCACTGGGATCACTATCATGAGAATATGTATTTTACAGAAGTAGACAATACGAAGTTCGCGTTGAAGCCGATGAACTGCCCGGGCCATATGCTGGTCTATAAAAATAAAATTCATTCGTACCGCGATCTGCCAATTCGCATGTCTGAATTCGGACAGGTACACCGTCACGAATATTCGGGTGCGCTGAATGGGATGATTCGTGTGCGTACATTCTGCCAAGATGATGCACATTTATTTGTCCGCCCGGATCAAATCGAATCCGAGATCAAAAATATCATTGATCTGGTTGATAAAATCTACGGTGTCTTTGGATTCGACTATACGATCGAACTCTCAACTCGTCCGGAAGATTCTATGGGAAGTGACGAACTGTGGGAAACAGCGGAAAAATCTCTGCAAAATGTACTTGACGGATTGGGTGTACCTTACCATATCAATGAAGGCGATGGGGCATTCTACGGTCCGAAAATCGATTTCCATATCCGGGATGCAATCAAGCGCAGTCACCAATGTGCAACCATTCAGCTTGACTTCCAGTTCCCGGAGAAATTCGATCTGACATATATCGGCGAGGACAACCAAAAACATCGTCCAGTTGTTATTCACCGTGCGATTTATGGTTCTATCGACCGCTTCATCGGTATCTTGACCGAGCACTTTGCTGGTGCGTTCCCAACCTGGCTTGCACCGGTACAGGCGAAGCTCATTACGATTGCTGAGCCGCATGCCGGTTATGCGGAAGAAGTGAAAGAGAAGATGCTTGCGCGAGGTATTCGTGTGGAAGTGGATAGCCGTAATGAGAAGATTGGTTACAAAATCCGCGAGGCACAGATGAACAAAATTCCGTTCATGCTTGTCATTGGCGATAAGGAAATGGAAGAGGGAGCGCTCTCCGTGCGTCGTCGCGGCGAAGGCGATTTAGGCGCTAAGCCAGTAGATGAAGTAATTGATATGATTATGGATGAAATCAATACAAAAAAATATTAAGCAACAATAGAATATAACGTAGAGAGAGGGCATCACCTTCTCTCTATTTTTTATGTCTTAAGATACACTCTTGTGAAATATTTTCGGGTCTTTTTACATGCTATTTACAAATGATTAATGTTTACTTGGCATAATGAAAGGAGGAAAAAGGGAGGATAAATCGCCATGTTTTCATTTTTGAATCGATTCCGCAAGAAAACAACTCCATTCGTATATACAGATCAACGTATACAGCTAAAAAATCAGGTAGAAGCTGAATTGACGGCATATCGTGATGTAGTACTAGTATATCTGGATATTATAAAACTCTCCGATATTGAATTGAAATTTGGATATTTGACTGCTGGGCGCATTCTACAGCATATGGATCAGGCGCTGCTTATCGCCTGTCAGCATACGATCAGGCCGCCAGCCAACATCGTTGCTGTCCAAAAGCTGTGGGCCGATGATTATGCGGTCTATTTATCATTTAGCACACCATATACAGATGTACTGCTGCACCAGATCTGTATGGCGCTAAAACGTGAGGTAGAGCAGATACTAAACCATAAAATCACTCACTCTCATATCAGTGATATCGAGGTACATATCGGATATGCCAAAATTGAAGGCCAGGATTTGGTTAAAGAGATGTATTCTTCTGTCAAAGTAGCCAGTCAAATGGCGAAGTGCGGATTTATGTCGCAAGAGTTTAAGGAGATGCAGGAGTTCCGCCGTATTATTGAGCAGGAAGATATTCATACGGTGATTCAGCCGATTGTATCGCTAAAAACAGGTATACCGTTAGGCTGGGAGACGCTTGTGCGCGGTCCGGAAAACAGTAATTTTTACTCGCCGGGCCGTCTGTTTTCTTTTGCGCAGAAGACAGGCACAAGCTTTCAGTTAGAGTCGCTATGCCGTCGACATGCGATGTCGCGCATACCTCAGCTTCAGCCCTCTGAAAAGCTGTTTATTAATCTTGATGCACGCAGCATTGATGATCCATTCCTGCTGCGTGGACAGGTATTTAAGCTAATGGAAGAGTATCGGTTGAATCCGCATAATATCGTATTTGAAATTACTGAGCGGCATGCCATTAAGAATTTTGATTCTTTTCGTGCGGTGATTCAAGAATATCGGAAAAAGGGATACTTGCTTGCGGTGGATGATGCGGGTGCCGGCTATTCCAGCTTGGAAGCGATTGCGGAGATTTATCCGGATTATATCAAGCTTGATATGGCGCTTATCCGCCATATTGATACCGATCCTGTGAAGCAAGCGCTGGTTGAAACATTTGTACAATTCGCTGATAAAGTGAAATGCCGCATAATTGGTGAAGGAATTGAAACGGAGAGTGAGCTTGAAACGCTCGTGAAGCTTGGAATAGATTATGGACAGGGATACTTATTAGGACACCCGGCTCGTGAGAAGACACACATAACAGAACGGGCTGTCGCTAAGCTTAAGCAGCTTCAAGAGGAGCAATCTTCTATTGTCATAGAGGAGCCATGCGGCAAAATTGGTGATATTATTCGAAGTGCTATATGCGTAAGCCAGGACACATTAGTTCGAGAAATCCATCATATTTTTGAACGGAACGGAAGAATTGACAGTATTGTGGTGTTGGATGATAAGGTACCTAAGGGGCTTATTATGCGATTTCAACTCTACAAAATTCTTGGGGGACAGTATGGGGTCGCACTATACTATGAACGCCCCGTCGCACAATTGATGAATCACAGTCCGCTTATTGTCGATCGGCGGGAAAATATTGAGCAGGTGGCAAAAATGGCAATGGAGCGTCAATCGTTTCACCTTTATGATGTAATCATCGTTACAGAAAACGGAAAATATACTGGGATTGTATCGGTACAAAGTCTGCTTGATATGCTGGCCAAGGCCAAGCTTGAAATCGCTGCAGTATCGAATCCATTGACGGGCCTGCCGGGAAACGTGAGAATTGATCAGGAGATTGCGAGACGTTTGGGGAGATGTGAGGACTTTACGGTTGTATACTGCGATCTTGATAGATTCAAATGGTTTAATGATCAGTTTGGATTTGAGATGGGCGATGAGATTATTCGTCGAACATCGCAGATGCTTTGGGATGCGATTCGGATGAGTGGCGGGAAAAAAAGCTTTCTTGGTCATATTGGTGGAGATGACTTTATTATTATTGCTGCTCATGAGTATGTACAGGCGATCATTTCGCATATTCAGCAGTATTTCTACAGCTATTTTCAAGACATTGAAAAAGAAGGGAGATCGGCGACCTGTCCTATTTTGTCAATCTCGCTTGCTGGTGTGCGGTGCGCACCCGGTGCATATAAGACAGCCGGGCAGGTAGCGGAGCAGGCAGCTCGTGTGAAAAAAGAATCTAAGAAGATTGCAGGCATTTCTTATGTCGATGATGTGGAATATCATACAAAGGTATATAATGAACTTGTGTTGTATTGAATTGTTTTTACTAACATTTTTCTGTATTCAGGGCATAAAGAAACAGAGGTGCCTACCATTATTTTGAATTGATCATAAGCTTTTACTTTGCTTTTGCGTATGGAAGAATCCATACGCATTTTTTATGAGTGGGAGAAAGGACTTGAATAAATAAGAAAAATATACTCAATAAAATATTTTACAAAAAAAATAAAAAGCCTATTTAACTACAACGTTAATTCCTAATAACTAATTTTCCCATAGATTTGTTTTCTAATATTGTCAAACTAAGGAATACTAGGCTACATTGTTACTAGATTGGTAGTATTTATTGCAAATATATTTACAATGTAAAGTCGAGGGTGAACGATGCTCAGGAAACTGATTAATGCCAAAACCATTCTTACCTTTCTTTTTGCTTTAGCGATCGCATATATGACGTATGCCTACTTGGCATCTTTAAAGCGGAATGTTCCTGTTATTGTAACAACACAAGATATTAAAGCTCAGACAGTACTAACGAACGAGATGATTGAATTTACTGAAATTGATCAGGATACGAAGAACAAAGTGTTCCCGCATTCATTTCAAACGATGGATGAATTACAAAAGGCGGTAGCCAAGCGTGATATTGCCAAAGGGACAGTGCTTACCAAAAATCCGCAAGAGATAGCCTTTGGCGAAGAAGCATACCAATATTTGAAAGCGGATGGTTCGGTAAATCGGGCTTCTTTTATTCCAACTACCAAGCGTGCGATAACGATTAGTGTAGATGCCGAAGGAGCATTAAATAATACGCTGAAAAATGGTGATTTCGTTGATGTTATTTTTACTTCGATCGATAATTCGACAGGTGGCGTATACTCTTCGAATATACTTCAGCATCTTGAAATCATCGGTATTGATAAAAACGGGGACGGCGGTATGACAAAACAGGCAGGCAAGCAAAACATTACTTTGCTTGTTACGCCGCAGGAGGCTGTGGACTTAACCTTAGCAAAACGAAAAGGCATTATTGATCTGGTACTTAACCCGCTGAATGCTGATACAGAATGGATTCCGCCAAGCAGTCCATTGAAATTCATTCAAAAGCCAAAAGAACCAGCAGCTAAACCGCCAGCACAACAGCCAAAACCAGCGACGCCACCAGTTCAATCACAAGCTGCACCGCAGCAGAAGCCAGCACAGCCGCCTGCTCAGACAGCACCACAGCAGAAGCCAGCACAACCACCGGCAAGTGGACAGCAGCCTCAGCCTCCGGCACAGCAAGCTCCTGCTGCTACGCCAAAACAATAAAGATGGTGAAATATGATGAATAACTCTTTTTTGATGGGCAAACGAGACAAAACAATCCGCATCGCACTATTTGATCGGGATTCTGCTTATATAGCAGACACAATTGAATACTTTCGTGAGCATCCGGAGGTCGGGATTGAAATTGTACATAGCGCAGAACTTTTGACCTCTGACGGGCAGGATATACTAATCGAACTTGGCGTTGATGCTGTTCTGATTGGTGTTGATGCGATGGAAAATCCAGAAGTCTCTCTTGATGAGCTGCTCGCGGGTGATTGCAGAAAGATTATTCTTCTTTTCGATTCGCTTAATGATTCTCGTATGGAATTATTCGCAGCGAAACAGATTGATCTGCTGTATAAGCATGCATCGCCAATTCAATTTATCACTGCCATTCATTCCCTTCCAAAGCAGTATCGAAAAGATCTGGCGCAAGTTGAAGTAGATACGGAACAGATGAGAGAGAAGGGTGTTATCTATACGGTGTATTCGCCAAAGGGCGGTACCGGTAAAACTACGATCGCTGCCAATATGGCTCTGTATTATGCACAAAAAGGGATAAAAACATTACTCATTGACCTATCGATGTTCGGAAGTGTGGCTCCTATGCTTAAGGTTCCGGTCAAAGGACAAGGGCTCTCAAGCGTAATTACTGCATTAGAGTTAGATCGTACGCTTCAGCAAAATGATAAGCTGCTTAGTGCGATTCTCGATAATATTGTCATTGTTACTCAGGAGAAGGAAGAGGAGCTGCATATTCTACCTGCCGCTTCACCGGTCAAAATGGAAAAGCTCAGCCTTGAAGATATGGCGGCTATCCTACGGCAGGTTCGCGTTCATTACGATGTGGTTATTATTGATACATCAAGTGAGCTATCAGAGCGCAATATCGCAGCTTTTACTGAAGCGACCAAAATTCTTCTTATTGCTACACCAGATATTATTGCAGGATGGAATTTGCTGCAGATAAAGGATTTCTTTCATAAGCTGATGCTGCCAAAAGAAAAGGTGAATCTCATTTTTAATAAATCGTCTAAATATGTAGAGTTTAACAATCACGAATTAGCTGCACTGCTAGATTATCCTGTTATCGCCGAAATTCCAGACAATTACCGTCAAATTCAAGGATATATGAACAAGGGGTTGCCTGTCGCATATAAAGAATGGCTATCCGTTAACTATGATCTGAAGAAATTAGCACATCTGCTTTACCCGGTATTTACGCCGAAAGAACTGAAGAAACCGTCTGCCATACGCAGCTTCTTCATTGAGTAGGAGGCGAAGAGATGAGCATAGAGCATTTACTAAAAAACTTTCAGCATGCAGACAAAGTGATAGGTGGAGCAACTGCTGATAAGAAGAGTGCAGAGCAGGGGATTGAGCAGTTAATTCGCCACCTGAGGGAGAAGCTGACACAGGATAATACGGTCAAAGAATTGGAAAGCCGACAGGATGAGGGGGCGATCCGTGAGATTGCCTGGCGTTTTCTTGAAGAAGAAACAGAAGGCGCATACTCCTGGCTTATGCTTAGCTCCTATGAGAAGAACGAAGTACTGCATAAGCTTCTGCGCAACATGTTCGGTTACGGCATTATTGAACCTTATTTACATGATCCAGAGATTACAGAAATTATGATTAATGGCCCGGAGACTATCTTCATCGAGAAGAAGGGGGAGATTCAGCGGGTGCTTGACTCGCAGGGCAATCCGCTGAAATTCAGCAACGCTGCAGAGCTTATGCATCTGATCGAAAAAATTGTTTCCAAAGTCAATCGAAAAGTAGATGAAAGTGATCCGATTGTGGATGCGCGTCTTCCTGACGGGTCGCGTGTCAATGTTGTTATCAATCCGATTTCGCTTGATGGGGCAGCTGTAACCATTAGGAAATTTCCGGAAAATCCATATACGATGGAGCAGTTGAGCGCATTTGGTGCCATCAACGAGCAAGCAGCCAATTTCTTACGGCAATTAGTCAAGGCCCGTTATAACATTATCGTCTCTGGCGGGACCGGTTCAGGAAAGACCACCTTCCTTAATGCTCTTAGCATGTACATCGAGGAGCGCGAGAGGGTCATTACGATCGAGGACGCTGCCGAGTTAAAACTATCTCAGGTTAAAAACCTAATTCGGCTCGAAGCGCGTCCGTCTAATATTGAAGGCAAAGGGGCTATTCCCATTCGGAATTTGATTATTACCGCTCTGCGTATGCGTCCCGATCGTATCGTAGTCGGGGAGGTGCGCGGCGGTGAAGCCCTTGATATGCTGCAGGCGATGAATACAGGTCATGATGGCTCTATTACAACGGGACACTCCAACTCGGCGCGCGACATGCTCACGCGCTTAGAAACCATGGTGTTGATGGCAGGTGTCGAATTCCCCGTTTCGGCTATTCGCCACCAAATCGCCTCTTCGATTGACTTCATTGTACATCTAAGCAAATTCCGGGATGGTACAAGAAGGGTCGTACAGATTACTGAGATTCTTGACTCCGATGGCAACGAGATTAGAATACGGGATATTTTTTCTTTTCAAGTGTATGGAGTAGATGAGAATGGAAAGCTGCGCGGAGAATTGGTGCCAACCGGTAATAAAGTCAAAGCGTTAGAGAAGTTGGTAACAAGTGGAGTGTCCATCGACCCGAACCTAATGGATTCTAGCGAGTGGAAGGTACTAACGGAAAGGTAGGTGAAGACCATGCATCTAATTATACCGGTGTTTTTTCTTGTGCTTGGCTTCTTCGCTTATGAATATGTTCCACCGGAATCACCTGCCTTTGCGATCATTATCGCAATCTATATCTTCTTCTTTGTCTATGAATTCATCGGCATGATGAAGAATATATTTCAGCCCAAAGGGGCAGAGGAGCAGTTCTTATCAAGCTATTTGCGGGAGCTGCGAGGCGATGAGCAGATAAGTCAAGGCGGCGAACAAGGACAGGCATTATTTCAAACGGAGGATAAGATCGGGGGTATCATGCCTCGTAAAACCTATAACCTCCTTATGATAGCGGTCGGTATAGGAACATTCTTCTTCGGATTTATTCTTTTTCAGAATATATTTCTTGCCTTGTGCTTTGCGGTATTCTTTGCTCTTTACTATCCCAAATACTATATCAGCACCAAAGTGAAGAAGCGACAGGAGACATTCAATTTACAGTTCAAGGAGGCGCTATATTCGATCTCTAACTCCTTAAAGTCAGGTTTATCATTTGTAAGTGCGTTGGAGAGGGCGCTTGAGGACATGAAGCGACTATATGGGAAGCAGAAAGAAAAACCAATCATTCAGGAGCTAGAGATTATCGTGTATGACATAAAGATGGGCGCTTCGCTTGAGGAAGCCCTCCATCGCTTTAAGCTACGTATGAAAGGGGAGGACGTACAGGATTTTGTAAATGCCAGCTTACACGCTAAGACAAGTGGTGGAAACTTAGCTGAAGTTATGGCGAGTGTAGCAAAGATCATCGGGGATAAGATTACCATTCAGAACGAAATTCTTGTTGCCACTGCCAGCAAGCGTTCAGAGGCTTCAATTCTTTCGGTTACTCCCTTTGTGATTCTGCTTGTGCTTATGTTTCTCTCACCTGAGTATATGAAGCCGATGTATGATACTGCTCTTGGACAGGGGATGCTTGTGCTTGGGGTCTTATTTCTGGTCATGAACTTCATTATTAGCAAAAAAATTATGGACATCAAAATTTAAGGAGGACGAGGCGTTGCCATTTCTTATCTCGGTTCTTGTTTTTTGCCTGATACTATTGGTAGCGCTGCCGCTTCCAAAACTGGCGCGTGGAGAATCCTTCCGCTCCAATATTTCCTTGAAAACATTGAAGATGAATCTTCCGGCAGGAGAGAAGGGAAGACCGCTTTGGACGCTGTGGAATGCAGTTCGTCCGTTTGGTCTATGGCTGCTCAGCCGCTCTACTATTAACGTGCAGGCGCCGCGTCATCGGCAGGTACTGGATATGCTGGCGCGCTCAGGTTTTTTAAAGCGGTATACACAGGAAGATTTCTTTGCTATCAAGCTTGTTTCCGCCTTTGTAGCTCTTCTCTATTTCAGCTTGATTGCACTCAGTAAAGGCAGTGCTTTGTTCTACTACTTTGCGGTTGCAATGCCGATTGGGTTCTACTATCTTCCAGATTCTTTTATAAAGATTGCCGTACGGCGCAGAAAAGAGAAAATGGAGAAAGAGATGCCCATGTTTTTAAATACACTTGCCGTAATGACAGACTCCGGATTGAATCTTACATCGGCGCTGGAGCAGCAGACTCTTCAGCAGGAAGGAATCTTGGCCGCCGAATTCCGGCAGACACTCGAAGAGATTCGTCTAGGCATTTCGCAGGTCGAGGCATTTCAGCGCATGTCGGAACGCTGTGATGTTCCGGATCTAAGCGTATTCCTCTCAGCGCTTGTGCAAGGACTTGAGAAAGGTTCTTCGGGGCTGACTCGCATCATTCGGGAGCAAGCGCAGGAGATTTGGACACGACGCAAGCAGGCGGCTGTGACGCTGGGTGAGAAGGCGTCGCTGAAATTATTCTTTCCCATGCTTCTCTTTGTGTTTCCGGCGATGCTGATTTTTCTGCTCGGTCCGGCGCTCATTTCTATTATTCGAATGCTGTTTACTGAATAGTATGGTTAGCAATTTGTATGCAAGCCTTGAAAGGGGGTGACATCATGATGGACATGCTCAAAAAATTATACCGTGATGAAGAGGGACAGGCGCTGAGTGAATACGGTCTAATTCTCGCTCTAGTAGCTGTAGCGGCGGTAGTGGGTCTGACGACAATCGGCGGGAAGTTAGAGGGTATTTTTAAAGATATTGCCGATAAACTACAGACCAAAGGCGGTAGCGGTGAATGATAAGGGGTTTTAGCGCATGATCGTGGAGATAAAAATAATGCTGCTGATTGTCCTTTTGGCGGCAGCCATGTATATGGATATACGCTATAGACGCATTCCTAATCTCGTCACCCTGCCAGGAATCGCCGTAGGGCTGCTTCTTAACGCAGTGCAGGGCTGGGACCCTTTTGTGTCCGCCCTTGGTGGATTCCTGACAGGGACGGCGCTCCTTTTTATTCCATTCGCGCTCGGTGGGATGGGTGCAGGAGATGTGAAGCTTCTTGCGTGTATTGGTGCGTTTTTTGGTGTGCGTTTCGTGCTGGTGACTGCTGTATTTATGGGATTGGCGGGAGGCGTGCTGGCATTGTTCTTTATGCTTAAAGACAGGACGTTGCTTATGACGTGTAGGCGGCTAATATGGATGTTTGCGGGTATGGCGGGAACTCACCCGCTTTTTCGTACGGAGATGAATCCGGGAAAAGCGGGCGCGTTTCCGTACGGTATTGCGATTGTAATAGGCTGTGGAATCGCCGGATTCTACTTTTATAACAATGGATGAGGGGAGGAACGAAATGAACGAGAAATCACGTCCGCTTGGTGTGCTGCAAGTTATCAAGACAGGGCTTCTAGTATATCGCCGCCATTTTTTGCGTTTTTTTGCGCTTTCGATAACGGTCGGTCTTCCAATTTATCTGCTATTTCTTTTGTTTGCCGTACCTGTGGATGTATCTAATCCAATTGTCAGAATCTATGCCGGATTGAATACGTTGGTATTCGCACTTGTAGGCAGCACGATGATCCGTATTCCGCTGCTATATGAAATGATTCAGGAGAAGGAAGGGAATCATCCATCTTTTACAGAGTCACTCGGCGCCCTTTTTCGATACGGCTGGCCTGTCTTCTTTACAGCAGTGCTCACCTGCTTATTTATCGTATTCGGCTTGATACTACTCATTGTTCCAGGGCTTGTTATGTTGGTTTGGTTTGCCTTCTATCCTCAGGTGCTTATAAAAGAGAAGACAGGCATTGTTGAATCACTCGTTCGAAGCAAAGAACTGGTTACTGGATCGGCTATAAAAGTTTTTTTCTTTCTCATTTTCTGCTTTGTTCTGGAATATGCGACCAGTCTGCTGCTTGTAGATATTGCGCTTGCGTCTTTTAGTACAAACATATTGATCGCCTTGGGTGTGCAATGCTTGCTGTATGTCTTGCTGCTGCCAGTGGAAGCGGCTATTCTAACGATTGCTTATTATGATTGCCGCTTACGAAAAGAGGCGTATCAACCGGCTGCTTTTTCCAAGATGGGACGGACGACAGCCAAATCGACATAAAGGAAGGGAGTATGGGAATGCGAACATTATTTGCGAAATATAAAAAAAATGAAGACGGCCAGGCTGTTTTGGAAACAGCGCTCGTACTCCCGATCATTCTCCTGATCCTGTTCGGTATGCTGACATTTGGCATGCTCTTATATTCGAAGATTGTCGTCACATTGGCCGCATCGCAAAGTGCACGGCTTGGTGCCACATTATACAGCGAGCAGGCGGAGGAAGCAGGAAATCCGGATGAGCGCATCAAAAGCACGGCGGATGCTTATTTACAAGGGTTGAGCGGAAGTAGCGAGATTAATATCCAGGCAGATCCTCCTCCCGCTGCTTCGCCTGACGGAAGTACGCCGGCAGCTGATAGAGACATTGCAGTAACCATTCGCCATCACTTTTCATTTGCTCTTCCGTTTGTTGGGGAGTTTATCGGTGATAATGTGCCGGTAGAATATACGGCTATCTATAAAATCGAATGAGGGGAAACCCGGCATGATGAGAAAACAAATCGGAAGGCTTCTGCATGAAGAGCGTGGAATTGCCGTAGTTATTTTTGCCGCCGCTCTTCCCGTGTTTATTTTGATCGCCGGCCTGGTTATTGATGGAGGCATGCTGATTTATAAGAAAGTTAAGCTAAGTGCAGCCGTCGATGCTGCTTCATTGGCTGCGGTTAACAGCTATAACAAAGAAAAGTGGAACGCTGAGCAGGTAGTGGAGCTAGATGACACGACCGTTTCTTTGGCAGCCGCACAATATTTGCTTGCTAATATGCAGGATGCTCAATTAACGGATGCGAGAATTGAAGAGCGGACAGAATCTGCAATCAAGGTGTCCGTCGCCGGCCAAGTTACGGTTCCGCTGCATTTCATGAGCATCTTCAATATGCCTAGTCAAGTGTTAGAGGCTCAGACATCTTCATCACTTTCCATTCCGGAACAGGAAGATACAGTGCCGGAAGGGGGAGAAGAGGTGCCTGAAACATAGGAAAGAACGGAAGCTTGAAAGGAGGTGAGAACAAATGAAGCGCATACCGAGGAAAACGGAGAAGACGGGCGTTTTCGCAAAGTTGCTGCTGGCGTTTTATGTTTTACTCCTTGGAGTTTTCGTGATACAACCACAGACGTATGCAGCGGTTCCTGTAGAAGGAGGGACGGTCGCACCGGTTTCGATAGATAATCCGGCGCAGACCGTACAGCCAGTCGAAGAAAGCAAACCGGTTGAAAAACCGAAGCCGCAGAAAACACAGGTAGAAGAGAAAAATGGCACCGGAAACCTACAGCAAGGAACATCCGGTTCAAATTCTTCTACCGATATGAATGGATCATCTTCGGAAGCTGTCCCTCTAAAAAATAATACGTCAGACACGCAAAGCAATCAACAGTCAAATCATGTACAGCAAGATGAGAGCGGGTCTGATGCTGGGCAGCAAATTGGTACAGGAATCAGTCTTGGTCAAGGGGTTCATGCCCACTATAATTCCATTATAAGCATGATGCAGGGGAATTATGTGGCAGGTTTGTCAGAACTTTTGTTGGGGTCTACAGGATATTTCATGGGTCCTTCCGCCGCGAGTACAGTGGGTAACTTTATGGTTGCTGCTGATAGAGGGTTTAATCTTTATTCAGAAGCGGCCAAGTACTTTGGTTGGTCAAGTAAAAATTCTTTCTTCCAGACATTTGGACCAGCCTCTAATCTTAAATATTTAGGGACATTAGCGAAGGGATCTGGCATTCTTGGCGGTATACTTGCTGTTGGCGGTGGAATTAATGACATTGTAAACGGCGACGATGGGTATACCAAATTCGCCGGTGGCTTAGGGATCGTTGGTGGAATCGCCGGGGCAGCAGCTCTGTTTTTCACAGGCCCTGTTGCGCTCGTGCTTGGCGGCGTCGCGGTCGTTGGAGCACTGGGAGCAGCTTTTCTCAAGAGTGAGTTCGGAAAGAAGGCTATCGGTTGGGTGAAGGACAAAGCGGTTGCTGCGTATAATGCGGTCAAAGACGGTGCGAAAGCAGTATACGGTGCCGCGAAAGCAGCGTACAGTAAAGCCAAAACGAAGGTAAAAGCCTTCGCCGGCAAAGCAAAAGCAAAGGCGAAGGCTTTGTACAGCAAGGCGAAGACAAAAGTGAAGGCGTTTGCTGGAAAAGTAAAAACAAAGGCAAAGGCTGCGTACAACTATGCGAAGTCGAAGGTTAAAGCAGGCTATGCTAAAGTCAAGAAGACGGCAAAGGCTGCGTACAACTATGCGAAGTCGAAAGTGAAGGCGGGCTACGCCAAAGTTAAGAAGACGGCAAAAGCTGCATATAACTATGCGAAGTCGAAAGTGAAGGCGGGCTACGCCAAAGTTAAGAAGACGGCAAAGGCTGCATACAACTATGCGAAGTCGAAAGTGAAGGCAGGCTATACCAAAGTTAAGAAGACGGCAAAAGCTGCATATAACTATGCGAAGTCGAAAGTGAAGGCAGGCTATACCAAAGTCAAGAAGACGGCAAAGGCTGCGTACAACTATGCAAAATCAAAAGTAAAATCAGCAGTCAGCACCGTCAAGTCAAAAGCTAAATCTGCCTACAACAACGTAAAATCATCTATTTCCAAAAAAGCAAGCGGATTACGCAAGCGTGCTGGCGGCTTCCTCAAGCGTCTAGGCTGGGGATAGGAAGAGGGGGAGCGACTGATTTGCTCCCTTTCTATTTTTTTGTGATCGTAGAGGTGAAGAGCGAAAGGAGGAACATACATGAAGACAAAGGTTCCACAGGAAGCAGTGCGTACAGCCGAATCATATACAGCATCAGGTGAGAAAGTATTGCGATCGTATAAGGTGAAGTGGGATGATTCCTATTACTATGCGATGGAGCTTGGTAAGAGAGAGTTTCTCTTTTTTGCACAGCCGACTGCTTATCTTGTGCTTAATGAAGATGGATCTATGACAGATAGAAAAATGGCGGAACACATTCTTTCCATTATTTTTAGTTACGTAAGTATGCTGCAAAGAGAGCGGATTGCTAATGTAAAAGAGATAGTAAGAATCGGAAATAAGCGCAATTTGTTTAGTGAATTATTGGAAGCGTTTGACATGCTGTATCCGCTATTTAAGCCGCATCCTCTATTTGATGAGCCGACAGAAAAAGCGTACCGTGCTTTTATGGAGGTTACACGAAGGGATATACTGCTCGATCATAAAATTTTAGAGATCGACCGCGAGTTTTTGGAGAAATATACTGAAGTTGAAAAATCCGGCTGCATCGACGGCGAGTTGATGAACCGTTTGCTTAGAAATGAAATGCAAAAGGGAGAGTGGGAAGGAGAGAGAATTGAAAATGCAATGGCAATTGAATTGGAAAGAGCACGCCTGCTCACATTTGTAGAGAACAAAGAGGTCCTTCGATC
Organism: Aneurinibacillus sp. REN35; assembly: GCF_041379945.2. Lineage (NCBI taxonomy): Bacteria > Bacillati > Bacillota > Bacilli > Caryophanales > Paenibacillaceae > Aneurinibacillus > Aneurinibacillus baijiui. Next base: position 155,427 of record NZ_JBFTXJ020000005.1, on the reverse strand, counting down.
GCTTGATAAAGCGCAAAGGCAAGCAGCTCGTTTAATCCAAATACGGCTAAAAACACAAAAAGCAAACGATCCACAAAATAAAAGCCAAATGAAAAAGGAAATCGTAGATGGTGTGACACGCTATGTTTTTAGACAGAAGCCTGAGGAGTTCTTCTGGTCACAATTGAAAGAGCGTTATTTACAAGTGTTAAAAAATTAAAGGGGTATATCTATGAAAAAATATACAGTAATTGTTTTGGCTTTAGCTATAATGATGCTGGCGGGATGTTCATCGGAGCCGGTAAAAGGCTGGGAGGGAACAAAAACGATTAACAAGGTGCCTGCTACGTACAATAAGGAAACCGAGATGGTTACGACACGCTTTCAGGATTATACCGTGACATTTAAGCTTCCGGACGGATTTGTTCCGGTAAACTCCAACGTTGAGGGGGATATTGGAATTAAGTTTACAAGTGAAAAAGAAAAACGTCTCTTTGGTCTTTTCATCGTTCCGCAGGCAACACAGGAAGAGATAGGCAAGATCGTTGCGGCAGTGAAAAAGCAGGTTCCTGATACAAAAATGATCCAGGTAAAAGATTTCCAAGGGCTGCAAGCTAACATTAACCCGTATAAGCACCCTGAACAGGGGAAATTCATTGACATGTCAGAGCAAAACATTGAACAGATGAAAGGGCATTGGATCAGTGTCAATACGATTTATACACCTACCCATATTATTCGTTTGGATGCGGTGGGGGAAGAAAGCGACACAGAGATGCCGGCTTTTGCTGAATCGATTGTAAAAACCATGCAGATTCAACGCAATTAGTGCGTGTACGGAGAATACAATGCTGCAAATTTTAAATCGTACAAAGAATACGGTGCTAGCTGATAGGGTGCAGGAAGCAATATCTAAAAGAGAGAAGACAATAGGGCTTCTGCGTCACAGCACGCTGCCCGCCGGTCATGGGCTCCTTATTCCGGAGTGCACATCTGTTCATACGTTTTTTATGAAATTTGCTATTGATGTGGTATTTATTGATGAGCATGGGTGTGTAATTAAGCAATATGAGAATGTAGTGCCGTTCCGGATTGCACGCGCCAATAAAGCGGCAAAAAGCGTGATTGAACTCCCGGCATATACGCTGCGCCGCACGAATACAGAGGTAGACGATCGACTTGAGCTTATTTCAGTCATGTAATCTTTTTAAAAAAACATAGAAGAAGCTTGACGGGCCTATTCATATCCGTTACAATGGTAAAAGTGTCAAACATATAACGGAATCCAAAGCAGAAGCTCCCGCTTCTCACCTGTATGACGCATGGTTTGTTGTCCACAGGTATCTATTCAATATCCATAATGGGATCAATTAATTTTTATGGAATAGAGTGCGGGCGCGGTGCGTCCGCATTTTTTGCTTTGGTCCAAAATCTTTTGGAGGTGGCAGGCTATTAGCAAGGATCATTTAATCAATGAAGATATTCGTGCTCGTGAGGTTCGTTTGATTGATCAGGAGGGCGAGCAGCTTGGCATTGTGCCGCTGCGTGAAGCACTTCGCATGGCTCAAGAGAAAGAGCTGGATCTGGTGAACATCGCGCCGACTGCTAAACCGCCGGTGTGCCGTATCATGGACTACGGTAAGTTCAGATACGAACAGCAAAAGAAAGAGAAAGAAGCACGTAAGAACCAAAAGGTCGTGGAAATTAAAGAAGTTCGTCTTTCACCCACGATTGAAGAACATGATTTCCAGACGAAACTGCGCAATACAGTGAAGTTTCTTGAAAACGGAAATAAAGTCAAACTGACGATTCGCTTCCGCGGACGTGCGATTACTCATGCTGAAATCGGCCAACAAGTGATGGAGAAGCTTGCAAAAGAAGTAGAAGAAATCTCTACTGTTGAACGCAAGCCGAAAATGGAAGGGCGCAGCATGATTATGATTCTCGCCCCAAAAAGCGACAAGTAATTTTTGATTGGAGGATTTGTACGATGCCAAAAATGAAAACCCACCGCGGAGCTGCAAAGCGTTTCAAAAAGACTGGAAGCGGCAAGCTGAAGCGTTCTCATGCTTACACAAGCCATATCCTGGAGAAAAAATCTCCGAAGCGCAAACGTAACCTGCGCAAAGGCGCGATCGTATCGAACGGCGACCAAAAACGCATTGCATCCATGCTGACATACGTGAAGTAATTTCGATTTTTCGATTTGAAGATTTAGGAGGAGAACATCGATGCCAAGAGTTAAAGGTGGAAATGTGGCGCGCAATCGCCGTAAAAAAGTATTAAAGCTTGCTAAAGGTTATTTCGGTTCTAAACACCGTTTATTTAAATCCGCAAATGCGCAAGTAATGAAATCCCTGCTGTACGCATACCGTGACCGTCGTCAGGTAAAACGCGACTTCCGCAAGCTGTGGATCACTCGTATCAACGCGGCAGCACGCATGAACGGTCTTTCTTACAGCCGTTTCATGTACGGCTTAAAAGCAGCAGGTCTTGAAGTAAACCGCAAGATGCTGGCTGATATGGCTGTAAACGATAAAGAAGCATTTGCACAATTGGCAAACGCTGCAAAAGAAAAACTGAATGCGTAAGCATCGAAGAAAAGCCGACTCGTCAAGGGTCGGTTTTTTTTGTTGAAGTGATTTGACCACAGGGGCGTGGGGAATGGGTATGTTACAATGAAGGAGTAATTTGGAAAAAATCATGACGAGGAGGATGACAGATGAGGGCAACTTCGAAGATGGTATTAATCGGAAATGGTGCAGTCGGCTCCACGTTCGCCTACACGGTGCTTCTTAGGGGACTGGTCAATGAACTGGTCATTATCGACAGTAACCAGGACAAAGTAATGGGGGATGTGTTGGATTTAAACCATGGGTTAATGCTTGCCCAACCAATGCGAATTTCTGCTGGAACGTATGCAGATTGCGCAGATGCTTCCATTATCGTGATTACGGCAGGTGCTGCTCAGAACCCTGGTGAGACTCGTCTTGATTTAATGCAGCGAAATGTATTAATTTTTGATTCAATCATTAAACAAGTGACACAATATAATACAGAGGCGATCTTATTAATTGCGACAAATCCGGTTGACATTCTCACACAAGTGGCATTGAAGCTATCAGGATTCCCAAAACATCGGGTGATTGGCTCTGGGACACTGCTTGACAGTTCAAGGTTCCGGTATTTAGTGGCTGATAAGCTGGGAGTGGACCCTCGCAGTGTGCATGGTATGATCGTGGGTGAGCATGGTGATTCAGAAGTTCCTCTCTGGAGTTCCCTTAGTGTGGGTGGTGTACAGTTGGAGGCAGAGCCAACGGCGAGTCGGTGGCATCTTACAGATGACGAGAAGGAAGAGATCTATGAAGAGACACGTGGTGCTGCTTATCGGATCATTGAAAAGAAAGGCGCGACCTATTATGCAATCGCGCTGTCCCTCGTACGAATATGCGAATCGATTCTAAGAGACCAGCGCTCTGTCCTGCCAGTCTCCTCCTATGTAGAGGATTATCATGGAATCTCTGGTGTTTGTCTTGGTGTTCCATCCGTTGTCGGCAAGAACGGGATTGAAGAAGTGGTCCCGTTGCCGTTATCGAATGAAGAGAGAGAGAAGCTGCAGGCATCAGCGAATACGCTGCAGGAGTTCATACGTCAGATCGGATTTGCTTTTAACGCTTAGGCCTGCATCTCCCGTGTTGCAGAAGAGACGGCCCGTTTTTTACAGCGATAGACAAAAGCAGGGGGAATGTTAAGCGGAACGAAATTGATGTCAATCTGCTCAAACCGTTCACTGAGCTGTTTCTTCATTTGATGCGAATATTGGAAGGCAATGAACAGCCCACCGGGTTTTAGTGCCTTCTCTACATTATCCATAATGCTATTGCGTAATTCCTGTGGAAAGTTGGCAAAGGGAAGCCCTGAGAGAATATAATCGAACCCATCAATACCAAGATCTTCCGTGGCTTGATATATATCAGCGGCATTATGGTAAAAATGCAGCTCAGGATAGGCAGACGCAAGCTGCTGACGCATATTGTCATCTCTCTCAAATACAACTACTTTACAATGTGCGGCTTTGTATTTATAGAGAGATCGGGTAAAAACGCCGGTCCCAGCGCCCAACTCTGCGATCGCTTTCGCTTTATTGAAGTCGATTGGTTTGACCATCGCTCGGGCAAGAAAAGTAGAGCTTGGCGTAATGCTGCCTACGTTGCGCGGCGATGTCAAAAATTTATAAAGAAAAAGAAGTTTGCCCATAAGGTCCTCCTCATACAGATACGGTCTATTCAATAATTATAACAGTAACATACTTTTTAACCAAACAAATCCGCCGACAGACGGAAGTGTTTGTCAAAAAGGAGTTAGACCTATAGATGGCGAAAGATAAGTAAAGAGCAAACAAATAAAGGAGGCTGTGCACATGGCTTTTACTAACCCAACAAATGAAGAACGTCGTCAAATTCTTGAAGAGGCTAAAACCATCGCTGTCGTCGGTTTGTCAGATAAGCCTGATCGGACAAGCTATATGGTATCACAAGCAATGCAGAATAAAGGATACAAGATTATTCCGGTAAATCCCAGAATAGAAGCAGCGCTTGGTGAGACGGCTGCAGATACATTAACTGAACTTAGTGAGCCAGTTGATATTGTTAATATATTCCGCCGCAGTGAAGATGTGGGTCCCGTTGTTGATGAAGCGATTCAGATCAAGCCAAAGGTAATCTGGATGCAGCAGGGGATCTATAATGAGGAAGCGGCTAAGAAGGCACAAGAAGCAGGTATCACCGTGGTTATGGACCAATGTATCAAAGTTGATCATGCCATTCTCGTTCGAAAATAACGGACAGGGCGCAGACATATAGTAGAGGGGAGGAAGTGGACACTGTCCACTTCCTTTTTTTGTGTTACAACAAAAAAAAGACCCTCCCATCATAGTGGGAAGGCGAGTAAAAAGGGATTCAACTAGACACATTCATCTTACCACAAATGCAAAGATGAAAACCTGAAAATACCAAAAATACTAATAAAAAACTACAGCATTACATCCTTTAGACGTACTTCCATTTCAATTTTTCTTGTTTTCTATATCGTATGTACTGAATAAAAATGAAGATGTAAACTTAACATAAATATAACGGTAGCCAAATAGAATGTTTACGTTTGCGGTCTATAATAAGAAGTGTGTTGAACCCCTTGCCACTATTCAGTAAGGTTCTCTTATCCCTTGTTTAGCCCTTCAAAGAGAAGGGCTGTTTTTTTTGCAAGGGAGATGAGCAACCTGATTAGTCATAAGCAAGAACAATCTGATCATCGGCTAGCATGGAACAGTCGCCGAAATATTCACTTAAAAAACTGCTGACATCTTCAAATGTTAATGAGTCAGGCAGCAGGAATTCGTCCTCATCTTTACGATAAGTCATTTTGCTGCATTGTAATGACTCAACAAGTAAGTCGGAAATGCGCTGATCAACAAGACGCGGTGCTTCTACTTTAATCTTTTTATTTGATATTGGAGTAATTTTCGCTCTCATAACAGGGTGTCACCTCAATTGTATATGTATAAATACCCTATTAAAAGCGAAATGAAACAGGTAAAAAGGTGTAGTGGAAGTGAATATGTTATAAAAATCGTGAAAAAAACGCAAATTGTAGATCTTAAGATACAAATCAATCATAAGCAGCATCCCGTTGTCTGCATTCCTTGAAGAATGAATGCACAATATGGATGGGTGACCATTCACCATGAGATAAATGATAAATGAGCGGACGTTTTGGAAACAATTCGCGGGTAATCTCACGCAGGCTCCAGCCCTGCTCATAGCGGGTCCGTATTCTTTCTTCGATTTCTTCAAGGTGTGTTAATTTTTCTCGGAGTCTTTGCTTCCCATCTGTAATAATACCTGCATGTGCACAGCAAATGGTATCAAAATCCAGAGTAAGCACATGACGAAGCGAGTTCCGTAGCTTAGGCATATTTTCTGTTCGGATGCATATTTTGACTTTGGAGCCGAGAAAAAGATCGCCGCTGAATAATCGACCTCTTTCTGCATCATAGAGAACAACATGGTCTTCGGCATGTCCAGGTGTCTCAATCACCTGAAGCTGATAGCGATTTGTGTTATGAACAGCACGTAGTGGATGCGGTTGAAAAGGATCAGGTACTCCCCAGAATGATGTACGATAGGGAGGAAGAACAGGTGAGATTGCGGCAGTTTCCACGGACATGGGATGAATGTAAATCGGTAGTCCCTTTTTCTGCAGCCAACCAGCCATCCCACAGTGATCTTCATGAAAATGGGTGATGAGCGCTTGCTCAGGAGCATGGCGTTCAAAAAATGATTGGACTTGTGCAGCAATAGATTTAGAGCCTGTGTCAATCAGCATCCCGTCCCATTCATATACGTGGATCGAGAGAGTTACCCCATCTAAGGTTACATATTCTTGCAGAATGCGAATATCTTCATATATACTTTCCATGCTTGCTCTCCCCTTATTTTTCCTTTAATTATAAATGCTTAATTCTGAATATACAAATATTTGCGGGCGTATGTATGCCTCGCTGTAATGATACAACGAGGCGCGCGTCTCCATATGATGAGTTATTGTTATGTAAAGGGATAGATCGGCAGGCAGATATGTACGGTAGTTCCTTCTCCTACAGTACTGTCGATCGTAATATTTCCCTGATGTCTGTCAATAATTTTATAACTTACCATGAGACCAAGACCGACCCCTTTTTCTTTCGTTGTATAGAATGGTTCCCCAAGTTTTGTTAGGCGTTCTGGACTGATACCGCACCCGCAATCCTTTATGCTGACGAGAACATGCCGCTTATTGTGTATGCTTGTATGGATGAAGATTTCCCCGCCTTCTCCCATTGCATCAATTGCATTTTGCAGCAGGTTGACAAATAATTGCTTTACTTCATTTTCATCACAATAAATTGTTCCGATATCGGAAGTGTATTCTGTGACAATAACAATCTGATTCATTATTGCTTGTTCAGCAGTAGAAGAAATAGCTTCTTCTATAATTTCAATGATGTTCTTTGGCTGAAAATCAATGGATTGAGGTTTGGCCAAAAGTAGAAATTCGCTCGTAATGCTCTCGATACGGTGCAGATCATTCAACATGATATCGAAATAGAGCTTATCGTCTGTGGACTCACAAAGAAGCTGAAGAAAGCCTTTAAGACTGGTGAGTGGATTGCGAATTTCATGGGCAATCCCAGCCGCCAATTGTCCTACAATGGAGAGCTTTTCTGATTGGCGAAGCCGCTCTTCAGCTAAGCGCCAATCGGTAATGTCAATACCGGCTCCTACAATGTATTTTACGGTCGCATTTTCATTTTTTATCGTAGAAAGCGTCCAGGAGATTAAGCGTGCTCCTTTGTCCTTTGTACGCCAGTACTTTTCCGTGTGATGAATCGAATGGTTGTTGAGTATGTTATTATACACTTGTATTGCTCTAGAGGCCTCATCGCTATCGAATAAATCGGTTTCCCAGAACGGACGATGAAGAATCTGTTCAGCGGAATATCCAGTTAGCGTCTCACATGCGCGATTGAATATAATAATATGCCCGTGTGTATTTATAACAATGGTTAACGATTCGGTTGTCTCTAGAATGGTTTTGGTGAAGTTTCTCTCTTCCCGCAGTGCTTCTTCCATGCATTTTTGTTCTGTGATGTCGATAGCAAGTCCATCCAAATAAAGTACGTTGCTTTCTGAGTCGACAGTAGGAACGATACGTTCATGCAGCCATTTAATGTTGCCATTGCTATCAATAATCCTATATTCACGTGTAATGGCTTCCCCGCCTTCGAGCAGCTTCTCCATCTCATAAACAAAATCCTGGTCATCTGGATAGATCATCTGACGCCAAAGATCCGTATTTGACTCAAATAATTCCGCAGGAACACCGTAAATTTTTTCTGTACCTTGAGAAGTATTGAGGATTTGTTGATTTTGCAAGTCATTTGTCCATACGGATATATCAAGCGTTGAGAAGATGCGCTGTAATTGTCGCTCCATTTGTTTTCGTTCGGTAATTTCAACACAAGTGCCGATCACCTCGATTACTTGACCATTCTGTTTGACAGGTTTGAGGGCAGCTAGATAAGAGATAGAACGGAATGTATATTCAAACATAACCGTTTCCTCTCCCTTCCAAGCCTGACGGTAGAAGTTCGTATGGAAAATTGCATCTGGGTATGGAGTTAGGTCAAATAATGTCTTACCAATCACTTGCTCAGGTGTAAATCCGCAGCGCTTAAGCATTTCTCCATCACAAAATGTAAAAATGAATTGCCCGTCTTTTTCATAAAATGTAAATGTCATCCCCTGCTGGTTGTGTAACGTATTCCGCAAACTGGTCTGGGCTACAGCAGGTGCAGCAGCGTTTTTCTTGTGAATCTTAATAGCATAGTGTCGATCGACGAAAGCAGCCGTAATAATAAATAGCAGAATAGTGAGACACATAACCACAATAAATGAAGCAAGCTGCGGGTAATGTATGTCAAAAAAAATAGGCGAAGGCTTCAGTACAGTCTCTGCCGCTTTAGATGCCTCGGTGACCAGCATAATATAATGCAGGCCGAAAATTGCCAATCCAAGGATGATTGCACCTAGAATCTTACGTATAGTCCCGCTCTGTTCTATATAAGGATGTTTGAAAAAAATAGTCCAGAGCGACATGAATGAGGCAAGTATAGTAATAGTAAAAGAGATGGCAAGAACTGCATAAGTCGAGTCGATTATACTGTGTCTATTCATGACATACATACCAAGTTGATGCATAAACGTAATAGCGGTGCCTATGCATACGCTGCTTATGAGCAGAATAAGACGACTCGTAAAGTTAAGAGTAAGAGTGATTAATACGGCATAAGCGCCTGCCAGCGCTGCAAACAAGAATACAATAAAAAGAAATGGCTCAAGGGAAAAAGATACAGGTACATGAAAAGCTAGCATGCCAATCAAGTACGTCGACCAGATACCGATTCCAACCGCTGTTGCTCCACAGGTTAGCCATACAATATAGCTGATTCCGCGTTTGGTGGCGATTCTTCCGGCTGTATCGAAAAAAACATACGAAGATAGGATAGAAATCGCTAGTGATAAGATAACAAATGATAATTCGTATGTTTCTACTAGTACGTCCATTAAAATGAATAGCTCCTTATAAAATAGATACAATGATAGAGTGGAGTATACTAATTTGTTTCTATGAGTAAATCGAATTTGAATATTATAAAAATAGAAAAAAAGGAAGTATATATGTAGTATAAGAAATTCAGGAAGAAATGTAGAGCGATAATTTAAATTTATTCAAATAAGGAGAGAAAAAGAAGAAAAAAAGGGAATAGGGATAAAGAAATGGATAATATTGTTATTTGCGACTTATTGCACAGGTACAATGAGCGTCTAGCAATCTTGGCTACAGTACGATAGCATAAAACACAACCTACTAGGAGGAGGGAAGGATCAAGTGATAAAAAAGCGCTGGTTGGTTCCTATCATTCTATGTGCTGTGCTAACTCCAGGGACAGGAGCTGCCAGTGGGAGACTTGAAGTCGGAACGACACAGGGAGATAAAACATCGACGTATGAATATTTTGATTCCGGAGTGGCGACGATCGCAGTATGGAAAAGCTCTGGCTCAGGTTCATTAAAAGGGGAATTGTGGAAGCGCATTCCGTACTTTCCGGATAAAAAAATTGCGCAGACCGAAGTTGTTGATGCTGAATATGGCGGATACCAGACCACGGTTGATCTTAAATCGGGGGGTCACTACTATATTAAGGTTATTGACCAGGATGGCTATGCGTCCGGTTATGTTAAAGCGATTAATTATAAGCCAGACGGTTTTATTATCCCATAGGATGTATAGTATATGAGGATGGGTCAGTCCCTTTAAAAGTAAAATGCACACAAAACAAAAACCCAAGAATGTTGATATAACAGCATTCTTGGGTTTTCCTTTTATCAAGATTTCGGCTAAGATATCACTTTCCGGACAGCTCCTAAATAAACTGTCTTAATCATCATGTCCTTCTTGTTGATTTTCATTGTCATCATCTTTTTGCCCGCTGTTTTTATGTGAAGCAGATGTATCCTGCTTTGCAGCTCCCTTCTCTTCCTGTGCCGAGGATTTCTCCGGCTTTGGCTTACGCGGTACTTGATCCATCACACTTGCCAGGTTTGGATTTCCATTTTTGCGCAGCGATTGAGCGATTTCCTTCGGATCAAGTCCTTCAGCGACCATTCGGTCAATCTTAACAAGATCTCCTTCGCGAATACCGTGACTGCGTAATTGATTAACGGTGTTGGAATCAAGACCTTGGCCGGATGTTACAGCTTGTTCCTTTTCTTTTGTTCCTGAGGTCTGTCCTGATGAGGACGTTGAAGAAGATGACCCGCTGCGTTCCGTATTGTTCTGATTTGTCTGCTTCGAGGAAGAAGATTGAGCTGTCCTCGTGTCGGAATAAATTCCTTCCGCCTTAGCCTCATCTAGCGTCTTATTGAGTGGAACCCTTATTACACTTTGGCTTCCATTCGCTTGTGCTGATGTCGAGACATTTTCCGTTTCGGTTGTTGGGGTTTGTGTAACTGTATCGGAAGGGGTACCGCCTGATTTTGACAATAAAGCAGTAAGCGCAAAGGCAACAAGCAGCACAAAAAGGCCTCCACCGACTAGAAAATAGACGCGCTTGATTCGCATGCGCGATTGCAACCATCTGTTCATCTGCTGATGCTCCCTTTCTTTCCTTTCAATATTTCTTTTACCATCTTCGCATATTCCTGCCTGTTTTTGAAGCGACGAAGGTAATTTTTTTATGAAATTCTCTATTGTGTCCTGATTTGTTTCTTTATAAAATAAAAGAGAGTCCGCTGCGACGGACTCTCGTAAGGTTTTTTTACGGACGGGAAGTGGCAGGATGTTTATCTTGCCCTTCCTTTTTATTTATTATTGTCATTTTGTCGAGCTTCCCCGCCTTTGCGGCCAATGTTTTCATAGAAGTCTTTATCGTGGGAGCGTGAGGTTGCTTCTCCACCTTTGCGCCCGATGTTTTCATAGAAATCTTCATCGTGGGAGCGTGAGGTTGCCTCTCCACCTTTGCGCCCGATGTTTTCGTAGAAATCTTTATCATGAGAACGAGCGGTTGCTTCTCCGCCTTTGCGTCCGATTTCTTCATAGAAATCTTTATTGTGGGAACGAGCAGTTGCCTCTCCGCCTTTGCGTCCTCTTTCTTCCATGCTCATATTGTTCTTGTTATTGCGTGCCATGTTAAACATCTCTCCTTTGTAGTTAAGTTTGGTTTGTTCAACCGGTACAGTTATGAGTTTCCCGATTCTGTTTTATACAAAACATAAAATATTGAATGAGTACATTAGTCCCTCGTCCATTTTATGGTAGGAAATAATGCATGTGTAGCTACTTAGTGAGGTGATAGGATAAAAAAGTTAAGAGAAAGGAGGAAGTATAATGGGGGATAGTGGAATGGAGAAAAAACCTACGATAGCTATAGCAGGAGCAAGTAGGTTTATTGGTAAAGCATTATCGCTTCATCTTGCGGCTGACGCTCATGTTATCGGATTGACATGCAAGGAAAGAACAAATGTAGAATTGCAAAATGATGGTTGGCCGCAGATGGAGTGGCGGAAGGCGGACTTATTTTCTTTGGCAGCGATTGAGAAGGGGCTAGAAGATGCCGACTATGCTTTTTATCTGATTCATTCCGTAGCGTCCTCGGCACGTCTGACGCAGGGAAAGGCGCAGGATATGCATCTGATTTTAGCGGATAACTTTGCACGTGCGGCAAAAAAAGCCGGAGTGAAGCAAATTATTTATCTAGGTGAACTAATTCCAGAGGATGAGCAGGCACTCACAAGTCATTTGCGCAGCCAATTGGAAATAGAGGAAACATTGTCCGCGCATGGTGTGCCGGTGACCGTACTTCGTACCGATATTGCTAGTAGACGAGTTGATGCTGTGAAACTGCTTGCTGCTTGCATTGGAATGGATAATGGTGATTCGCCTATACCCGTGGCGGCATTGGATAAAGAGAGGAAGAGGATAAGGAAGAAAAGGTTTGGCAATACTGTTCGGTCGGTACAGCGACTTTTGTTGCCTACAGGCAGGAATGCAGCTTGGATGGGAGGCGACTATGCACGGTGGTTGTCACGCACTTGTAAGCCGTTTATTCGTGTAGAACAGGTAGAGGGGCGGATGCATTTTTTGCTGTGGGGGATGAAGAAGCCGCTTTTAGAACTAACGTATTCAGAAGAACGCAGTACGCCTGATCGGGTGCTCTATTATATTACTGGAGGAATGCTGGCACGTATTGACCCTATGCGAAGCTGTGGTCGCCTTGAATTCAGAGAAGTTCTCTCCGGTACCTATGTAATCGTAGCGATTCACGAATTCGTCCCCAGGCTTCCCTGGCTTATCTACAATGCTACCCAGGCGCTGATTCATCTTTGGGTTATGCATCAGTATGGCCGCTCTCTTCGCATGTATGATAGATGACGGCAAACAAAAACGGATGGGGAAGAAGCGCCTGCTCTGTTCTCATCCGTTTTTTTATGCTTAGTTGTTCGAAGAGTCGATCGTACCAATCTGCTCCCCGAATTTTACATCTGTGCCTTCTACGATTTTCTTGTCGAGAACGATGCGATCTTTTTCAAACAGAAGAATCACCGTAGACCCGAACTCGAATAGGCCGACCTCTTCCCCTTTTTGGTATAACGGCTTATCAGGAAGATCACGTGAATACATTCGTCCGCCCTTTATATTGGTCGTATGCTCCCCGTACCCAACCTTCACGCTGCCAACGATGAATGCACCTACTTTTATTAGAGCCATCTCTCCAGCAGGTGTATCGGCGTACGTAATAATCCGCTCGTTCTTAGTGAACAGTCCCTGCACATGGTGCACGCCGATGCTGTTAACAGGAAAAAGACGCCCAGGCACATACGTCAAGTGTGTTAGCTCACCGTCAATTGGCATGTGAATCCGGTGGTAATCACGCGGGCTCAGATAGATTGTCAGAAACGTCCCGCCTTCAAAACGCTTCGCCTTCTCCTGTGAACATCCAAGCAATTGCTCTACCGTATAGTTAATATGTTTAGCTTGGATGAGCGCCCCTTGATGAATCGTTCCCACCTGTGCTACTTTTCCATCCACCGGACTGATTACTGCGTCAGGGCGTGTGTTGATCGGACGGGCCCCTTGCTTAAGTTTACGCGTAAAAAATGCGGTCAAATGTGGATAATCCGCCAGCGGCCGTTCGATCTCTTCCGTATTAATACGGAAAAAAGAAATGTATGGCTTAATAAAGCGCCTGCTTGCCCGAGAGCGTCCAGCTTGTCCTACTAGACGAGAAATCGCATTCTGCGGCAGCAGGGTAAGAATTGTCTTTAAAAAAGAGCCGATCACGTATCTATATCCTTTCTACATCAAGTATAAAGTGCCATTATATTGTAGCACAAAACCTTCTACCAATCTCGCAGCTTTTCATCCTCTGTGTCATACGTACCATCTCCATTTAGATCCCACCAGTTAGCACCGCGTAAGGATTGTGCATAGGCAACCTCCGCATCGGGTGCTCCGATGCGTTTTAAGGTTTCAATTTGTATCTCAAGGCATTTCATTTCAGCTGTCATTCCTGTCCACACATCATTAGGAACAGCTCTTTTGTGTGTAGTAAGGTAGTCATGATACAGCCTCGAATGATATGCATCATGTACGATAGTGCTTGCATACCAGGTGAGAGAAGCTGACGAAGTGGCAGCACCGACTTTGTAGGTCGGCGGTGTTTCATATGCTGCCATGCCGCTAAAAGTATGCTGCTGTATCTTGCCGATAGAGGCGATGACGAGCGCATAGTCTGCGGGTGCTTTTGTCTTCAGCAAGGTAAGAGCATCCTTTGTGCGTGTTGTAAATGTTTTATCTCCTGTAATCATGATAGACGGAGAGGTAGAAATCACATTCGTCTGTTTCTTAGTAATATAATGTGGGGTTTTGGCTTCTGCGATAGCTATGTCTACAGGCGCATGATAGCTAAGAAGAAATGGACAGATGAGCAATGGAGCAATGACATGCTTCATGAATGCGCCTCCTTCGTATAGATTGTCTTACAAGGTAAATTCGGTAGCAAAGAAAAAAATCCTGTAGTTCCTTATACCTGATACGGTGAAAAAATGAAACGGATCGTCTATCCCTCCGTATTGCCTATAAAAACAAAGGAGAACCTATGGTGAAACGTTTACTGCTGGGCGTTAGTGCACTTCTGGCTATAGGCGCCGGAATTTTGGGATATATTTATCAGAAAAAATCGCCTACTGCTGCTGATATGCTTTCATTTATAAAAGAGAATCCACAGCGAGCTTCTCTGCATTATATTCAAGATGGAGAAGTGAAGGTCGCTTTTCATTCTGAGAAAATGATGCCGCTTGCTAGCACCGTAAAAACGGTGATTGCCATCGAATATGCGAAACAGTCAGCACAAGGAAAACTTCAACCCAAGAATATGGTGCCGCTTGATGAACTCGAGAGGTATTATTTGCCCAATCTTGACGGTGGTGCGCATTCGGCATGGCGTACGTCGCTTGAACAAAAAGGGGCTGTAAAGAATGGTATGGTTTCCCTAGAGGAAGTGGCAAAGGGAATGATCCAATATAGCTCGAATGCGAACACGGAATATTTGATGCAAAGGCTTGGAAAAAAGAATATAGATCAAACGCTTGTTGATCTGGGACTGTCCCGTCATGAAGCTATCTATCCGTTCGTCTCTTCATTATTATTACCGTATGAGTTAATGGCAGCGGACACATCGGGAGGGTCGGAGAAGGAGGCATTGGCAAGAGCGAAAAAGAAGATGGCAGCAATGAGTGATGAAGAGTGGGCCGCATATGCGTGGCGAATTCATGAGAAGCTTGCTAACGATGCAGACGGAACATACAAAAACGGATCGGGAATTGAGCGCTGGTATGACGGAGATATAGATAAGATGAACTCTGAGCGTTTTCCTAGTGCGACCGCTAAAGAGTATGCTGAGCTGATGCAAAAAATCAATAGCCGCACTTATTTTTCAAAGGAGGTACAGACGTACCTTCATCCGCTTCTTGAGGGGATAATGGAAAATCCAGCAAATAAGCAATGGCTTCAGCATGCAGGCAAGAAGGGTGGATCAACCGCCTATATCTTGACCGATGCAATGTATGCAACTACAAAAGAAGGCACCCGGACAGAGCTTGCTGTATTCTTTCATCATTTGCAGCCAGAAGAAGTTGAAAAACTCACGGGTTCGCTAAATGAGTTTGAACTTCTGCTGCTGCAAGATAAGGCGTTCCAAACAAAAGTGAGCAGTGAATTACAGTAAGAAATCAATACCGTATAGCTCAGAGCATGACGGCGAAAAATATATTGGTATGAAATATGCAGCAGAGGAGGGAATAACATGGGAGAAAATAAGTTTCGCCAATATCGTCACCAGAACCCAGAGGGACACCGGCACGTAGAAGATACGCCGTATCTTGGTAAAGCGAATGAGCCTGCCAAACCGTCACCGTCTGGCGAAGCGCGCAACGCTTCGGAAATGGAGAATGCAGGAGATATGCGGCTTAGCAAAGGCGAATAATGTACTTCAGACAAAAAAGCGCTCCGTCAAGAGCGCTTTTTTGCTTGATACGATTTAATAGGCATATGCGGAATTCATGGAAATTGGGTGATTACCCCATATCTTGCTGTGTGGGTATACGTATACATGTATCAATAAAGAGTAATTGAACGATAAGGGAGGAAGTCGGGTGGAGGAAGGTCACAATGTTACGTCGTTGATAGGCAAACATGTGTGCTTGTATGAGAATGGAATAGCGTTGCGAGCGGGTCTGTTGCTTGCGGTAAAGCCTGATCACCTCGTGCTTCATGAAGAGTCGGAAGGCATCGTCTATTACAAAAGAGAAAGGGTCACAAGCATTAGTGCGACCGCTTCAAATATTTCTCAGCCAGAGGGGCAGCAGGAGGAAATGCTGCCAGCGTATATAGATGTATCTTCGATGGATGCATTGTTTGAGACAATGCAATCTTATCATGTTTCCATCAATCATGAGGGCCATGCAGGAGTGGAAGGCATTCTTACGGAAGTCTTTCCAAATCGGATCGTCCTTGCAAATGACGATGAACTGACGATCTTTTTTAAAGCGCACCTTCACAGCATAAGGGTTATCGAGAAGAAGGAAGAACAGATACCGCAAAAAGATGCAGTCAAAGACAGCATATGGCTAGGTCGTTGGGAATGGCCGTATGAGAATTTCCGCTGGTGGTTAAGGAGAAGAAAAGCAACGTAATCGGAGGGATGGACATGAGTGAGAAAGAAACGGAACATCCGCTTACGTATTGGATTGATCATATGATATGGATCAACAAATTTGGTAAAGATGCTGCATATGGCTGCCTTTTAGACATAAAGGATGATTATCTTATTTTGAAAAAAGAAGACAGGGAAGTATATTACAGGATCGATCAGATACAGAGCATGACCGTAAAAAATAAAGAGGAAGCCTCAAACCCTAACGTCTCTGCACATACAGTTTCTGATACAGATGCAGCAATAGGTAGGGGGCATGAGATAGCTCGGATGGAGATAGAAGCAGATCAGCATGAAGAAGTAGCAGCAAGTGCGGAGGTGAAGGAGCGAGAGATAGAGAGCGGGAGGGAGCGGCAGGTGGATTACCATGAGGGACGAGTGGGAAAAGCGGAAGTATATGTAGAAAATGGAAACGACATATCCGATGCGCGGGTTATAGCCTGGGACAAAGAAGCGGATCGGTTATTTGAAGATGAAGAGGATGATGATGAAGACGAACAAGGGAACACGAAGTTTTTCAATGTAAATATAGAAAGTGAAGCCGCAAGCTCAACCTGGAAAGCGAATACACCAAGCAAAAGCTCCATTCTTTTTCCGGCTGCAAAAACAGAAACACCTAAAGTTCCTGCGGATACGAATCGCACATCCGAAACGGCGAGTAATAAAGGGACGGGGGGAGCGGCAGAATATATACCGCCTGGTACCCTAATACTTGATGTTCCGGCACCGAGTAAGAAAAAGGTGCGTACACCAGCGAAGAGCACCAAGCCGAATAAACGAAAAAGCAAAGAGAGAAAACCAAAGGCCAAACCGTTAAAAAAAACTGTTTGGCTCTCAAAGAAGGTAAACAGAGGCGCTTTGAAATAAATTCAAAGCGTTTCTTTTTGGAAAAAAGCAATAGTTACAGTGCAGGAACCAACTCTTCCTGTGGGCGCATGGCTTTTATGATAAGCTGGTCTAATTTCTGACTAATATACAATACGCTGGGATGCTGAAAGTTAAAGTTATGTTGAGCCGCTGTTAAGGCAAGGAGTGTTTTTAATTCTTCAATTCTGCAGGATAACGTATGATCAAACTTCATAAAAAACCGCCTCTTTTTAGTTTTTCATGTAGTCATGCTAAGTACATGGTTATTATTATTTTCTATCTTACTGAATTTGGCAACCGTATTTTGGCTCTGAAATCTCGATTATACAAAAAAAGTACATGTTTCATATGCAAAAAGAAGGAGAAGTATGCGACTACTCCCATAGGTACGGACTAATATCCTGCAAAATCCAGAACCGATCAAAGTGCAATAGGGATGAATAATGGAAATTCGTCCCATACTATATTGGAACAAAGAGACAATGAAAGGAGCAAAACTTATGAAGGCGGTATGGTGGACGCGTTTATTTCGCCAAAGGCATGTAGCATGCGAGGGGAAGGCAGAAAGTGCTGCGTGGCCGGATGAGCGAGAATTAGTACATACACTTCATCAAATGAAAGAAAAAGTACGACAGGCGCATACGGAATGTATGCTTGATCATGATTTGTATGATGAATGCCGTTACTTGCTTATTCGTCTTGACCTACTTCTCCCTTATGCCTTAATCACCCCAACGGCAGTAAAACAGCGAATCATTCATTTGATCATGGAAGATGCAGCAGGCATTCTTCTTCCTTACCTGTTGTTAGGAGAGGAGGGGCGGTGCACGGCACGACGTGACCTTTTGTATGCGCTCCGGTATATGACAGGAGAGGCAAGGCGTATTATTGCTGCAATACAAGAGTATGAACGAGAAGCTTTTGCAAATCAGGCAGCCTTTGTTGCCAAGTGGAGTGAAAAAAGTAAAACACAATTCGGTAATTGTGATTGACAAATTGTATCATATCGTTTTATAGTATGTTTGAATATGATGTGTAACCGATTACACATTACGATAAGTTGTTGGGAAGGAAGGCATAGATGGCTACCATTAAAGATGTATCGAGGCTTGCGGGTGTATCCGTCGCTACTGTATCCCGCGTATTAAATCGCAGTGGATATGTACATGAGGAGACAGAGCGCAAAGTATTGCGGGCAATTAAAGAGTTAAATTATACGCCGAATTTCGTGGCCCGCAGTTTATCTAACAAAAAAACGAGCACGATAGGATTAATGGTGCCAGATATTACAAATCCATTCTTTCCCGAGTTGGCCCGTGCAGTTGAAGACGTCATGCAGTTGTATGGATATACGACGATTCTTGGCAATTCAGATGACAATCCACAAAAAGAGAAACAATACATTCATGCATTGAATCAGCGCTATATCGATGGTTTCCTGCTCGCTTCCACAGCGCTTACTGCAGAAGAACTGCATGCTTTAGATGTACCGGTAGTCGTGCTTGATCGTACGATTGCATCGGACACGATTCCGATGGTGACATCTAAAAATCGTGCAGGGTCTAGAGAAGCGACAGAGTTCTTGTTAAGCCAGGGCTGCCGGAAGATTGCTCACCTGCGAGGTCCCGTGCAGCTTGTTAATGCGAATGAACGATGTCAGGGATATCTAGATGCAGTAGGAGAAATGGATTGGTTTCATACCGGACTGATTGGGCTTGGGAATTATGATATGAGACAGGCAACAAAAGTGACTTTGGCATTGCTTAAAGAGTATCCGGATGTTGATGGGATTTTTGCTGGAAACGATACGATGGCGATCGGTGCGCTGCGGGCGGCCCAAATGCTTGGGGTCCGCATTCCGGCGGAGCTATCGATTGTTGGCTATGATGGGATTGCGATGGGTGAGGTTGTTTATCCGGAACTAACCACGATGGCACAGCCCATCTACGATATGGGAGCGTTAGCGGCGCGTATGCTTATTAAGATGATTGAGAAGCAGCCGCTTGATAAACGGTATTATGAACTTGATGTACAACTGATTAAGCGAGGAACGACGAAGGAGGTGTAAGAGATGAGACAACCGAAAGTGGTGGTGGTGGGCAGTATCAATATGGATCTAGTAACCGAGACGCCGCGTGTGCCTGCGATAGGAGAAACGGTGCTTGGCAGCCGGTTCTCCACACTGCCCGGAGGCAAGGGAGCTAATCAGGCGGTTGCTTGTGCGAGGCTTGGTGCGGATGTTCGTATGGTTGGCTGTGTTGGTGATGATAGCTTCGGTGTAGAGCTTGTAGAGAATTTGCGCCGTGAAGGTGTACGTGTGGACGATGTGGAACCGATTACACAATGTGCGACGGGAATTGCCTCTATCGTAGTGGAGAACGGAGATAATTCGATTATTGTTGTGCCAGGCGCTAATCATACGGTAACGCCGGAGACGGTGCGCAGATCCGAGATAGCTATTCAGGAAGCTGACGCTGTATTACTTCAGCTTGAGATACCGCTGGATGCAGTTGTGGAGACGGTACGCATCGCCAATGCACATCATGTGCCTGTGATTGTTAATCCAGCGCCGGCTGCACAGCTTCCGCATGACATTATGCAAAGTATTACCGTGCTAACACCGAATGAATATGAGCTGGCCATCCTGCTTGGAGAGCAGGCGGGAGATACGGCAGATTTTCGTGAACGAATGGCTTCATATCCGGGATGTCTGGTCATGACAAAGGGAAGTGACGGGGCATACTACAGCACACCGGATCGTGGCGTGCATCATCAACCGGGCTTTAGCGTTGCTGTGGTGGATACGACGGGGGCAGGGGATACATTCAATGCAGCGTTGGCAGTCATGATTGGGCAAGGACGTTCGATGGAAGAAGCGGTGCGCTATGCGGTAGCTGCTAGTGCATTATCAGTTACCAGATTCGGCGCGCAGGGAGGAATGCCATCTCATGCCCAGGTGGAAGCCTTCCTTCATCAATCGGAGATGTAGAGACATAAGAGGAGTTAAGCAATGAAAAAGACAGGTACATTAAACAGTGAAATCGCAGCGGTCATCGCCAAGCTTGGACATACCGATACGATTGTGATTGGTGATTGCGGTCTGCCGATTCCGGATGGAGTGCACCGTATTGATCTGGCACTGAAGCCGGGTTTACCGTCGTTTATCGAGACGCTTGAGGTTGTGCTTGAGGAGATGCAGGTGGAATCGGCCGTGCTTGCCAGTGAGATTACAACATATAATCAGGGGATTGCACAGCAGATAGGGAACAAATTACCTCACGCTTCGCTCTCCTATGTATCACATGAGGAATTCAAAAAGCTGACCGGGCATGCGAAAGCTGTTATCCGGACAGGGGAAGCTACGCCATATGCAAATATTATTTTGACATCCGGCGTGATCTTTTAAACAAAAGGGTGTTGCAGAATGAACACGCTAATTGAAATGACAGGCATTACTAAATCATTTGGAAAAGTACATGTACTTAAAGACGTATCGTTTTCGCTAAAAAAAGGTGAAATTCACGCGCTGATGGGTGAGAATGGAGCGGGGAAATCTACCTTAATGAAAATTCTTACCGGAATTTATCAGAAGGATGCGGGGGCTATTCGTGTGCGCGGGCAAGAGATGAGCATAGGCAGCCCGAAGGAAGCGGAGCAGTTAGGCATTGCTGTTATTCACCAAGAACTCAATATCATTCCACAGCTTAGTGTTATGGAGAACATGTTTCTTGGCCGTGACTTATGCTACGGCAGAACCGGTATTCTTCGCACCAATGAGATGAAAAAGCAGACACGCATCTATCTAGAGAGGCTTGGCGTTCATTTGCATCCGGACATGGAAGCCGGCAAGCTCTCTATTGGACAGCAGCAAATGATCGAGATTGCCCGCGCTCTTTCGTTGAATGCAGAAGTACTCATCATGGATGAGCCGACAGCGGCGTTAACGGAGCGAGAAATCGAAGCCTTATTTAAGGTAATGAGAGAATTGCGTGCTCAAGGTGTAGGAATTGTGTATGTTTCGCATCGAATGGAAGAGATTTTTGCAATATGTGATCGTATCTCTGTCCTACGGGACGGTACGTTTGTTGGTACGGAAACAATAAAGGAAACCGACTTGGAAACCATCGTGCGTATGATGGTGGGCCGACAGCTCGGCGACCGCTTTCCGGAACGTGAGGTTGCATTAGGAGAAGAACGCTTGCGTGTTGAGAATGTAAGTGACGAAGCGACGATTTCCGGCATTAGTTTTTCAGCTCGACGTGGTGAGGTGCTTGGCATTGCGGGCCTTATGGGGGCTGGACGGACGGAAGTGGCCCGTGCGTTGTTTGGCGTAGGCGGTAAGCCGGAGGGTAAGATTTTTCTCGATGGGGAGGAAATCCACATTCGCAAGCCGGATGATGCGATCGCACAGGGAATTGCTTTCGTAACAGAAGATCGCAAGGGTCAAGGCTTAGTTCTTGGGCTTTCTATACGCGAGAATATTGCACTTACGAATCTAGAGACATTAGCGAAAAATGGAATTGTGTCTATTTCGAAAGAGGCACAGCTTGTCGATGACATGATGAAGCGGCTGAATATCAAAGCAAGCAGCGGCGAACAAATGGTGAAATCATTAAGTGGAGGCAACCAGCAGAAGGTCGTTTTCGGTAAATGGCTCGGAATCAAACCTAAAGTATTGATTCTTGATGAACCGACGCGCGGTGTGGATATTGGAGCCAAAAAAGAAATCTATCACATCATGAATCAGCTTACCGCTGAAGGAGTCACCATTCTTATGATATCGTCGGAGTTGCCGGAGATTCTCGGCATGAGCGATCGGATTCTTGTGATGCATGAAGGGAAGCTGGCGGCAGTGATGGATAAAACTCAGGCCACGCAGGAGAAGATCATGCACGCGGCCACCGGAGGAAAGTAATATGGCAGACAAAAAATCTTTTTCACTTAATCTTCAAAAGCTCGGACCCGTTATTGGATTGTTTGTTATTATCGCTATTCTCGCGGTAATGAGTCCAGACTTTTTAACGCAAAACAATATCTTTAATGTGCTGCGTCAAGTATCGATTAATGCACTGATTGCATTTGGTATGACGTTTGTTATCTTAACCGGGGGAATTGACCTGTCGGTTGGCGCAATGCTGGCACTGGCTGGTGCATTGACCGCCGGAATGATGACAGGCGGTATGGACCCAATCCTTGCGGTTCTTCTTGGACTTCTTGCCGGATTGGTTATGGGAGCGGTAAATGGTCTTCTCGTAACAAAGGGAAAAGTAGCTCCTTTTATTGCTACGCTGGCTACGATGACGATATTCCGCGGACTTACGCTCGTCTATACGGAAGGGCGTCCGATTACCGATTTTGACAGTGAAATGTTTACCATGCTTGGGGGCGGTTATTTCTTTGTCATTCCTGTTCCAGTATTATGGATGCTCGGCAGCTTTGCGGTGCTGTACTTTATTCTGAAGAAGACGGCATTTGGCCGCCGTACGTATGCTATTGGCGGCAATGAAGAAGCATCAATTCTATCGGGAATTAAAGTGGACCGAGTAAAAATTTATATTTATTCATTGACCGGATTTTTATCCGCATTAGCGGGTATTATTCTTACTTCGCGTCTAAATTCAGCACAAGCCAATGCAGGTATGGGGTATGAACTGGATGCAATCGCTGCGGTAGTGCTTGGGGGTACCAGTCTATCTGGTGGACGCGGCTGGATTTTTGGTACATTGATTGGTGCGATGATTATTGGTGTTCTAAATAACGGATTGAACTTGCTAGGCGTATCCTCGTTCTATCAACAGGTTGTAAAAGGTTCAGTGATTCTGCTTGCCGTCTTGCTTGATCGTAAGAAGGCAGCATAGTATACAGACTATTAGCGTAAAGGGGATTACAATAATGAAAAAGCTGTTTAACGGTCTCGCAGTAGGTATGCTCGGGCTCTCGCTCATGGTTGGCTGTACCACACAGGCACCTGGCACATCTGAAAAATCAGAAGGAGGCAAGAAGGAAGAAATCACCGTAGGTCTTGCTGTCTCCACACAGAGTAACCCGTTCTTCGTGACCCTGAAAGAGGGCGCGGAAAAAGCGGCAAAAGAAAACAACATGAAACTTATTGCTGTTGATGCGCAGGATGATCCGGCAAAGCAAATCTCTGGCATTGAGGACTTGATTCAGCGTCAGGTAGACGTGCTGCTGGTAAATCCGACTGACTCGGCGGCGGTATCTTCTGCGATTAAGTCTGCAAATCGTGCGAACATCCCGGTTATTACGGTGGACCGGAGTGCGGAAGGTGGCGAGGTAGCCTCCCATGTAGCATCGGATAATGTGGCCGGTGGTAAAATGGCGGCAGAATATCTGCTTGAGAAAATCGGGAAACAAGGGAATGTTGTGGAGCTTGAAGGGATTCCTGGTTCTTCTGCTGCTCGTGAACGCGGTAAAGGCTTTCATGAGGTTATGGATAAAGAAACAGGTGTCAAAATTATTGCCAAACAGCCAGCCGATTTTGACCGTGCAAAAGGCATGAGCGTTATGGAGAATATTCTCCAAGGCAACAAAGATATTAAAGCCGTATTTGCCCATAATGACGAGATGGCATTAGGTGCAATCAAAGCGATCCAATCAGCAGGTCTAAAAGATGTCGTAGTCGTAGGCTTTGATGCAACAGATGATGCGGTAGCCGCAGTCAAAGACGGACGCATGAGCGCAACGATTGCACAGAAGCCCGAGTTGATAGGTAAACAAGCAATCGAAGTAGCGAAAAAGGTTGCTGCCGGTGAAAAGGTAGAGAAAGATGTACCGGTTAAGCTTGAGTTGGTCAAGCAATAACAGCCGTTATATCAGAGTGAAAAAAGGCCCGTTATGCCCGCTCGGAGAACATCCGAGTAGGCGGCGGGTTTTTTATTATTCTTTCTTGTGATTTTGGATGAGTGCATTTCGATGCTGGTATGCCCGCTCGAACGAGCCCGGTGAAGAGTAGATGCTGTCTTTATAGTCCTCGTACCACCGTTCAATCAGATGCAGCTTTTCTGTGTCTGACGCATTCTGCAAGTAATGCAGTCGTGCCTTTTCATCCTCTGGCATGGCAGGGGATAATTCTGTCTTATTAATGGCAAAGAGCCGATTCATATTGCTGATAAAGAAGTTAAACATATATTTTTGTGTAATTTCAAACGCATAGTCTTCAGGATGGCCGCTATCCCGTCGTTCGCAATAAATACCTAATAAATCCGGTTCCTCAAAAAGCTTCATAGCATAGTCTCCTCTTTTCTTTCTGTTTTCTTGCATAACCAAATGGGAAAAGAAAATACGATTGCTGGCACTGAGCTTCTTTATATTCTCTACACAGTGTATAAGAACGGTCCGTTTCGATTCAACAGATACGAGAAAATAACATATTGAACAATAGTTGTATAATATTTGTCTTATATTTGTTTGAGTGCAGGAAAAGGGTGGAAAGTTCTATCTGTAGCCAGTAACACATTCTTAAACAACGAGGAGGAAGAAGAATGGAAAACAATGAAATGAATCATATGGTTGATAAGAGTGGCAATGTAGACACCGGTCGAATCGGCGAAGTAGCAAGCCGCATGGGTGAAGATCAAAAAGAGGACATTATGGGCAACTTCGATTCATTCAAAAATTACCTTGGAGATAAGATTCACCTCGGCGAAAAGTTAGGAATGGGCGAAGAAGCACTGGCAAAAACTGCGGAGAAGGTAGGAGATTATTTAGCTGCTAACGAAGAACCGCGCAATCGTGAAGAGCGCTTGCTTCAGGAATTATGGAAAGTCGGCGACCAGGATCAACGTCACCACCTCGCACATATGCTCGTGCGCATGGTACAGGATGAAGCTTAAATACGTATAGATAATTCACTGCCGCCTCTTCTAAGATAGGGGCGGCAGTGTTTTGTTCATGAAAAGGAAAAGGGTTAGCCGACTTTTTGCTGATGATAGTGGCATGTTTGGTTTCTACCGTGCTCTTTTGCATGATACAGTGCTTTATCTGCACATGAGAGTAAGGCCTCCGGCTTCTGTGGAGAAGAAGGGATCATTGTTCCTGCACCAACACTAACAGTAACGAACGGTGCGATCTTGGAGGCGGAGTGGGGGAGCTGCAGGTTTTCAACACACGCTCTAATTTTCTCTGCCACAAGCAGTGCGCCTTCTGTGTCAGTGTTGGGCAGAATACACGCAAATTCTTCCCCGCCGTATCGGGCGATCAGGCTGCCCGCTTGCCGAACTTCTTCCTCAACGGCGCGTGCAATCCTCTTAAGGCATTCATCCCCTCCCTGATGCCCGTATGTATCGTTATATAATTTAAACTGATCAATATCAAACATAACGAGAGAAAAAGGAGAGGAAGCTTGTGCTGCCTGTTCCCATTCTTCCTTCAGCTTTTGATCAAAATATCTGCGGTTATAAATCCCTGTAAGACCGTCTATAATGGAAAGTTGGAGCAGAGTTTCGTTTGCTTTCTTCAGCTTCTCTTTCATTTTAGTTTGTGCTGTTACATCATGGACAACAAATTGAATGGCATTCTTCCCATTATACACAATGGGCGCTGCTGTAATTTCGACATCAATGAATGTTCCATCTTTGCAAATGATTTTCTGTTCGACTAGACGTTCATAAGGCTCATTATTTGTGATTTTTTCGGATCGTTCCGTCACAGCACCGTGAAAGTCAGGATGCACAATATCATAGATGGATGTCCCAATTACTTTTTCCATACAATCTTCCTTCAGCATGCGCACACCTGCCTGGTTGATGCAGACGATGACCCCTTCACTATGTACGCCGATGGTTTGCGGTGAGAGGTCAAATAAGGAACGATACCGTTCTTCGCTTTCTGCAAGCAGTTGTAGATGATGCTGCAGTGCTCTAGACATGCGATTATACGTCTCGCATAGCTGGCGCATTTCTAGCGGTGTTTTTTGGATCACGCTGCTATCGATCGTATAGGAATAATGCCCGCTTTCGATAATTTTGGCTCCTCGCAGCAAATAATGAATCGGATATTCGATTTGCTTTATAATGGAACGAATAAAAAACAACGAAACACAAATAACAAGGAAAACAATAATCCCCATAATAAACAGCAGATGATAGAAAGGGCCGAAAACTTCACGTTGTTCGATCTCTCCGATAATCGCCCATTCATGGTTTTTTACCCAGCGATACGTTCCAAATACCTCAACCCCCCGATAATTCTTATAGCTTTCGGTAAGTGGGGCATTCGCCATGACATGCTTAAAAACAGAGGTACGATCTATAATGATGTTGCTTTCAAAGCCTGTTTCCTTT
The DNA here is from genome assembly GCF_041379945.2 of Aneurinibacillus sp. REN35. Lineage (NCBI taxonomy): Bacteria > Bacillati > Bacillota > Bacilli > Caryophanales > Paenibacillaceae > Aneurinibacillus > Aneurinibacillus baijiui. Next base: position 128,907 of record NZ_JBFTXJ020000005.1, on the reverse strand, counting down.
ACTGTGTGTGGGGGAGAATGTCTGGATTCAGTAAGCATAAGTCCATGTTTATCAATCAGATAGGTTTCTCCTGTTTTGCCAAAGTGTAGTTGCTTCATCAAATTATTAACGGTAGTCAGTTCTACTGAGCCGAATATAACGCCCAGAAATTCATGCCTCTCATTCATAACTGGCGAAGAGACGATGATAATAGGCTTGCCCGATACCCTTCCAATGAACACATCTGTAATATAAGAATGCCCTTGCTGTGCCTGCTTGAAATATTCACGATCAGAAAGGTCGACCCCTGTGCTTGCATTCGTGTCAATTCTTGTTATTCCGTTTTTATCTACAAATACAAGCGCAGTGAATTCATTTTGGCTTTCGGAAAAAATTTGCATGTTTTTTTGCAAAGCCTCGATGTTATGTTGCTTAGCTGAAGGAAGAGAAGCGAAATACTGTATGGTTTGCACCCGCTTTTCGAACCAAGTGTCGACAAACTTCTGTTCTAAGCGAATTGTTTCAGATAAGTTTAAAAGAATTTCTTCTTTTCGTTCATAATTTAATGTAAGAGTTATAGGAACAACGCTGAGAATCCCAATAAGCAGAAACAATACTCCCATTGAAAAGAAAAGCTTTGTTTTCAGTGTTTGTGGTGAAATTAAGCGATAAGCCGACATGCTTACCATTCCCCTTTGTAATAAAATAAAAAAACCGACCAGATTTGGCCGGTTGCACTATCTGCTCCAGATCTCTCAAGTGCCCACATACAAAAGATCCTTCAACGCTCCGTGATTATTTTATCATAGTTCAAAAGACTTACACCATCTTTTTTGAACAAAACTGCAAGATTATGTGTATATTTTCTTTTCGTCTCTTTGTTGTATGTGTGCGGAAGTGTAGAATATAAAAAAGCACGAAAAACAACGACAATAGAAAGAGGGAAAGAATATGATTAAGAAAATGGAGCATGTGGCTGTAATCGTATCAGATATGGATCGTTCAATCGATTTTTATAAAGAAATGTTCGACTATCAGGTTCGGCTGCGCGGGGAAAATGAGGTGCGGGAGATGACGTTTCTCTATCATAATGCACAGGCAGGTATGGAGATTGAGCTGATTCGTGATCTTGCTCCGCAGGGCAGCTATAGCGATAGTGGGATTGTAAATCATATTGCTTTTACTGTTGATAATATAGAAGAAGCGATTTCGTATTACCGGAATAAAGGAATCGTGTTTAATACAGAGGAACCGAAGCCCACTCTTGAAGGTGGACGGATGATTCTATTCTATGGACCCGACCGCGAATTATTGCAATTGGTCGAACCGGGGAAACGTATGTAATCTATGTGGTATACATAAAAAAACACGCAAAGGGCAGCAGGTGGAAAGCCTGCTTCTTTGCGTGTTTTTTATTTTCTAAGCGCTGTCTGTGGATCGGCAGGTTCAAATACATCGAGCAATAACCCTGTAGAAGTCTCGTCGCCCATCTCCCAGTTTGTAGCGAAGCGAACGCGGTGTGAGACGCCTAGAATGTCGTATTTCTGCGCTAGATGCTGGCGAGCAGAGCCGATGATGAGCGAGTGAAGCCGCACATGCCGCTGTGCTCCGAGTTCTCTTAGCTGGTTTTGTATAGGGGGAGAGATATGGCCGACGCCGTCTGTCACCATTACGAAATCAGCATTGCGGAAGGCAGAGCTTTGCTGGACAAATTCAATGCCGCGCGCAATAGGGGAATCAAAATGCGTACCCCCGCCAAATGTCATCTGTGACAAGGCATAGAAAGCAGGCCAGTTGGGTTTACGATGGTAAAGCGGCTGCTCCTTTACTTCGCCTTTGGCACCGAAGAGGAGAAGTAGGAAATCGCGTCCTTCTAATAGGGTGAGCGCGGCGAATGTCATGGTAAAAATCTGAGCAAGCCTGAGTTTGCCGCCCCGCATTGAGTGTGACGTATCAAGCATGCAGATGACTGGGCCTTTCTGGGGTTCCTCGATAAAGCCGGTTGTATGATATGTCATCAGTTTTTGTTCAAGCCACTTCACCATGAAATACGGCTCATAGTCTTCATCGGCCAGCAGTACAGCCTCGCTCGGAAGCATGTGTGCCATATCATTGGACTGACGCAGGTCATCATATGCTTCCGGAATGCGTGTGGTACGTATTTTACGTTTTTGTGCGCGATAGTATTGAATGTTGCGCCCTACTTCCTGTAAAAAAGCAAGTAGATCGGGCTGCTTTTTAAGCTTGGCGGCCCATTTAAGGTACTGTTCAAACGTTTGTCTGCGCAGTTTTCCCAATTCATTGCCCCAGCGGCGGTTCGCAAATCGTTGGCTTGCTTCTACTAGATCGTATAGAAAGCGATTTTCTTCTTCTTCACTGGCAAGTGTCTGTGTAAGTGATGTATTTAACCATTCTCCTAATTCTTCTTCAAGCTGTGAGAGAGCTTCTTCGGTTTGCCGCGTAAGTCGTTGGTGCTGCTTCTCCCGCTGTGCAAGCTCTTCCTCGATTTTTTTTAGCTTTTGTTTCAATTTATTTCGCTTTTTGAAATCTGTTTGCATTTCTTCCTGCAGTGATATGATTCTTTGTCGCAGAGCTTTTATTTCTGCTTCTACGAGCGGGCGCGTATCACGTGCTTCCTGTTTTTCTTCAGCAATTTTCTTGCCCTGTTGAAGCGTATAGCCGATAAGCTTTAGCTTCTCTATTTGTTTATCAGATAACTGTTCACTAAGCTGCGCAGCTTCTTCACCCTGCTGCCCTTCTTCTCGTTCTGTGCCAAGCTTTGCAAGTTTTTGCTCCTCCTGTTTTCTCTCTTTCACTTCTTTGGCGTACGTATGAGTGAGCCACATAAGCGCCTTGAGTGCTGTTTTGAATGATGCGCTGACATGAGAGGCTGTGTGAGGATGGAGCGTTCGATAGAAATATTGGCCTCGCAACGTATCAACAAGCCAGCGGTGGAAAGAGGATTCTTCTTTATCCGGGTTCATCTCTGGTCGAGTCAAGTAAAAACAAAGAAAAAAGTCAGCAAACAACTCAACCGTGAACCAGTCCGCCTGCTGCTTCGCTTCCTGTATCCACTCCTGTGCCGTGCGGGAGGAGCGGATGAATCCTTCGAATACGTAACGGTCAACGCGTGTGCAACGAATGATCATCGGCATTCTCCCCTGTTCTATAAGGTATAATCATATGCTGTACCGGGAACTTCTTTATCAAAAAGCGTTCTGTATATGCCCTGTAATGATTGAAGAATGCGTTCGCCTTGTATGCGCAGGCGTGTGTATTTTACCGCATAACGGTCCGGCTGTAGCAATAAAAAGTTACGACCGCGTAAATACGCCGCCATATCTTTTTCTTTTTCCTGCCACATAAGCAGCTTATCTCTAAGCTCGCGTGCTGTTTTCTCAATTTCTACACGACATGTCTCAAGTAGTGACTGTGCACGTACGACCGCATCCTTGCCAAGTTTTTCTCCCACCTCACGCTTAAATTGGTAGCCGTTGAGCTCCTCTTCTTTGTCTAGCCATTTCTCGGCTATTTGGTTGTAGTGATGCAGTGGCAGCTCTTCTTCTATCTCCTGCTTTAATGCCTCCTGAAAATGCTTATCGAATAAATCCTGTAGGACAGGTAAATCCTCCGGTACATCCCATAGCATATGCGGCGTATACACCGTATCCCAGATGGAAACTTGATCGCGTCCATTTAATGCGGCAGACGTCTTCCAAACATGGCCGATTTTGCTCCAGCGACGATCAGATAGCATGAATTCCTTTTCTTCCATGGCCTGTTTGAGTTGGTATAAGAAGTAGACAAGCGATGCAGGCAGGACGATCTGCTTGGCGTTTTTTCGTATGAGTGTAACATCAGCAAGCGTAAGGATATGGGGAAGTGGTTCCTCCGGCAGCTCGAACATGAGCTCATAACTGGCAATGTTTTTTAAGTAGGCGACTTCATAGCGGACAAGAAAACGATCATACAGCGCTTCGAGCTGCTCGTTGTCTTCAGGCAATTCATTGGAGGCTGCCATTAAGAACATCAGTGGTACGTCCTGTTTCTCGCGTCCGTTAAAAAATAATCTTTCATTTAGAATGGATAGCAGAGCATTGAGAATAGCACTGTTGGCTTTAAATATTTCATCTAAAAAAGCAAATTGGGAAGCCGGCAGATACCCATCGGTCTGTCGAATGTAGCGATCCTGCTTTAACTCTTGAAGCGAGACAGGACCAAAGATCTCATCCGGTGTAGTAAAACGCGTGAGAAGATAGTCAAACCACTGTTCACTGCCGAAGAGCTGGGAGATGCTTCTGGCCAATTGTGATTTAGCCGTTCCTGGTGGACCGATGAGCAGCGCATTTTCACCGCTCATCATACTTAAAAATAAAAGGCGAATCAGCTCTTCACGTTCAAAAAAACGCACTTCTAAAAGCTGGATTGCCTCTTCGATTTTTGTTTGAATGGATTTGGGTGTTGAATTCATATGCTGCGCGGCACGCCTGCAAGAAACTGCCGCTTTTCCCCTTTCTGCTTGAAATCTCGTGTAATAGAGACACGGTGCATATAGGTTTTATTTTAACATACACCTTCTTTTAAGCAGAAATGCGGCAGCCGTTTCTTAGTTTTTTGATTGGGAATTATCGAATTGACGTGCAACGCTTTTTCCGAAATGGCCAAGCGTGTTTTCCGCATACGAGCGAATGACGCCGGGAATAAGCGAGGTAAGAGCGCGCTTTTGATACAGTTCAGCAAATCCGCGTTCCCGCATAGCAATCTCTAATTCTTTGGCTGCTTTAATCGCGTAATATGTGGCCATACGGTTTACTTCTTCGACGGTGCTTTCCTGATCTGATGTGACATGGCCAATCAATGAGAAGGTATGAAGAACCGTAATGTTGCGTATATCATCTGAGGGTGTGATTTCTTCGGTAACAAAGAGCCCATTCCCATTTTCGCGCAGGACATCGGCCTGCCCCATAAACTTCATACTTGCCCATGCAAGGCTGGGATAATGCTGCCTTAAGTGAGCGGTTGAAGCGGTAGTAGCCATATTAATAAATAGAGGAGAAGGCGTCTCCGTAAGATGAGGCAGGAGTTCATCGATGAACGGCTCGATCTGTTGGGCAGGAAGGGCCAGAATAATGATATCCGTACGGACAAGCTGTCCTTTAGAAAGAATGTTATGATGAGAATAAGCCTGTGCGCATGCTTCACTTTTTTGTATATCGGGGTGATAAATACCAAGTGAAAAGTTCGTTTCCTGAAAGCGGGTTAACAGAGCTTGGCCAAGCCTACCAATACCGACAATGGCCCATGTGCAAGAAGCTGTGTCCATGTATTGTACCTCCTTATCACCTTTTTGTATATTGTATACCTTACGGAGTGGAAAGAAAACAAATAAAGTGTCAGATAACATGAATAATTGTATAAAAACCATAATTCCTAGTTGACTTTAGGGAATAACCTGTTACAATAAAGTCAACAAACCAATACGAAAGCAATACGGACTCTTATCCAGAGAGGTGGAGGGGCTGGCCCTATGAAACCTCGGCAACCATTGAATTCGACGTGTGAATTCGAACGGTGCCAATTCCAGCAGCGCAATGACGCTGACAGATAAGAGGTCCGACGGATTCTCTTATTAGTATTCGTCGACCTCTTGCCTAAGCAAGAGGTCGTTTTTGTTTTCATAAAGGATACAAAAGAAAGAAGGAGCGGAGAATATGATAAAATTGCAGAATGTTGCTAAGAATTATAAAACTGCTACTGGCATTTTTCAGGCAGTAGCACCAACCTCGCTTCATGTGGAAGAGGGTGACGTATATGGCATCATCGGATTTAGCGGGGCCGGAAAATCAACGCTGCTCAGGCTCGTTAATCTGCTTGAGAACCCGGATGAGGGGATTGTGTATGTAGACGGCCAGGAGCTTACGAACTTATCGAAAAAAGAACTGCGTAAAGCGCGTCAGTCGATTGGTATGATTTTTCAACATTTTAATTTATTGAATAATCGAACGGTTGAAGAAAACGTAGCTTTTCCTCTTGAAGTAGCTGGGATTTCAAAAGACGAAAAAACAAAAAGGGTAGAAGAATGCCTTGAGATTGTTGGATTAACAGAGAAAGCAGAAAGTTACCCATCGAAGTTAAGCGGCGGACAAAAACAGAGGGTTGCTATCGCTAGAGCGCTTGCCAGCCGACCCAAAGTACTGCTGTGCGATGAACCTACCTCAGCGCTCGACCCACAGACGACACGAACGATTCTCGCGTTTTTAAAAGAGATCAATCAGCAGTTAGGTGTTACGATCCTTCTTGTTACGCATGAGATGAATGTTGTCAAAGAGATTTGCAACAAAGTGGCGGTCATGGAGAACGGACACGTAGTAGAGAAGCTGTCTCTCTCTGAAAATGAGATTAAGCCGAAGACAGAGATTGCTAAGCTGTTATTTCAGGAAGATTTCAGCGAGAAAAGAGGGATTGCACATGTTTGATAATGTCATTTTGCTGCTGCCAGAGATTGGAATCTCTATCGTTCAGACGTTCGTGATGGTCGGGATTGCGATTGGTGCCGCGCTTATCGTCGGTACACCGCTTGGTATTCTCCTTTTTCTAACCGGGAAGAATCAACTGCTTGAGAGACCGATCATTTTTCGAGTTCTTAGCTCTGTCGTCAATGTGGTCCGTTCCTTTCCGTTTTTAATTCTTTTGGTCGCATTAATTCCGCTAACACGGACATTAATCGGCACAACCATCGGACCGGTGGCAGCCGCTGTTCCGCTCTCCATCGCGGCGATTCCATACTTTGCTAGGTTGGTGGAACAGTCGTTGCGCGAAGTCTCCAAAGGCGTAATCGAAGCGGCGGTAGCTATGGGTGCTTCCACGTATCAAATTATCTGGAAAGTACTGATTGTAGAAGCGCGCTCTGGTCTGATGCTTGGATTGACGGTACTTGTGGTTAGCTTTCTCTCATACTCCGCGATGGCTGGTGTTGTTGGCGGAGGAGGTATTGGGGATTTGGCTATTCGTTTCGGCTATTATCGATTCCAGACAGATGTCATGGTCGTAACCGTGCTTTTGCTAGTTACTATCGTACAACTGATTCAGTTTACAGGCAATCGCCTTGCACATTACTTGGATAAACGCTAATCAAATTAATTGGGGGGAACATACATGAAAACAAAACCGTTTATTCTCATTGGATTAATTATATTATTAACTGCCTTTTTAGCTGCATGCGGTGGAAAAAATGATGAACAGACGACAGGGGGCAAAGCGCAGGAAGGGAAGAAAGAAATTATCATCGGAGCGACGGCTGGCCCATACAGCGATCAAGTTAAACAAGGGATTCAACCTATTCTAGAGAAAAAAGGCTATACCGTTAAGATTGTTGAGTTTAATGATTATGTACAGCCAAATCAAGCGCTTGCGGAAGGTTCGCTGGATGCTAACGTATTTCAGCATGTTGTGTACTTGAAAAACTTTGCCAAAGAGCATAACCTGCCAATCGAAGATGTGATTCAGGTGCCGACAGCGCCGATCGGTATTTATTCCAACAAACATAAGTCATTAGAAGAAATACAATCAGGTGCAACCGTATCACTGCCAAATGATCCGACGAATCAAGCGCGCGCATTGGTCATGATGCAGAAATTTGGCTGGATTACATTGAAAGATAATGTGGATCTGCTGCGCGTATCAGAAAAGGATGTAGCAGAGAACAAGAAAAATATCAAATTGCTTCCGCTAGAAGCTGCACAGTTACCGCGCTCTCTTGCAGATGCAGACTATGCTTTTGTTAATGGAAACTTTGCCATCGCTTCTGGTTTGAAACTAACAGAAGCACTTACACTTGAGGATATTCCTGATCAATATATGAATCTAGTCGCAATTAAAACAGCCGATAAAGATGCTTCATTTACAAAAGATTTAGTTGAGGCGTATAAATCTGCTGAATTTAAAGATGTGATTGATAAACAGTTCCAAGGTTTTGTAAAACCGGATTATATAAAATAACTGGACAAAGGAAAGGAGAAGAAGCAGATGAGCACAACGATTGGAGATACGCTAGAATGGTCAGCCAGAAATTTTCCGCATAAAAAAGCCTTAGTCTATGAATATGAAAACAAACGACATCATTATAGCTATACGGAACTGAACCAAAAGGTAAACCAATTTGCCCAGGCGCTGCTGCGTCTGGGGGTGCAAAAAGGTGATGTTGTTTCTTCCTTTCTATATAATACGAGTGAATTTGTCATTTCTTTGTTCGCTACGGCGAAGATTGGGGCGATTTTTAATCCGGTGAACTATCGGTTAGCTGCCCACGAGCTGCAATATATTCTTACCGATAGCCGGGCGAAAGTGCTGTTATACGAAAAGCAGGGGGCCGATGTGGTTGAGAAGGCACGAGAACTGGGAAATCCGGTGAAGCATTATATCTATGTAGACGAAGCGGTGCCGGAAGAGTCGCTTGACTTCTACTCTCTGCTTGATACTGAGGCATCTACTCATCCTGGGGTGGCTGTGTCAGAAGATGACTACTGCATTATGATGTATACGAGCGGTACGACCGGACGTCCCAAGGGAGTATTGCATACACATCGAAGCAAGCTGCATCATAATTTTATGATGATGCAGTGTATGGGACTAACAAAAGAGGATGTGGGGCTGGCTGCGGCACCGCTAAATCATACGGCTGAGCTGCATACATCGTTTTTGCCGCGCGTCCAGGTAGGCGCGACTCAAGTGCTCCTGCATCAATTTGATGCAGCGCAAGTGCTTCATACGATTCAGGAGGAGAGGGTCACGCATATGTTCGCGGCTCCAACGATGGTAAATATGATGCTTCATGCTGATAATTTCGATTCGTATGATCTATCTTCACTCCGTCTGCTAGAATATGGCGGCGCGTCGATGGCGCCGGTGCTGATTCGTGAATTTGAAGAGAAGATCGGCGCAGATTTGATCCAGATCTATGGCACGACAGAGATGGGGCCATGCATGTCGGTGTTGTATGCGGATGAGCAGCTAGAGAGGGCCGGTTCGGCTGGCAAGCCCAGCCTTACTCATCAACTGCGAATCTGCCGCGTTCAACCTGACGGCGCCCCTACGCATCCGGATGATATCTGTCCACCGGGTGAAATCGGAGAAATTCTTGTACAAGGTCCGTGCATGATGGGCGGTTACTACAATCGTCCGGAAGCAACGGAAAAAGCATTGGCATATGGTTGGTATCATACAGGTGACATGGGTGAATACGATGAAGACGGCTATGTGTGGATTCGTGATCGGATTGATCATATGATCATATCTGGTGCAGAGAATATTTATCCGCGTGAAGTGGAGGATCAACTGATTGAGCATCCTGAAGTACGGGAAGCTGCCGTGGTTGGAAAACCCGATCCGAAATGGGGGCAGATCGTTCTTGCTTATGTGGTTCGCAGCAAAGGCAGTCTGATTAGTGAACAGGATCTTGATGAGTTTCTTCTTACAGGTGACCGTCTTGCTAAATATAAGCGTCCGCGCGCATACTGCTTTGTGGATGAATTGCCGAAAACGGCCAGCGGTAAAATCCAGAAGTTTATTCTTGAAGAGCAAACGGTCGAGGTATAAGCGAATAAAGAAAAGGAGCGGTAAGCATTCGCTCCTTTTTTGTCTGTGGATTTTCTTGCGTTTATTCGGTCTAGAACATCGCCAAGCTTTTCACTAGAGGAAAAACGAAAGAGAATATCGAATATTTATACGAAGGAAAACAAAAGGAAGTGAAAAGATGAAATTATATCTTTCTGTAGATATGGAGGGCATCACAGGACTGGTAGACCAGACTTTCGTCGATGCAAGGGAGCGTAATTATACACGTGGACAGAAGCTGATGACGGATGAAGCGAATCATGTTATCGAAGCGGCTTTCCAGCAAGGGTTCAAAGAGATTATTGTGAATGATAGCCACTCCAAAATGAACAACTTATTAATTGAGCGTCTTCACCCGGAAGCACAATTGATTTCTGGAGATGTCAAGCCATTCTCTATGGTACAAGGGCTTGATGATACATATGCAGGAGCGATGTTTCTTGGCTATCATTCCCGTGCCGGTCGACCGGGTGTGCTCAGTCATACGATGATTTTTGGCGCAAGAAATATGTATATTAACGACCAAGCAGTAGGAGAGCTTGGCTTGAATGCATATGTGGCGGGTTATTATGGTGTGCCGCTCTTATTGGTGGCAGGAGATGACGAAGCGGCAGCTGAGGCGGAGGCGCTTATACCGGGTGTTACAACTGCGATTGTTAAGCGACAGATCTCCCGCACCTCCGCACTCTGCCTAACACCGGAGAAAGCCGGATGGCTGCTGCGTGAGAAGACGAAGCAGGCCATTGAGAATCGCAATCGGGTCAAACCGCTTACACCACCGGAAAATCCGGTATTGACCATTGAGTTTGCCAACTACGGTCAGGCGGAGTGGGCCGCTCTTATGCCAGGGACGGAAATCGAAGCTGAAAATCCGATTGTACGATATCAGGCCAAAGATATTCTAGAAGCATATAAGGCTATGATTGTAATGACTGAACTTGCGATGAAGACGACGTTCTGCTAATTTCCATTCTTTATATTCAGAGAAAGGAGCGAGATGGATGCAAGAGAAGTTTCGTGCAGCAGTGGTTGATAAAACGGAATCCGGTGATGTCTCCTTAGGTATTCAAGAGTTATCGTTACATCAGCTTCCAGCAGGCGACATAACGATTCGTGCCGCTTATTCCAGCGTGAACTATAAGGATGGGCTGGCGAGTATTTCGAATGGGAATATTGTACAAAGCTATCCTTTTGTACCGGGAATTGATGTATCCGGGACAGTTGTCCAGTCGTCGGATCAGCGCTTCAAAGAAGGAGATCAGGTAGTTGTTACCGGATTTGAATTGGGTGTCTCTCATTATGGCGGCTTCAGTGAATATGTGCGTGTACCGGCGAAATGGGTGGTGCCGCTGCCGAAAGGGCTGACGCTGAAGGAAGCGATGGCATACGGTACGGCGGGCTTTACAGCCGCACTCTCGATACAGCGTTTAGAAGAGAGCGGCATTACACCGGATAAAGGAGATGTACTTGTTACAGGAGCAACCGGTGGTGTCGGCAGCCTGGCGACTGCTATGCTTGCTAAAAAGGGATATCGTGTCGTTGCGAGCACAGGCAAGGAGTCTGAGCATGGTTTTTTAAAAGAACTTGGTGCTGCTGAAGTCATATCACGAGAAGAGGTATCACCGGAGAAGATAAGACCGCTTGGCAAGCCCCGCTGGGCCGCTGCGATAGATCCGGTAGGAGGCAGGACACTCGCGCATATTCTCAGTGCGACACAGTACGGGGGAGCTGTAGCGGTGAGCGGTCTTACCGGCGGTACCGGTGTTGATACGAATGTCTTTCCCTTCATTCTACGCGGTGTAAATCTGCTTGGGATTGATTCCGTCTATTGCCCAATGAATGTCAGGCTGCCGCTATGGAAGCGCATGGCGGAGGACTTAAAGCCTGCGCGGTTGGAAGAGACGATTGCACATGAAATCACGCTTGATGAACTATCCGGGACCCTGCAGCACATTCTAAAAGGTCAAATGCGTGGCCGCGCGATTGTGAGATTATAAAAAGACCTGCAATCTATGTATTGTGGGAGAAGGAGATAAGCATATGGAAATGAAGCTAAATGGAAAGGTAGCATTGGTCATTGCCTCCAGCCAGGGGTTGGGCCGCGCCATTGCGGAGCAGCTTGTTAGGGAAGGCGCACATGTCATGATTACAAGCCGTGATGAAGAGAAGCTGCGCCAGGTAAAAGAGGAGCTCACGCAGATTGGTACAGGGAAGGTCGCATATCACCGTACGGATATTACGGATTATGATCAAATCAAAGCGCTTGTCCAGGCGACACGGGATGCGTTTGGCAGCATTGATATTCTTATTAATAATGCAGGCGGGCCGCCGGGGGGCGGATTTGAGCAGCTTGATGATGAGCAATGGCAGAAGGCATTTGAATTGAATCTGTTAAGCTACATTCGGTTGACCCGTGAAGTGCTGCCGGATATGAAGCAAAAAAATGACGGGCGTATTATTAATATCGCTTCTTCCTCTGTGAAGCAGCCGATCCCAGGGCTGATTTTGTCTAATGCATTTCGGCTTGGTATAGTCGGGCTATCAAAAACCCTTTCGATGGAATTGGCACAGTATAATATTCTTGTAAATACGGTAGCGCCAGGCCGTATTGCAACGGATCGGGTGGCACACCTCGACGAGATGAACGGTGCGAAGCAGGGGATTACGAAAGAGGAGATGGAGGAGAAATCAAGGCAAACGATCCCATTGAAGCGATATGGAGAGCCGGAGGAGTTCGCTAAAGTCGTAACCTTCCTCGTATCCGGAGCCAGTACATACATTACAGGGAGCACCCTAGTGGTTGATGGCGGAATGATTACTTCCGTATAAACAACAAGAAAGACTACAACGATAGAAGAAAGAAGGATTCTAATGAAACAGATACGTAATATTTATTGTGTGGGAAGAAATTATCGTCTTCATGCAGAAGAGTTAGGAAATGCGGTGCCGACGTCTCCGTTTCTATTTTCAAAACCAACGCATTCCTTGGTGGAAGCAAATGGAGAGGCAATCCTACTTCCAGGAAGTAAAGGGGAGGTACATTATGAAGCAGAGGTCGTGCTTCATGCTGCCCGCTCGTATGAATCTGGCATGAAGGTTGAAGATGTGGTAGATCAGATGGCACTTGGTATCGATTTTACGCTGCGTGACGTGCAGAGTGAATTGAAGAAAAAAAGCCATCCGTGGCTTCGAGCCAAAGGTTTTCCGAATGCAGCCGTTTTGACGGCGTTTCACGCATTTCCGGGTGTAGCCGCATGCAGAGAAATTGATTTCTCGCTTCTTAAAAACGGAGAGCAGGTGCAACGCGGCAATATACGTGACATGCTGTTTGACATGCAGACGATCATCGAGTTTACGGCTGAGAATTTTGGGTTGGGTGAAGGCGACGTTATTTATACAGGTACGCCCGCAGGTGTCGGACCTGTAGCCGACGGCGATAAGCTTGAATTGCGCTGGGGTGATGACACATGGGGAACATGCGTCATTCGTTTAGGTGAGTAAATAAAGCAAAACACCGTCTGGATAAAGTCCGAGACGGTGTTTTTTTGAATACAATCTTCTTAATGAGAGCCGCCAAACATCTGGCCTACCCCCTGAAGCTTTTCTAGAATAATAATAAGGATCACTGAGATAAAAATAACGACACTAGAAACCGAAGCAACTAAGGGGTCATATGCATCCTGCATGTGCGAGAAGATTTCAATCGGTAATGTGCGCATATCAGGTGATACCATAAAAAGTGATACCGTCACATTATCAAATGAAGTCAAAAATGCGAACAGTCCTCCTGAAATAATGGCTGGTCGAATTAACGGTAAGGTTACTTTCCAGAATACCGTGAAGGGGCTTGCACCTAGAATGGCAGCGGCCCGTTCCAGATTGTAATCAAACCCGCTTAACCCTGTAAGCACGAGACGAATAACATACGGAATACAAATAATCACATGCGCAATTAAAAATCCGGTTCCTGTACCGGCCAGCATCAGCGGTGTGAAATAAATAAGCAGGGCTACGCCTAATACAAGCTGCGGTACGCTGAGCGGCGAAGTCAACAAAGACGTAATGTATGATTTGCCGGGAATATCATATTTAGCGATTGCTAGTGCACCAAGTGTGCCGAACAGAACGGAAAAGAACGCAGCTATCAACGCAAATTTGGCACTGTTGGCAAGCGCTGTCATGAACTCAGGTCTCTCTAGCAGCTTCGTATACCACTGAAAGGAAAATCCTTGCGGTGGGAAGCTTGGATAGCTGGCACTTGTAAAGGAGGCCGGAATGACAACGAGCAGTGGAATGAGAATATAGATAATGGTAATGACAGCTACAGTCAGGCGCAGTCTCCCCAGTGTTTTCATCATCGGAATACCTCCCTGAATTTGCTTTTTTCAAATCCGCGTGTAAAGACGGTTACAACAAGCATCGTCGTAGCCAGCAGGACATAAGATATGGCGGAGCCGAATGTCCAGCGCAGCAGATTATTAATCTGATCATAGGCGACGACAGGCATCATTGGAACATTGGCGCCACCCATAAGCGCAGGTGTTACATACGCGCTCATCGACATACTAAATACCAGTACGCATCCCGAGACGATGCCCGGTAGGCTAAGCGGCAGCGTCACCGAGAAAAATGTACGCAGCGGACTTGCTCCAAGAATCGCGCCTGCCCGCTCCAGTGACGGATCAATATTATAGAGGCTTGTAGCAATCGCGAGAATCATAAACGGCAGATAGGCATTAGAGAGACCGATGATGACTCCGACCTCTGAGAAAAGCAGCTTGAGCGGCGCGCTTACGATGCCGAGTGATGTTAAAATGCTGTTAATCGTTCCGTTTGGCAGCAGCAGGAGGTACCAACCAAAGTTGCGCACGACAATGCTGACAAGCAGAGGAGAAGCGATAAGCAGAGCGATGTATCCGCGCACACGCGGTGAGCTTTTGGCCATAGTCAAAGCAACCGGATACCCTAATAGTAACGATACGAGAACCGTATAAAAGCTGACCTTTACCGTAAGCCAGAGTGATGACAAGTAATAGGAATCGGTAAAGAATAACAGATAGTTCTCCAGGCTGTACACTGCATTGGACGCGGATGGGCTGTCTGTGTAAATAAAACTTAAATACAAAATGTAGAGCATCGGTACGATGAAAAATCCAAAGAGAAACAGAAGAATCGGAAGCAGCAGAAGAAGGCCGGCAAGGTACGTCTTTTTCTTTCTGCGTGGTTTTTTGTATTCAGGGTCCGGCAGTTGCACAGACTGTGAGGCTACTTCTTGATGAGCATGATGTCTGATGGGTTCCATCCAATCATCACCTCTTTTCCTGTTTGCCACGATGCATCATACATAGGTGTCAGGATCTGTACAGGTTTTCCAAGCAATGTCATGTCAATTTCCCAGGAAGCTCCGAGATAATTCATCTGGGTAATGGTTGCTTTATGGAACTGTTCTGGCTGCTCCGATTGCCCGATTGTGTTGAGAGTTAGTTTTTCAGGGCGGATATACAGCTTTACTTCATCGCCGGTACGGCATGTACGTTCGCTGCCCATGATGTTATCTGCATCTACGAGTGTTACCCAGCCGTCTTCAAGCTGCACAGCAATTTTTCGGTCGTTGATATCCTTTATTGTGCCGTGAAAACAATTTGACTTGCCGATAAATTGAAAAACAAATTCCGTCTCCGGATGATTATAGATCGTAGTCGGTGAACTAATTTGTTCGATTTTACCTCCGTTCATGACAACAACCCGATCAGACAGCGAAAGAGCCTCCTCCTGGTCGTGTGTAACGAAGATGGTCGTAACCCCGATTTCTTTTTGGAGCCTTTTAATCTCTGTCCGCAGCTCATGCCGCAGTTTGGCGTCAAGGTTAGAGAGAGGCTCATCAAGCAGAAGCAGTTCAGGCTCAACAACAAGTGCGCGAGCGATAGCGACACGCTGCCGCTGCCCGCCTGATAATTCACGTGGATAGCGATGCTCAAGCCCGATCATTTTAACGAGTTCAAGCGCACGGGTAATTCGTTTATGCTTCTCAGATTTATCGATCTTGCGGAGCTTGAGGCCAAAATCAAGATTTTCATAGACAGTCATGTGCGGAAAAAGAGAATACGTCTGAAAGACCATCCCTAAATCCCGCTTATAAGGCGGTACATGTGTTACATTCTTGCCTTTAATATAGACAGCACCTTCATCAGCTTCAAGAAAACCCGCGATGAGATTTAATGTTGTGGTTTTGCCGCAGCCTGAAGGGCCAAGCAGGGTAAGAAGCTCGCCCTGCTTGATTTCAAGGTTAATATCATTTAGCACTGTATTAGAACCAAAGCGTTTGATAACATTCTTGATTTCTACGTCGTTTCTTGTTGCCACGCTCGTCATGGTAAAACCCCTTTCTCGCTTATTTATTCAATAGTTTTCCAAGTTGAGGTGTTACTTCTTTTGACCAGCGGTCCGACCACTCCGCTCTTATTTTTGCGAATTTCGCAAAATCAGGTGTAAACGTTTTGTCCGTATCTTTTAAGCCGATAGATGCTTGGTATTTTTCAGGAAGCTGCATTCCTTTTACAACGGGATAGAATCCAGAATCTGCCGTAGCTTTTTGTGATTCTTCGCTAACCAGATAGTCAATGAATTGAAGCGCTTCTTTTTTGTGAGGCGTATTCTTGACCAGCGTGGCGCTGAATGCCTGTAAAGGTACGCCTTCTTTTGGAACGACCATTTTAAGCGGAACACCGGAATTTGCTGCCAAATCACCGATAGAGTAGCTTCCCATGACCGTTACATCAGCGGCACCCTGCTGCATTGCAGGCATCATTTGTGTTGAATTTTTATAGAAGGTAGTAGAATACCCTGCCAGTTCCTTCGCTTTATTCAAGCCGGGTTCCATGTTATCAATACTGCCTCCGTTTGCTAATGCTAGAGCATAGAGAGTATTGAAGCCCCAGTCATTGGAGATATCCGCGAATGCGGTGCGGCCTTTATAATCCGGTTTTGCAAGGTCATTCCAGGATTCAATCGGTTTAAGTTTGTTTTTTTCGAAAGATTCCGTATTAAAAGCTGGTGCAATGACAAGACCGAAAGCAGGTGCAGCTGCTTTTTCGGCAACAATAAAGCGCGGGTCAACATTTTTGAGGTTTGGAACGTTTGTTTCATCAACCGGGTCGGTAAGGTCTTTTTCCTTAGCGCGCTGCACGTCCACTGGTACATAAAGTGCAATATCAATTTGTGGTGCATTCTTCTGTAATTCTACTTTTGAGAGAATCTCACCGGAGAGCCCGGCGATATAGTTGATTTGAATTCCAGTCTTTTCTTTGAATTTCGGAGCGATTTCATCGCGGATGGCCTTTTCAATCTTGCCGCCGTTTCCAGCGACGGTTAATTGTTTTGTGCCTCCTTGTTCGGACGCACCGCCTGCGGCAGGAGCCTCCCCGGCTTTTTGTGCGGTAGGAACCCCACAACCTGCTAGAACCGCGAGCAGGAGAACCGCGAAGAGACTGATGAATTTTTGCAGTTGTTTCATTGTCATTGACCTCCTTAGTTATGGAAACGTTATTTCTTCTTTCTCTGTTCATCGAAATATTGGGCTGCGCCCGGATGTAGCGGAAGATAGACACCTTGTTCTGCATCTTCCATTTTGATTTCTCTTGCCGCCGGATGAGCATCATACATCTCAGGGAGATGCTCGTAAAAATCACGGGTTAAATTGTATACTGTTTCTTTTGGCAGGTCGCTATAAGTTAAGAGTACGTTTTTTACTGCTACGGTTTGAATGTTGTCAGTAAGGCCGGCATATGTTTTCCCAGGAATGATCTTTCTAGAATAATAAGGAGACTGCTGCTCAAGCGTCTTCATCACTGACTCCGGAATGGGAATTAGGATAAGAGGTATATCCTTAGCTAGTGATGTAATATCCGGATTCGGTAAACCTGAGGAGAAGAATGCTGCATCAATGATCCCGTCTCGAAGTGCCTGAGAAGATTGAGAAAAAGAAAAATAATGCTTTTTTAGATCATAACGCGTTAGGTTTGCTGCCTGTAGGATGCGCTCTGTAGTTAATTCTGTGCCGCTGCCGATAGGACCAACACCAATCCGTTTTCCGTTTAGATCCTTGAATGAACGAATGCCGCTCTGACGAGTAGCCACAATATGGATATAATTAGAATAAAGGCCAGTAATCGTCCGTAGGTTTGAGTGTTCTTGTTTTGCTTCGGCGCTGCTCTGCTGATTAACCAAGAGAAGAGCATCCGTGGTAGAGAAACCTAGCTCCGCTTTTTTTTGTGCCACAAGTTGGGTGTTCTCGATGGATGCCTTTGTGATACGTGTTCCTGTAATGGCGCTGCTGGATCGTTCATAAATACCGGCAAGAGCTTGTCCGAGCGGAAAGTATACACCTGATATATCGCCTGTCGCGATAGTTATGATCCTATCCTGCAGAACGGGTGTCCTAGAATCTGTTGAATGTGCTGGGTAGTGTGAAACAGGAGAAGAGATTTCCTGCTTGGTTTCCGTAAGCGAGCAGCCAACGGTAGCTAGAAGAAGCAAGGTGGCTGTGATGGCAAAAAGAGACTGCTGCTTCATGTGTATCCTCCTTTCCTGTACTAGAACAATTGCAAATATCGTTCCAATTTTCTTACTAGTCTAAATGTTAGCGGTTTCAGCTCCGTTATATTTTCTCACAAAAAAAATCGGCAAAATTCGCCAGATAAACCGGCAAAAAGTGCCGATTCGGCAAAAGTTGCCGGTGTTACATTTGTTGAATATCATAGAGTTTGATTTTATCACGCAGGCTCCGTTCCGAGATTTGCAGAATGCGCGCTGTTTCCTGTCGATGCCAATTGTAGTGATGGAGCGTAGCAGCAATCACTCTTTTTTCGATTTCCTTCATAGGGGTGCCGATGGGAATATCGATATAGAGATCAGAAACAAGCTCGTCATCATTTGCAGGCGTGATGGAGTGAACAGGGCTATGCTGCTGTACATACTCCGGAAGGTCATCCTTTGTAATAATAGAGGTAGGAGAGAGCGCAACGGCATACTCCACGATATTGCCAAGCTGGCGAACATTGCCCGGATAACTATATGTGAGCAAAAGACGACGCGCGGCAGTGGATAAGGATTTAGGTTCCTTGTCCATTTCCTTACAGTATTTGTGCAGGAAATATTCAAGCAATAGCGCTAAATCTTCCTCCCTTTCCCGCAGTGGAGGAATCAAGATCGGAATGACATTTAGCCTAAAATATAAGTCTTCACGAAACGTTCCCTCAGCTACCATCTGCTCGAGTTGTTTGTTTGTAGCGCTGACGATTCGCACATCAAGGGGGATTTTTCGATTGGAGCCAAGCGGCGTAACCTCGCGTTCTTGAAGCACGCGCAGAATTTTTGCCTGTAGAGACAATGGCATCTCACTGATTTCATCAAGAAAAAGCGTTCCACCGTTTGCAGCTTCCCATTTTCCTTCCTTGCGCTGTGTTGCTCCGGTAAAAGCCCCTTTTTCATAACCGAACAACTCACTTTCCAGAAGCGTCTCAGGAATCGCAGCACAATTTACTGTTTCTAGCGGACCGTCCTGCCGTCTTCCTGTATGGTGAATGGCAGAGGCGACCAATTCCTTACCGGTTCCGCTTTCTCCGGTGATTAATACGTTAGAATCAATATCCTTTACCCGTTCAATCATAGAGAACACCTGTTTTATTGCTTTGCTTTTGCCTATAAAGTCTTTTTTTCCCTTTGTTTGCTGAAGCTGTGCATGCAGGGATTCGACCTGAGAAGCCAGTTGTTTATGTTCAAGTGCCTTCATCATTAATAGCTGTAATTCTTCGGTGTTGATTGGCTTTTCGATGTAGTAATACGCACCAAGTTTAATGGCTTCAATAGAAGATTCGATGGAGGCATACGCTGTCATCATGATCACTGTCATGGACGGATGAGCCTGTTTTATTTGGCGCAATATATCAATCCCGCTGCTTGAGCCTAAACGTAAATCAAGCAACACAAGATCGAAGGGCTGATTATCTAGCATGCGCAGCCCGTCAACTGGATCGGTAGAAGTCGCAATGGTATAGAGATCCTCAAGCGCGAAGCTGAGTGAGGTACAGATGGCGCGTTCATCATCAAGAATGAGTACGTGCGGTTTCATTAAGATTTCTCCTCCGGTTTGTGCAATGGTAAAGTAACAATGACGCTCGTTCCCTGGCCGGGATGACTGGTGATGCGAATATCCCCGTCGTTCTCTTTGATTAATTTATACGAGAGGGGAAGGCCCAGCCCTACGCCATTGTGTTTACTTGAGTAGAACGGTTCGAAAATTCGCTTAATCTGCTCATGTTGAATGCCTACTCCTGTGTCGGTAATCGTAATTTGTCCGAGTGTATCCTCTTTTTTTTCCACCGTGATGGTGATTTTTTTATTTGCGGTTTCTTCTACCGCATCGATCGCATTAAGCAGAAGATTTAAGAACACCTGCCGCATCTGCTGCGGATCAATATAAAAAGCGATATCATCTGGGCAGGATTGCTCTAATAGAATATGCTTTTTCTCTACAGTTACTCGCAGGAGCGTGAGCAGCGAGGCAAGGAGAGCGCTTGCCGCGTAGTTTTCTTTGCTGGGCGAACGCGGGCGGGCGTAATCGAGCAAATCGGTCACAATCATATTGAGCCGATTGATCTCGGCAGGCAGATGTTCGACGATAGCTTCCCGAAAGGCAGGCCGATTATATTTGGTCGGCAGCAGATCCACAAATGTTTTAATTGATGTGAGCGGATTGCGGATTTCATGAGCAACGCCTGCTACAAGCTGACCAAGGGCATGCAACTTCTCCTGCATGACCAGCTTTTGCTCAAGCCTTTTTTCTTCTGTGCGATCGGTCATCGATAACAGGTAACCTGTTTGGTTTTTGCGGGCATCATGCAGCATTAGCAGCCGATAATAAATTACTTTCCATTGATCCGCTTCGTCGATCTCCAATTTGATGAGCGCATTTGAATTATCTACGCGCTGCTTGGCATTGTTTTTATAATGCGTAAGAATACGAGCGATTAGCGGTGGATACTCCTCTTTGTATATGGATTCTCCCGTAAGTCCGAGCATCTCCTTTGCACGTAAGTTGTAGCTGGTCACCGTATAGTCCGTATCGAATGTAACGATTCCGGTATGAATGTTATTTAAAATTTGTTCTTTAAATGCATCCTGGTCAGCGATATCCTGTCGCTGTTTTTGTAGATGGTGGGTAAGCTGCCATAGCTCTTCCGTCCGGGCCTGTACCGCTTTTTTGAGGCGCTGATTCCATAGGTAAATAAACAATAATACACATGCAGTCGCAATAAGCACAATGGCTAATAGCTGAATAAACCGCTGCAGCCGGATAATTTGAACATCGGAATTGGATAGGAGCCAATCATCCATAAGCAGATTAATTTCGCCTTTTGCTTTCATTGTTGTCAATGCTTTATTGATGATGCTGAGAAAAGCATCATCGCCTTTTCGTACCGCAATAGCAAAATCGGCGGGTTCAATTACCTCATCAAGTATAATGAAGTTGTCCTCCTGCTTGAAATGCTGCAAATATACGCCAGCAGTCCATTTGTTACCGATAAATACATCAGCGCGCCCTTTTAGAAGGGGAAGCAAGCCTGATAATTGGTTTCGGGTAACCGTAAGAGTTGGATGACGAAGATTCAACAGTGAGTCAAGTACAGGTTTTCGATTCTGTAGAATAACGTGCAGCCCCCGTACATCGCTGATGCTTTTAACGGTTTGCTTTTTTTCTTTAGGAATAATAAGTGCGTCTGACATTGTAAAATACGGCTCCGAAAAATCAAATAGGCCGCTTTTTTCAGTGCTGTAGGTAAGTCCGGCAATTGCGTCGATCCGACCGGCCTGCAGCTCTTTCTCCGCGCGTTCAAGATCCATAGGAATATATTCGAAAGAAAGATTATGGTACGCTGCAATTTTATCCATAATAGCAATGCTGGCACCTGTAAATGATCCGTTTTCTGTTACGTAGGAAAACGGAGGAAGCGCCCATTCAGCTGCAATTTTATATGTTTTTTTTGCCTGTGGCTGCAAAGCTGCAGGCGAAGCATAGGTAAGCTGTACTGCTGCGAGCCATAAAGTTAGTAGAATAAATAGCAATACAATACGAATTCGTAACATCACGCAGGCTCCTCCATCCCCATTCCTACCTGTCTTCATCTCATTTACCTTGCAAGAATAGATCCAACCTGTCGGATATAAAAATTATAAAGGAATCAAAATGTTTGACAATAAGCAAAAAGCAGCTTCCCTATGAGAAACCGCCTTTTGCTTCGTTGTTTATTTACTTAATAGATTCACGCTGCAGATAGAGCACGCCTCGCTCGATTTCAGCAATCCATTCCCGGCGTACTTCTACTTCATTCACTGGTACTTGAAGTGATAAGGGCTTTTGTAAATACCCGAATGACTCTCCGTACATCTCCCACAGAATACTTCCGCTCAACGGCATAAGGACTACAACAGTATCATCCTTCATACGTTCCTCTCACTCTCCTGTTCTCTTTATGCACATTATACTTATTTTCACACTATTTCGATACGTTACTTTGTAGATAGAGTGATAAATAGATAACATATTCGAGTTTTTGGCTATTTTTGTCCGGTACAAAAGTAGTGAAAGGAGGTAAAACTGAAATTTGGTTATATGTTCGCAAAATAGGAGAATGCTCTTTTCACTGCAGATATTTCCTTATATAATGGCCCTAATTGTTGAACGAAATAGGAAGAAGAGGTGGAAGCTTATTGATCAGGAAAAGAGGAGGAATTGATTAATATGCTTACATCGCTGAAGAAAATGGTGGTCTCAACTGCTGCTGCAGGAATGATGGTGAGTGCTCCGCTTATGGCAGAAGCCTCTATGGGGGATCAGACACTGCGCTATGGGATGGAGAGTGAGGATGTACAGGAGTTGCAAACGGTTCTTAAGAACCGGGGACACTTTGATTTCCGTACGGCAACCGGCTATTACGGCACGATTACTGTGGATGCTGTCAAATCCTTTCAGCGGGCCAAGGGCTTAGAGGCTGACGGAATTGCCGGACCGAAAACATTCCAGGCGTTGAATGCTGCCGGTGAAAATACGAAACCCGGTAAAGTAATGACGATGGAGAGTACAGCGTATACAGCGAATTGTGCAGGCTGTTCGGGTATTACCTCTCAGGGCATCAATCTAAAGGAAAATCCTGACGCCAAAGTCATCTCTGTCGATCCATCCGTAATTCCTATGGGCTCCAAAGTATATGTAGAAGGGTATGGTATGGCAATTGCCGGTGATACAGGAGGCGCTATTAAAGGGAATAAGATTGATGTCTTTTTCTCTGACCGTGATAAAGCCCTGCAGTGGGGACGTAAAAGCGTTACTGTGAAAGTGTTTGAGTAATAGGCTGCCGAAATGAAGAAGCATGTGAACGGGGAAGCGAGCGCTTCCCCGTTTTTTTTATCTTGATGAAAAGAAGAGCGTAATTATAATGGCAGCGGAGACGGAGTGGATAGAGTCTTCTCTTCCTTTTGTTTATAGGCATGACCCAGTGCATCGGCTGTGACCATGGCCGCATAAACTTTTTTGGGTGTAATCTCAATGTCCATGTTATAGATGGTTTCTCCCTCGTTGCATGCTGCTTCAGCTGCCTGACGGATTTGTTCTGGGTGGGCGTCGTTAAGTCCGATGTCGGCAAATGTTGTCGGCAGACCGACCAAGTGGCAGAAACCAAGGACTTCTTCTATCTCGTGTAGGCTTCGATTCTCTAAGACAAGCTGAGTAAGCGTGCCGAACGCTACTTTTTCCCCGTGGCTATATGGATGTGTCTCGTCAAGTACGGTTAATCCATTGTGTATTGCATGGCACGCAGCCAGACCGGCGCTTTCAAAGCCCAGTCCGCTGAGCAGTGTGTTCGCCTCAACGATATTGGTCAATGCCTCGGTGACGACATTACGTTCGCAGGCGATCTTTGCTTTGTAGCCATCGCTCAGCAGCGTATCATAACACAGCCTAGCAATGGCAAGCGCCGCTTGTGTCATCGTCCCCCCGGCGATATTCTGTGCTCGGGCTCGGGCGCAGGCTGCTGCTTCAAAATACGTCGAGAGCGCATCACCCATACCTGCTACCAATTGGCGCACCGGAGAATGGGCGATAACCTCGGTATCAATCAGCACGATATCTGGATTTTTTGGGAGGAGCAAATATTTCTCGAACACGCCCGCATCGTTATAAATCACAGACAAGGCACTGCAGGGCGCATCTGTAGAAGCGATAGTGGGGATGATGGCGACCGGAATAGTAAGCTCAAATCCAACCGCCTTTGCTGTATCGATTGCTTTTCCCCCGCCTACACCAATTGCGACATCAATATTTTTAGCACGTCCTACATCACACATGCGCCTGATTTCATTGTCGGAACTCTCGCCTTGGAACCGCTCAATATGATAGAGTACATCGTACATATCGAGACTTTGGGTGATGTTGCCACTCACAGAATCGAGCCCTCTCTGTCCGCCGAGGATCAGCGCTCTTTGACCGAGTGGAGCAATATAGCGGCCGATGTCATTTGTTACGCCTGCACCTTGTACATATTTGCCCGGAGATACAAAAATTTGCGGCATATAAGGTCCTCCTTTTGATAACGTGCATGATTAGGATATGCATCCGCTTTTATTGTACGTGGGCAAGCGGACGAAACGTCTATACGATTTTGATGCAAAATAGCATATTATTGATAGATTTTTCAGTCTTTTTCCAGAATCAATACAAAATACGATACTTCCTGCTCTTGTGACATTTTTTTGTGCATGATAGAGTGGAAAAAAAGGACGGAGGCAACTGATGAAGCGGAATTATCATTGCTGTGCGACATGCCGCCACTTTCGGGTTCGCAAGCAGCCGGGAGAAAAAACGGGGTATATGTGCAGCAGGTTAGGATATGCGACAGAGCCTGTATACCGGTTCGATTGTTGGACGCCTAACGACGTTGTGAAGAAGAGGATACAGAACGAAACTTGATAGGAAAGGGAGAAGTCGATGGCTGCGCTAACACTTCGTAACATGATCGATGTGAGAATGCTGCAGGAAGTACAGGACCGTTTTTCTGATGCAACCGGACTTGCTATGATCATTGGCGATGAATCCGGCCGCCCGATTACCGCACCTAGTAATTTTACCTCTTTTTGCTCATATATTCGCTCCTGTCCAGAAGGGCTCAGCCGCTGTATTCTTTCCGATGAGAGGGTAGGTATTCTTGCGGCGAAGGAGAAGAGGCCGGTCATTCACCGCTGCCACTCCGGATTGGTAGATTTGGCCGCGCCGTTGGTTTATGAAGACAAATATCTCGGTGCCGTGCTATGTGGGCAGGTAATTATGACAGACCATGAAGCCGAACAATTGGAAGCGGTATCATCAAAGGTGAGTGAGCTTCCATTAGATAAAGATAAGCTGTTTGGATATTTGCAGCAAGTCTCAAGGCAGGATGAAAAGAAGGTCAGTGCCGCTGCCGAACTCTTGTTTATGACAGCGAACTATATCGTTAAAACGATTGCGGAACAAATTGCCCAACAAGAGCTTACGGAGAAGACGCAAAAGCTGATGGAAGAGCTGCGCATGCGGACGGAACTTGAAAAGACATTGCAGGATATTGAGCTTAGAATGCTGCATTCGCAGATGAATCCACACTTTTTATTTAATACGCTAAATACAATTTCGCGTCTCGCCTATTTAGAGGGGGCGGAGAAGACACAGGAGATTACATATAGTCTCTCACGCATTCTTCGCTATAATCTGAGAAAGATCGATAAGCTTGTCCCGCTCGAAGAAGAGATGGCTTATATTCGGCATTATTTGTTTATTCAGCAAACACGTTACCGCGATCGAATCGCTTTTGAGAGCCGCATCACACCGGAAGCCGAGCATATCTCCATTCCACTGCTAACGCTTCAGCCGTTAATAGAGAATGCGATTGTACACGGTTTTGAGCCGGAAGGAAAACCTATCAACATTCGTCTTAGCGGAGAGACGGACGGAAAGGTATGCTGTTTTACTGTTGAAGATAACGGTCGCGGTATGCCCGCCTCTAAGCTTGCAGACATGCTATCGAATGTACGTAGACGCGGAACGGGTCACACAACAGGGATCGGGCTTTATAATATTCATCGCAGACTGCAATACCAGTTCGGGATGGAATACGGAATTACAAATATGAAAAGTGCATCGGGAAAAGGAATGGCGATTACAATTACACTACCGGGAGGGAAGCCGCATGAATCTGTTGATTGTGGATGACGAACCGCTAGAAAGGGAAGTATTGGCCAGAATTATCTCGCAGGGAAGATTTACGGATGTACGTTGTTTTGAAGCGCAAAATGGCGCAGATGCCGTAGAGGTGGCTGTGCGCCATGCAATTGACGTAGCCATTCTTGATATCAAAATGCCCATTATGGATGGGATGGCTGCTGCTGCGCGCATTCGCACGGAACGTCCGGATTGTCGCCTTGTTTTCCTTTCCGCTTATGAAGAAGAACGTTATACGGATAGGGGGCTGTATGAACTTGCCGCTGAAGCGTATCTTCTCAAGCCTGTTCACCCGAAGGATATTGAACGGATGCTTCATGAGTTTTTTCCGGCTCCGCTAGAATCGGCGCATCACCATGCGCAAGAGATGCATCCGATTGATCGCATAAAAGAATATATTAAACGCCATATCGAAGAAGAGTTAACGTTAGAGTCCCTCGCAGAATCTGTCCATTTACACCCCCAATATGTAAGCCGCCTATTTAAGCAAAGAGCGGGCATGACATTAACCGATTATATTGTTCATGTTCGATTAGAGAGAGCACGGCGCCTGCTCTCAGACACGCATCTGTCCATTGCGCAGGTAGGAGCTCGGTGCGGCTGGCTTGATCCAAACTATTTCTCACGCTTATTTCGTAAACAAGAAGGTATTACACCAACCCAATACCGCAAGAAGCAGAAAGCCACACGTACCCTCCCGGCTTATCAATTCCAGAATTCACTTTTCTAGTCTGAATGTACAAAAGTAAAAAGAATGCTAGGGAAAGTTACATGATTACAGATACAAACAAATGATTGAAAATTATAATTATTAAAGGAAGACAGGTGAGAATAACAGAAAGGGTGAAAGTATGCAGGCATCACAAGTAACCAAACGGTCTGGAAGATTCGCAGTGCTTGAACAGCAACCGATCAATCAGGATGGATTTGTTACAGAATGGCCGGAGATGGGCTTCGTTGCCATGGCAAGTCCAAATGACCCCAACCCCTCTGTTAGTGTAGAGAATGGCAGGATTATAGAACTGGACGGGAAGCCGCGTGAACAATTCGATATGCTGGACCGATTTATTGCCGATTATACGATGGATGCAGGAATAGCCGAACGTGTCATGGCGATAGACAGTCTGGAGATTGCTCGTAAACTGGTTGATATCCATGTTCCACGCGCCGAGATTATTAAGCTGGCTAGAGGAATGTCACCTGCCAAAGTTGTTGAAGTGCTGAATCATATGAACGTGGTAGAGATGATGATGGCATTGCAGAAGATGCGGGCGCGTAAGACACCGTCTAATCAATGTCATGTGACGAATGTACGGGATAATCCGGTGTTGATGGCTGCCGATGCCGCCGAAGCAGGGTTACGCGGATTTGATGAACAAGAGACGACAGTCGGAATTGTTCGTTACGCACCGTTCAATGCGCTGGCTCTGCTTGTTGGGTCGCAGACAGCAAGAGGCGGCATACTCACACAGGATGCGCTCGAAGAGGCAACAGAACTTCGCCTTGCGATGCTTGGCTTGACGTCGTATGCTGAGACGATTTCCATTTATGGAACCGAGTCAGTATTTATCGATGGAGATGACACGCCTTGGTCGAAGTCGTTTCTTGCCTCGGCTTATGCTTCGCGCGGAGCAAAAATGCGTTTCACATCAGGTACAGGCTCAGAAGTGCAAATGGCCGGCGCCGAGGGTAAGTCCATGCTCTATCTCGAGGTTCGCTGTGTCATGATGGCGAGAGGTGCTGGAGTACAGGGGTTACAGAACGGCTCGATTAGCTGTATTGGTGTACCTGCAGCGGTTCCAAGTGGACTACGAGCTGTGCTTGCGGAGAATCTCACTACTACAATGTTTGATCTAGAAGTGGCTTCCGGAAATGATCAGACGTTCTCACACTCGCCGATTCGCCGCAGCGCCAAGATGCTTTGCCAGATGCTGCCGGGAACCGATTTTATTTTCTCCGGCTATAGTGCAGTACCAAACAGCGATAATATGTTTGCCGGATCGAATATGGATACGAGCGATATGGACGACTACCTTGTGCTGCAGCGAGATATGATGGTGGATGGCGGACTGCGTCCTGTTGATGAAGAAAGCGTAATTCATATTCGTTATGAAGCTGCTAAAGCTTTGCAAGCCGTATTCGATGAATTGGGTTTTCCGGCAATTACGGATGAAGAAGTGGAAAGTGCTACCTATGCCAACAGTAGTGAGGATATGCCGCCGCGCAATGTTGTTGAAGATCTGAAGGCAGCCCAGAGCATTCTAGATGAGGGTATTACAGGGCTTGATGTGGCGATCGCTCTGCAGAAGCGTGGATATATAGAAGTGGCCGAACGCGTATTC
This sequence comes from Aneurinibacillus sp. REN35, assembly GCF_041379945.2. Lineage (NCBI taxonomy): Bacteria > Bacillati > Bacillota > Bacilli > Caryophanales > Paenibacillaceae > Aneurinibacillus > Aneurinibacillus baijiui. The sequence goes on along the minus strand of NZ_JBFTXJ020000005.1, from coordinate 100,671 downwards.
AATATGCTTAAGCAGCGGGTGGCGGGCGATTATCTGCATACATCAGCCATCATTAATAAAGAGAACGTGGTACAGAGTGCGGTAAATGATGAAAACGATTACAGAGGGCCGGGTACCGGATACCGTCTCAGTCCTGAGCGATGGGAAGAGATCAAGAACATTCGGCAGGCTATTAGCCCCCAGGACTTTGATTAAAAGGAGGAGAGGTATGTCGTCTACAACATTTACCTTCGAGATGAAGCTGGCTGAAAAAGATATCGCGCTCAAAGGAAGCGATCCGCATGAGGTCGTCATTGCCGTAGGCCCGGCGTTTGGTACGACGATGAATAAAACGATTGTTCATCTTGAACATGCCCGCGTACTGCGGGAGATGCTGGCAGGAATAGAGGAACAGGGAGTAAAGCCGAGGGTTATTCGCAGTCGTTCGATGGCAGATCTGGCTTTTATGGCTCATCAGGCCGCCAGACTGAGCGGCTCCGGTATCGGTATTGGTGTCCAATCAAGAGGTACTACCGTTATTCATCAGCGTGATCTCGATCCGTTGAGCAATCTAGAGCTATTTCCGCAATCGCCGTTAATTACCTTGGAGACGTATCGGGCGATTGGACGTAATGCTGCTATGTATGCGCTTGGTGAGAGTCCGAACCCAGTTCCGGTGGTCAATGATCAGATGGCTCGCCCAAAATATCAAGCAATTGCTGCGATTCTGCATCTAAAAGAGTGCGAGCAAGTCATACCGGATGCAAAGTCGGTGGAGTTGGATGTTCAATTTTTGATGCATGAGGAGGAGGTGCTGTGATGGAGACGCTTAGCAGGGAACACTACCCGCTTGGATCTAAACGTCCGGACTTGCTGCGGACGCCGACAGGAAAGTCATATGATGAGTTGACGCTGGATGCCGCGCTGAAAGGTGAGATAGAGGCCGGTGATCTGCGCATCGCACCAGATACTCTTAAGATGCATGCGCAGGTCTGTGATAGTCTCGGTAAGGAACAGCAGGCGAAGAATTTTCGTCGGGCGGCCGAGCTGATTGCCATTGCCGATGCGCGCATTCTTGAAATCTATAATGCACTGCGTCCTCGCCGTTCAACGAAGGAAGAACTGCTTGCCATCGCCGACGAGCTGGAGTCACAATATGATGCGCGTGAGAATGCCGCGTTGATAAGGGAAGCGGCAGATGTGTATGAAGGAAGAAACCTGCTGCGCAGAGATGAGGAGTAACGGAAGTGTCGCAGTGGATCGCAGGAATTGACATTGGCAATTCTTCAACGGAGGTGGCGATCGCGCGTATTTGCGGCGGAGAAGCAGAATTTCTTGCCCAGCATCTAGTCAAGACGACGGGTGTGAAAGGGACAGTGGAGAATATCTCCGGCATCCGCCTCGCTCTGAGAAAAGCGGCGGAGAAGGCAGGGATTGATCTCTCTTGTATCGCAAAGATCCGGGTCAATGATGCAGTTCCCGTTATCGGTGATTTGGCGATGGATGTCATCAGTGAAACATTAATTACAGAATCCTCTATGATTGGTCATAACCCAGACACGCCGGGCGGCGTCGGTATGGGAATTGGAACGACCGTGCATCTCTCTGTTCTCAATGAGAGAAGAGCAGAAGATAGAAAGGCGTACATCGTCATCATCCCAAAGGAAGCCGATTATGAATGGGCGGCTCATATGATGAATCAAGCATGTGAGAGAGGGATTGAAATTAAGGGAGCCATCGTGCAAAAGGATGACGGTGTACTGATCTATAATCGGCTGCAGCAAAAGATTCCGATTGTCGATGAAGTGGCTTATATTGACAAAGTTCCATTAGGCAGGCAGGCGGCGATAGAAGTAGCGCTGCCCGGCCATGTGATCCGCACGCTCAGCAACCCATATGGATTGGCCACAGTATTTGGACTTACGCCGGATGAGACAAAGCAGATCGCTCCGATTGCGCGTGCTCTTGTCGGGAATCGGTCTGCTGTGGTTATTCGCACACCGCAGGGGGAGATTGTAGAACGCCGTATTGAGGCAGGAGAATTAGAGTTAAAGGGAAAAAAAAGTACGGTACGCGTATCGGTTAATGATGGGGCAGAAGCAATTATGGCCGGGGTAAAGAAGACAGGTGGATTGCTTGATGTAAAAGGAAAAACCGGTACAAATGTTGGCGGTATGCTCAACGGGCTACGCCAGCATCTATCAGATAGCACAGGGCAGCCGTTTACAGATATTGCGATCCGTGATCTGTTGGCGACAGATGCCGTTATCCCTGTCTCGGTTGTTGGAGCAATGGCCGGAGAGCTTTCTATGGAGAGCGGAGTTGCGATCGCATCTATGGTAAAGACAGAGCGCATGCCTGTAGCCAAAGTCGCACAGGCCCTCGAAGCGGAGTTAGGCATACCGGTCGAGGTGGGCGGGGTAGAAGCAGAGATGGCCATCCGAGGCGCGCTGACTACACCGGGAACAGAGAAGCCGCTTGTCATTCTTGATATGGGCGGAGGATCAACAGATGCCGCAGCGGTCAATGAAGATGGAGAGATCCGCTCCATTCATCTTGCCGGAGCGGGTGATATGGTGACAATGCTGATCGATGCCGAACTAGCGCTTAAGGATAGGGAATTGGCGGAGAGGGTTAAGAAGCATCCGCTTGGTAAAGTTATCAGCCTGTTTCATATGCAGCTTGAAGATGGGACGATGCTGTTCTCCAAAACACCGTTTCCGCCGCATGTATATGGTCGTGTCGTCATTCGGGAGGAGGAGGCTCTTACCCCGCTCCCTCCAAAGCTCTCTATGGAAAAGGTGAGGGCTGTCCGACGAAGCGCGAAGCAGAAAGTATTTGTTGCGAATGCATTGCGCTCTCTTAGATCGATTATACCCACACGTAACGTTCGTCATCTCTCCTTTGTGGTGATGGTAGGCGGATCGGCGCTTGATTTTGAGATTCCCCAGATGGTGACAGAGGAGCTTGGCAGGTATGGAATTGTAGCCGGATTTGCCAATGTGCGGGGTACGGAAGGCCCGCGCAATGCAGTGGCGACAGGATTGGTTCTGTCTGCTGTAAAAAAGGAGGTGGTTAGGTAATGCAGCCTACATACCTCCCGATTCTCTATCTAGAAGGGGTGGATGCTTCTGTGCTGCAAGAGATTAGCGCAGGTCTTGAAGAAGAGGGGGTGCCATTTTCTTGCATAAAAGTAGAAGATAGCGGACAGGAGGCGGCGATGCTTGGTTATCAAGCAGCAGCGCTTTCATCACTTGGTGTCGGTATTGGAGTGACGGCAGGTGGTAGATGTGCAATCTGTCATGAAATGCTTGAATGCAGCTCTCCATATTACAGTGGGGCTGTTGCTAATAGCCGCTTGGTAGGACATAACGCCGCTCGACTTGTAAAAGGCATGCCGTTAAAAGTGGAAGTTCGCTAAAAAGTAAAGGGAGGCAGACATATGGGTGTATTAACGTTAGATATGGCGAAGGAAATGATCGAGCATGCAGAGCATGAGGCGCGTCAACTCGGTGTTCCGATGGTCATCTCCGTTGTTGACGAGGGAGGTAACTTTATTGCCTGCCACAGAATGGATGATGCGCTTCTAGTAAGCATAGACATCGCCCAGAATAAGGCATGGACATCAGTAGCATTGAAGATGCCGAGTGCTAATTTAGCAGCAGCGGGAACACCTGGCGCTGAATTGTATGGGATCAATACGACAAACAGCGGACGGATTGTACTTTTTGGCGGCGGCATTCCGCTGCATGTAGAGGATCGCATTATAGGAGCGGTCGGTGTTAGCGGGGGATCTGTGGAGCAGGATGTGCAGGTAGCAGAAGCCGCGGTCAAAGCGTTTGAGAAGATGGCAGCCAACGTATAAATCCAATACAAAATCAAAGGAGGATAACGATTATGATTAGTGCACAACCAGGACAGGAGCAGGCGAAGGTAAACTTTAAGGCGCAGTATGAAAATTTCATTGGCGGCAAATGGATAGAGCCGGTAAGAGGCGAGTATTTTGAGAATATCACTCCGGTCACAGGACAAACATTCTGCCGAGTTGCACGCTCTTCTGCTGAGGATATTGAGCTTGCATTAGATGCGGCTCATGCGGCCAAAGACTCCTGGGGACATACTCCAGCGGCAGACCGTGCGCGTATCCTCAATAAAATTGCTGATCGGATGGAAGAGAACTTAGAAAAACTGGCTGTTGTGGAGACATGGGACAACGGTAAGCCGATTCGTGAGACGATGGCGGCTGATATTCCGCTTGCGATTGATCATTTCCGCTATTTTGCCGGAATTCTGCGTGCAGAAGAGGGAAGTATCAGTGAGATTGATGAGAATACAATTGCCTATCACTTCTATGAACCGCTTGGAGTTGTGGGACAAATTATTCCATGGAACTTCCCGATTCTGATGGCATGCTGGAAGCTGGCTCCGGCGCTTGCGGCAGGGAACTGCGTCGTATTGAAACCGGCCGAGCAGACACCGGCATCAATCATGGTGCTGCTTGAGGTTATTGAAGACCTATTGCCGCCAGGAGTTCTCAATGTGGTCAATGGCTTTGGTGTTGAGGCCGGTAAGCCGCTCGCATCAAATCCGCGTATCGCAAAAATCGCTTTCACAGGCGAGACAACGACGGGTCGCCTGATCATGCAGTACGCTTCCCAAAATATTATTCCAGTTACGTTGGAGTTAGGCGGGAAATCACCGAATATCTTCTTCCCGGATGTTGCGGCGAAGGATGATGCATTTTTTGATAAAGCGATTGAGGGATTCGTTATGTTTGCCCTAAATCAGGGGGAAGTGTGCACCTGTCCATCCCGTGCACTGATCCATGAGTCCATCTATGATGAATTTATGGAGCGGGCGCTTGGACGTGTTCAAAGCATCAGACAGGGCAATCCGCTAGACACCGAGACGATGATTGGTGCGCAGGCATCGGCGGAACAGATGGAGAAGATTATGTCCTATATCGATATTGGTCTTCAGGAGGGAGCGGAATGCTTGATTGGCGGTGAGCGCAATCAGCTAGAAGGGGATTTGAGCGGCGGATATTATGTGAAGCCTACGATTTTTAAAGGGCATAATAACATGCGTATTTTCCAGGAAGAGATCTTCGGCCCGGTTGTATCTGTGACGACGTTTGCAGATGAAGCGGAAGCGTTGCATCTAGCCAATGATACGTTGTATGGACTGGGTGCAGGCGTATGGACCCGTGATATGAACACGGCGTATCGTATGGGGCGCAGGATTAAAGCGGGGCGTGTATGGACGAACTGCTATCATTCCTATCCGGCTCATGCGGCATTTGGCGGATACAAACAGTCCGGTATTGGACGCGAGACACACAAAATGATGCTGAACCACTATCAGCAGACAAAGAATCTATTAATTAGTTATTCACCAGATGCACAGGGCTTCTTTTAATCATCATACCTGAAGGAGATGAAAACCATGGCAGAAGTCGAGCGGGTGTTGGTGACAGAGAAGGCGCTCGATTTAATTGAGAAGCTGAAGGAGAGGCATGGGCCGTTGATGTTTCACCAATCTGGAGGCTGCTGCGATGGAAGTTCACCGATGTGCTATGCAAAAGGTGAATTCATGGTAGGCGATCAGGATGTCCTGCTTGGAGAAATCGGTGAAAGTCCATTCTATATGAGCAAACCTCAATATGAATATTGGAAGCATACACAGCTTATTATCGATGTTGTGAAAGGGCGAGGCGGCATGTTCTCGCTTGAAGGGCCGGAAGGGATGCGTTTTTTAACTCGCTCCCGTGTATTTACAGAAGAGGAGCGAGAAAGGCTGAATGGCAAGTAATACAATAAAAAAGCAACGGACGGGATAGACCCGCTCCGTTGCTTTTTTGCATGCATGCTTCTTATTATTCGTCGGCTTTCTTTGAATCTTCCTGCTTTGTGACTTCAGTAAGCTTCTGCAACAGAATGTGCTGCGGCATATGCATAATTTGCTCAATTGGTACGTTCAGCTTTTCGGACAGCATCTTCGCCGTTTCTAAGGAAATAGGATTGGGTTTCATAGATGTGCACCTTTCTTTTGCTTTTGCTCCATTATAGCAGATCGGCTCCGTTTATGATTTATAGCGCGGTGAGTATGGCGTGCAGCTCTTTAATTATAATGGATTGATAGCTTGTATCTTCTCCGTATTCCTGCAGCATTTTGGCACGTGCTTCCTTGATTTTCTCCTCATAATCCGCTGCGTTGCGGTCAGGATGTTCCTTTTTGAATGCGTTCATAATTGCCTGCACATGAGCGGGACGCGGTCCCCACTTACCAAGTACATTGCCTTCTGAATCGGTGAAGATTACGATAGGAATGGCGCGGCCTCCCATCGTAAGAAACTGATCCATCACATCGAGATGCTTCTCCATAATGAGTACTTCTGTCGGAATGCGAGCTTCTTCCATGGCGCGAAAGACGACAGGGACATTGCGTACAACATCACCGCACCAGTCTGCAGCAAGAATAAGGCAGCGCAGGTCATCACGCTGTTGTAGTGAGGCGAAGAAAGTCTGTTCTTCTTCTGACCAGGAGAAGCGATGGTACCAATCGTGAAAGGCTTCTTTATTCTTCGTCATTTCTTCCATAAATTGTTTAGGTGCCTCTCCTGCACCGAATTTATTTTTCAGATTGCTGCTCATCTGTATTCCTCCTTATTCAGGTATATGAATAGTGTGTTTCGGCGGAAGATAAAAAAATCCTGCCTGGGAATGTGTTTACCAATTTCGATAAAATATAAAATGTTCTCTCGTATTATAGTCCGGCGGAAGCTGCTACATTTGCTGACTCAGGAAAGAAGATCGTTGAATGGATACGATTATGCAACCAATTACGATGCTTTTGGTTCCGCTGCTTACCCTTTTATTCCGGTTAGCCTGTCAACAAGTGCTGCAGATGAAGATGCAGTTTGAACTTTTTCGGCTCCGTACAAAATATCAGAACAAGCCTATTGATTTACTAGAGGTGGCTAGAGAGTTATATGAAACATATGGGGTTAAGTCGATGGCGCTGCGATGACGATCCCGTGGGTGCTGCTGAGGATTATAAACCAAGTGTAAAAGCTTGGTCTTTTTCTTTGCAAAAAAATAAGTCGGGTTTTCGCCTTTTTATGTGAGAAGTGTTTACAAAGTTATCTGTTTAGAGTGCATTAAAGATAATAAAGTTATCATTTTAAAAGAGGGGCGAATCGAAATGAAAGAATTTTTAGGTACATTTTTTGTTTGCCTAGTAATTTGTTATATGGCTACATTTTTCTTTGCTGATCTTATTCTAAATAATATTTGGGCTCTTATTTCTTTTATTGCGTTCATATTGTCAATCTTTATTACCGTTTTTCTGAAACAGGAGTTTAGAATTGAGAAATTAGAAAAGAAAATAGAAGAGTTATTAAATAACAAGTAAGATTTTTAGGATAAACTTTTTCATTCCACAGAGGGAATTTTTAACGAAATGATGAAGGGGGCGATGTAGTGAATGTGCTACCTCAATTAGTTGGATTAAAAGAGTTCGCTGAAATCATTGGATGGGATAAGGCGAGGCTCAGTACAAAATATTCCCGGCAGCGCGACGGTAAGAAAGTGCGCCCGCCCCTTCCAGAGCCGATTCAGATATTAGCTGCTACGCCGGTTTGGACAAAAGAGCAGGCATTAGCATATAAAAAAATAATTGATGAAGTTACAAGCGAGTGAGTATGACGCTTTTTATGGGTGCATTTTTTCTTCTGATTCTATGGAAGGCTCCTGTCGCTCTGTGTTTATATTGGATTGCCGGATCGTTGTTTGGGCTGTTAGAGCGTGCGTTCTACCGTACCAATTGGGGAAAAGCACTACTATACAGCAGCCATCATATAAAAAGAATAGAATAATAAGTGAGCTGGCGAAGGCGGTGGATGGTCCGCCTTCGTCATTTTTTTGTGTTAGTGGTAAGATAAAGGCGGATACTACATATGACGGAGGAAAATAGATGACTGATGCACGCTATTTACAGGAACTAGAAGAAACTTTCGCAAAGGTACCGTTCTGGAAGCATACAGGCTGCGTGATCGAGCATATTGAAGATGGAAAGGCAGTGCTTTCGCTTACTATTGCGCATGAACATATGAATGGAAACATGACGCTGCACGGCGGGATGTATGCAACGCTTATGGACAATGCGATGGGTCTTGCTGCCCGTTCACAGGGGGAGATGAAGCAGGCGACCACCAATATGAATATTCATTTTCTTGCCGCTAGTAGCGAAGGAAAAATCTATGCTCACGGCCGTATTGTACATCGTACAAAGCGTACCATTACGACAGAGGCGCGGGTACAGAGTGAAGATGGAACGCTGTTGGCTACAGCCACAGGAAGCTTTCGGGTGTTAAGATAGTAATAATATAGAGAGAAAGGAAGAAAAAGAAATGTTGAATGCTATTTTCTTCTATGGGGCCGTTGTGCTTTTTGCCCTGCTGCTTTTATTTATTATAGGCATAACCTTTGGGATTCAGCTTCCGTTTCTACGTCGTCGCGCAGGCAGGAAGAATAAATAAAAAACGAGGCGATCTCTCGGTGTGAGAGGGAGCCTCGTTTTTTTATATTATACGGCAGTATAAAATTCATTGAACTCTTCACGGGATATTTTGCAGCGTCCATCTGAAAACAGAAGGTAAACATCATGTTCAGTTTCCTTTAACACCATTCCATGCTGAGGAAGAATTCGATCATATCCCTTATTCGTCCGTACCCATACCATTTTCATGACATGTACCTCCTTATATGGATTATTTTTGTAATCTTTATCGTAACACTTTGTTAATTTTATGTAAAGATTTTATTAAGGATGATAATTTTATATTGCTCTTCTTCTTACTTTATGCCTGGGTCTTCATATAAATGTTTTATTACTGTATAACAGGATATGCATGTGGGATGATTGGCAGGACGCTTATTGTTCTGTAAAATTAAAAAATACAAATAATTTAACAGGGAGTAGGAAACAACCATGAGAGTTGCTTTGTTCATCACATGTTTATCTGATGTATTTTTTCCCGATGTTGGTAAGAGTGCAGTGGAAGTGCTGCAAAGATACGGCGTTGACGTTCATTTTCCTGAAGCACAGACGTGCTGCGGACAACCCGCTTACAATAGTGGTTATCAAAAAGAGGCAAAAGAGACAGCCAAACATATGATCAACGTATTCTCGGCATCTGATTACGTCGTAGCGCCTTCCGGGTCTTGCGTGGCGATGATTCGCCATTACTATCCAGAGCTGATGAAAGAAGAAGAGGAGTGGAGAGAGAAGGCGCAGATGCTTGCTAAGAAAACATATGAATTCTCTGAATTTCTTGTAAAAGTACTGGAAGTGGAAGCGGTCGATGCTGCCCTGTGCGCTCGTGCTACGTATCATCATTCCTGCCATATGAGTCGGGGGCTGGGCATTCATGCCGAGCCGGCATCTCTTCTCTCTAATGTAAAAGAGTTGGAAATAACAGAACTTCCCTATTGCCAGGATTGCTGTGGATTTGGCGGTACTTTTGCCGCCAAAATGAGCGCGATTTCTGAAGCGATGGTAGATGAGAAAATAAAGAATATTGAAGCAACAGGAGCTGAACTTTTGATTGGATCAGACATGGGCTGTCTGATGAATATTGGAGGCCGTTTACGGCGTACAGGAAAGGATATACAGGTCATGCACGTAGCGGAAGTATTGGCGAAAGGAGGAGCCAAATGAGTGTGCAACCACTAGAGTTTTTTGGAAGGGTAGATAAAGCGCTGTGGGATCAACAGCTGCGAAAAGCGGTACCGTTCACTCAGGACAGGCTGCGTGACGGGCGTTTTCAGGCAGCAGATGAATTGGGCAATATAGAGGAATGGCGCGAGTTGGCTGCACAGATCCGAATGCATACGATTGAGAATCTAGATAGCTATCTTGAGCAATTAGCGGCGCAAGTTGAGAGGAACGGGGGACATATCCATTTTGCAGCAACTGCTGAAGATGCTGTAGCACGTGTCCTGGAGATTGCACAGGATAAGAGTGCATGTTCCGTTATCAAATCAAAATCAATGGTCACAGAGGAAATTCATCTTAACAAGCATCTTGAGGCGCAGAATATTCGGGTCATCGAATCTGACCTTGGGGAATATATTATTCAGCTTGCAGGGGAGACACCGTCCCATTTAATCGCACCGGCCATTCATAAGACACGATCGCAAGTAGCAGAGCTTTTTTCTGATGTAGCCGGGCGTACGTTATCTGACGAAACGGAGGAATTATGCCAATTCGCCCGTGAAGAATTGCGACGTGAGTTTTTAGAGGCGGACATCGGCATCTCCGGATGTAATTTTGCGGTTGCGGAGTCGGGATCTGTCGTATTAATTAGCAACGAGGGCAATGCCCGGCTTACGACTACGCTGCCTAAGGTCCATATCGCTATTATGGGAATGGAGCGTCTGGTTCCGACGTGGGAGGATCTGGACATTGTTGTATCTATGCTGACGCGCAGCGCCACCGGGCAAAAAATCAGTGTTTATATGACTGCGCTGAGCGGTCCGCGTCACCTAGGAGATATAGATGGTCCAGAGGAATTTCATTTGATTGTCCTTGATAACGGACGCTCTGATATTCTCGGGACAGCTTATCAGGAAGTGTTGAAATGTATTCGCTGCGGCGCATGTCTGAATGTATGTCCGGTCTATCGGCATATCGGTGGACATGCATATGGCGGAGTATACAGCGGCCCGATAGGAGCTGTGCTTACCCCGCTGCTTCAAGGATATGAAGAATGGAGCGATCTTCCGTATGCCTCAAGTTTATGCGGGGCATGTACTGAAGTGTGTCCGGTCAAAATTCCGCTTCATGACTTGCTTATTGAGCATCGAAAAGACGAGGTCGAACAAGGACATACCGGATGGAAGGAGAAGTTAGCCTTCAAAGGATTCGGTTACATAACGACTCATGCTTCTCTATATGATAAGGCTGTCCGTACCAGTCATACAGCTACCGGATGGTTGGCTAAAGACGGTATCATTGAAAAAGGTCCGGGTCCGCTTACAGGGTGGACAAGTGTCCGCGATTTACCACAGCCGGCTAAACAATCATTCCGCGAATGGTGGAAGCAGGAGGGGAGTACACATGGCAAATAACGGACAAGAAGCCTTCCTGAATCGAATCGCAGATAAGTTGGGACGTCCGCGTCGCAGTGGAGTCATATCACCGGTCCGAGATGCGAAGCCTTATGCTCACCTGCATCAGGGACTGGATCATGAAGGACTTATACAGCAATTTATTGAGAATTTGCGCACACTACGGACAGAGGTGCAGCGTGTCTTACCACAGGAGATAGACGAAGCATTCGCCCGGATTATAGAAGCATCACCCGTTCGTTCTGCTGTCTACTGGGATGACGAACGCTTGCATGCTTTAGGATTGGCGAATCTGTTGGATACGCATGGGATTGTACACCGAGCATGGGATGTGTCTTCGAATGAGCAGGAATTGCGTCATTATGCATCCGGCGTGGAGATGGGGATTGTCTATGCGGAGATCGGGCTATCGGAGACAGGGACGGTGTTGTTATGGAATGGCGGCGGAAGAGGACGATTGGTGAGTCTTCTTCCGCCCATATTTGTGGCGATTTTATCTGAGACAGCGATCGTTCCGCGTATGACGGAGGGGGTTGCCTATATAAAAGAACGGATGCCAGACGGGCTTCCGGCGTGCGTGAACTTTATTACCGGGCCGAGTCGCACGGGAGATATCGAAATGGACTTGGCTTTTGGTGTACATGGCCCAGGCAAGGTCCATATCATTTTGATAAAAGAGGAGAAGCAGTAGAGAAACATACTATACGTACAAGGAGTGGAAATAATGATTCAACAAGCGGCCGTAGTAGGTGCCGGTGTGATGGGGCATGGAATTGCACAGGCTTATGCACAGGCAAATATTCCTGTCGTGCTATATGACCTAGAAGAAACCTATCTCGCCAAAGCCAAGCAAGCGATTGAGGCTAACCTTACGCTGCAAATGCAGCAAGAAATGCTTAGCGAAGAGGCAGGCAAAAGTGCGCTTGCCCGCATTGTCTATACAACAGAGTTAAAAGAGGCGGTTCAGCATGCGGATATGATTACCGAAGCTATTCCCGAAGTGATTGAGTTGAAATGGGAATTGTACGAAAAGCTAGAATGCATGGCCAAGCCGGAGGCTGTTATTGCATCCAACACATCGACGCTGCCGATCTCAAAGTTAGCGGAAAAGATGCGTACGCCGGAGCGCATGATTATTACTCACTTTTTTAATCCCGCACAGCTCATCCCGCTTGTTGAAGTGGTACGGCATGCGCGTACAGCCGAAGAAGTCGTAACATTTACAATGGAAGTAATGCAAGCGATTGGCAAGCAGCCGGTACTATTGAAGAAGGAGGTACCAGGATTCATAGCAAATCGCCTGCAGGCTGCAGTGGTGCGCGAAGCATTTCATCTGCTTGAGGAAGGCGTAGCGGAAGCGCGGGATATTGACTTGGCAGTGACAGCAGGGCCTGGTTTTCGTTGGGCTTTTATTGGTCCGATTGAGACAGCGGATTTTGGTGGATTGGATACATGGAAGCGTGTAATTGATAATCTAGCACCTGAACTCGGACAGAGCAAACAGGCTTCCGACCTGATTAATGAACGTGTCACAGCCGGAGAACTAGGTGCAAAGACGGGCCGAGGCATCTATACATATGAAGAAGTTTCTGTTGCCGATAAGATTAAAGAACGGGACAAAAAATTCATTGAACTAGTTAAGGTGAAACAAGGATAATAAATAGAGAAATAAAAGAGCGGCTATCCTGCCGCTCTTTTGTTTGGGATATTGCGCACAGAAGCGGAGGGAATGCGGTGGAATGGATAGGTGGATACCTGCTTGCCGTAAATTTATGCGGTTGGCTGTTTATGAGGATGGATAAGCGAAGAGCGCGCCGTCAGGCGTGGCGTATCAAAGAACAAACATTATTTTTGATTGCGCTGCTTGGAGGGGCGCTGGGCTGTTTGATCGGCATGTATATGTTCCGCCATAAGACACGGCATGCGAGATTTGTATGGGGAATGCCGCTTATTTTGGCGATTCAGATTGCTCTTATCATGTTTTATGGAGGCCGGTTGTTTTTGTGAGTAAAAAGATAAGGATCGGATTGGCTGTCGCACTTGGCGTCGTGTTATTGATTATTTTTTTATATAAGTCGATGCTGAATAGTTTTGCACATTATCTTGTATATCCGGATCGGGAGGTGTCAAGCGATTTTATTGTGCTGCTTGGCGGGGAGACGGATGGGCAGCGGACGCGTAAAGCTGTAGAATTATACCGTGCTGGAGTGGCACCGAAAATCATCGTTTCATCGGGTGCTCAGATTTCGTGGCGCACAACAGAAAGTAAGGAAATGGTGGCACTTCTCCGGGAATTGCAGGTCCCTGACCGGGATATTATTTTGGAAACAAAATCGCTCAGCACCTATGAAAATGCACGATATACAAAAGAGTTGTTAGAGAAGAAGCAGCTTGCGGCGAGACGGATTACGCTGGTGACAGATCACTGGCATACGCGCCGCGCTGTTTTCGTATTTAAGCACGTATTTAAAGCAAGTGATGTAGAGATAACGAGCGTAGGCTCTCGTTCACTCAAAAAGATCGAACTGGAGCAGTGGTGGCAGGATCATGAGAGTACGCAGACCATTCTCAGCGAATGGGCACGGTTGGTTGTATACAGATTAAAATATTAAATTTGCATAGAGGTTCCTATTTCTTCCGTGTATGTTTGGCCCGTAAATCTGCCGGGTATGTACTAAATAAATCGAAATTTAGTAAAAGACTATGAGGAAGAAAGGAAGACGGAATATGCAGAATGAAATGAATTACACAACTCCTAATACGACGACATCAACGCCTTCTTACTCTGATTATAACTCTGGCTATGCAGCCGAGTATAACCAGAATGGCTCTGCTACATCCGATTATGGAAAGCTTGTATTCGGTATGTTCGCCGGTGCACTGGCCGGAGCGGCAGCCGTTATGCTGATGGACCGAGGAACCCGATCCAACGTGGCAAGCGGAGCAGTCACAGTAAAGGATATGACGATGGACATGGCGCGTGATTTAAAAAGTGATCCGCAGGGATTCGTAAATAAAATTCAGGAGAAATCACAGGTTGTCTCCTCCATTGCACAGGAAGCGTCCCGTTCGATTCAGCAGATTGCGGACAAGGCGATGGAAGCGAAGGAATATTCGATGGAAGCTGTTAATGTAGCCAGCGAGGCAGTAGGTGATATGAAGAATGTAGCTACCTCTGCGGCACAGCAAGCATCAGCGGAAATGAAAGACATGAAGTCTACGGATTCAGCTCCTACAGACCGTCGTGATCAGCATATGAAAAAGGATAAAAGTCCAGACGGCACAATGACTCCTTAATTGTGTAACTAATAGCAGATACATGCAGTAAATATTTTAAGGCTGTACAGAAACACGCTCTGTACAGCCTTTATGTTTTGATTACCCTATCACAGTCCTCAAAGAAAACAAGCAGGTACTATCCATACCTGCTTGCCTTTCTTTATGCCCTATGCTTCATTGTTTTCTTTATGTCGAATGAGATCCGATTGCACGACGGTTTCAAAGTTGAAGTGCTTTATATCGCCAAGAAAATCAATTTCGATTGCTTTATTGTTTATACAGCGAATGATTCCTTCGCCGAATTCTTCGTGAATGATTGCATCATCTGTTGAAAAGTCTGCCATGCGGCGTCTTGTTTCAAAGAGATTCATCATTTTTCCCTCCAATCATCGAGGTAGTATTTAACTTTACCTCAATTTCCTGGAATAAAAACAGTATATAAAAAATTATTAAAAAATTTACGCAATATATCATCTTAGATATTTGCATGTTACAGAGAACTCTATATCAGGTAAATTTGATAAGATAAAGAAAATATAAACAATGGGAAAGGGAGATTATATGAACCAATATGGACTTTATCAAGTAACCATTCCACTTCCGTTTCGCTTAAATCACGTACATTGTTATGCTGCCCATAATGAAGGGAAATGGAGTATTATCGATACCGGACTCAACCGACCGGAAACGCGTCAAGCATGGGAGACGGCATTTCAGGAGCATGGGATTTCTCCTCAGAGCATTGAGCGCATTATTCTAACCCATCATCACCCGGACCATTTCGGCTTTGCCGGAGGGATGCAAGAGTGGAGTGCGGCGGATGTATATATGAGTGAAGAGGCAGAAGAACGTGCGCTTTTTAGCTGGACCAAAGAGAACTTTATGCGCAATCAGTCATTTTATATAGCGGCAGGCATGCCAGAACAAGTGGTGAGACAGCTTGGAGACAATGATGATCTGTTCTATGGATTGGTGCGCCCATTTCCGCGAGATATGAAGCGCATTGAAGAGGCGAATACATATCGTATCGGTGAGCTTGTTTATGAAGCGATCAAAACACCGGGACATGCGGAAGGACACATATGCTTCTACAACAAAGAAGAGAAGGTTCTGCTGGCTGGTGACCATCTGCTGAAAAAAATATCTCCTAATATTTCCCATCATGGGCATGGAGACGCTAATCCGCTTCAGACGTACCTCACCTCTCTTGAGAAAATAAGGAAGCTTGATATCGCTTTGGTCATCCCGGGTCATGGACCTGTCTTCACAGATGCGCAAGAGCGTATAGAAGAGTTGCTTCAGCACCATGAGGAACGATTGACACACATTCTGGATGTGATGAAAGGGGAGATGAGTGCCTATGCGATCTCTCAAAAGCTGTTCTCCCGAGCGCTTACGGTTCATGAACAGCGATTTGCCATCGGTGAAACGATCGCCCATCTTAATTATTTGGAGCAGCAGAAAAAGATTGTAGTCTGCCGAGATACACCACAGCATATATATAAAAGGATATGACCTTAGAAGTAATTTGCATTGAGACATCTATTCGCATATCTGCCTGCTGTTTTCGTTTCTTCTCTTTCGGGAACTGTATGAAAGGGAGGGATGCGGATGTTTGGTGAAGTGATCTGGGTTGTCGCCATCTTTTTTTCCCGAGTTCTGGATATGTCGATGGCGGCGATCCGCACCATTCTACTTGTAAGAGGAAAAAAACTTCCTGCAGCACTTATTGGCTTCTTCGAGGTTCTGATCTTTGTTATCGTGTTGAGCAAAGTAATGCAGAGTCTTGATTCGCCGGTCAATATTCTTGCATACTGTCTCGGATTCGCGACAGGGAACTATGTAGGGGCATGGCTGGAAGGGAAAATGGCATTTGGTAATGTATTGATCCAAGTTATTTCTAAAAACCATTCAGATCGATTGGTTGAAGAAGCAAGAGCAAAAGGGCTTGGTGTAACCATTGTTCGTGGCGAGGGCAGGGATGGAGAACGGAAGATTATTAACATCCATGCAAAGCGAAAGTGGTTGGATCGAATTCTCACTCGTATAGGGGAAGTGGACCCCAAGGCATATGTCTCCATTTTTGATTCCAGGCATGCAATCGGTGGATTTTTTGGCGCAGGCATGGTCAAAAAGACATAGGGGTGTACTGCTGATCCTATATTATGTTTAACTTTTTTTTCCTAAGGGTAAAGATACTATTAGTGTGTTTACGTACGTACCATCTACACCGAGGAAAGGAGAGGAATAAGTAATGAAAAAGAAAATCCTATTCATTTCTGATCATGGAGATCCTTTAGCAAAACTAGGAGGAGTGCAGGCTGGTGGGCAGAACAATTATGTGCGTCAGTTGGCTTTAGCTCTAGAGAAGCAGGGGTCTAGAGTAGATGTGGTTACTCACTGGTGTGATACAGAGGCACCGCGTACAGAAACATTCGGGGAGCGCTGCCGGGTGATTCGTATAGCGGCAGGGTATAAAGGGTTTGTCTCTAAAAATGAAATGCACGATATGCTGCCGTCATTTTATACAGAGATGAAAAAGCTGCTTCCACTTCATACCTACGATATTGTTCATACACATTACTGGCTATCGGGTCTATTAGGGAAAAAGCTAGAAGAGGAATATGGGCTGCCGTTTGTCCATACTTCGCACTCGCTTGGTATTGCCAAAGAGAAGGCAACCGGAGTCCGGGATGAGATTCGCTTAGAAGCCGAACAGGAGATACTAAGTATTGCGAACGGTGTAATCGCCACAACCAATAACGAGCGGAATGTAATTCAAGAATTCGTTCCTTCGCCCGCACCCATTTCTGTTATTCCGATTGGCGTGGCACCCTCGTTCCAAACCCGCTACAATCGTCCTCAGTTGCGCAGACAGTTGGGATATAGAGGGCCGCTGCTTGTTTTTGCCGGCCGTCTAGAGGAAACGAAGGGGATCTATACTTTGCTTGAAGCATTTCGGATGCTGATGAGCCGTGATAGTACGCCGAAAGAAACGAAGCTTGTACTTGCTGGCGGGCAGGAGGAAGCAATTGATGCCAGCAGGCGTCTGCCGCTTGATAAAAAGCTGTTGCAAGCAGTAAGAGGAATTGAAGAGCATGTTGAATTTGTCGGTCCGAAATCACAGGAAGAACTGGCGCTCCTTTTTAATGCAGCGACTGCTACAATTGTTCCTTCTTTCTATGAATCGTTCGGTATGGTTGCCGCTGAAGCACAGGCATGCGGCAGTCCGGTTATCGCTTCCCGTGTGGGCGGCTTGCAAAATGTCGTGAATGACGGAGAGACAGGGCTTCTTGTAGAACCGAAAAGCCCGCAGGATGTATCGCTCGCAATGGAAGCACTTGTTACGAACGATCTCTTGACACAGCGTCTTGGGAAGCAGGCGACACGGTTAGCGAAACGTGATTATCAATGGCAGTCAATTTCGGAGCGAGTGGACAGCATGTATGAGGAGGTATTGGCGAATGCAACAGAGCGTGACGCATCTTTTGGCTACCGACTTGGACGGGACGCTGGTTGGTGATGAGCAGGCGTTAAGAGAGCTGCTTCATTATTACGAGGCGAAGCCATATGATGTAATGCTTATTTATAGCACAGGGCGACATCTGCATTCGGCACTTTCGCTCATTGAAGATGAAAGGCTTCCCCAGCCTGATCTGTTGATTACGGATGTTGGTACGGAAATCTATGCTGGGGCAGGCTTGCTCCGTGATGAAGAATGGCGGAAGCGGGTTGAAGCGCATTGGAAACCTGAAGAAATTGTCCAAATCGCAGCCGAGATACCGGGGCTTATCCCGCAGCAGCTCCCTGTAACCCACCGTCTATCTTATACTGTAGAGGAGCTGGATCCCACAAAAGTGCTGGCACGTCGTTTAAAGGAGCGGGAAGTCCCGCATAAACTAATCATAAGCAGCGGTCGTGATGTGGATGTACTGCCACCTGTCTGTGGAAAAGGAGAAGCGCTCCGTTATGTGATTGAATCACGCGGGCTGCACGAGGCTAACATATTGATTGCCGGTGATTCCGGTAACGACCATGAGATGCTTACGCTTGGCTATCCTTCGGTTATTGTCGGCAATGCCCAGGAAGAATTGTACAGGCTTGATGAGCATCCGCTGATCTTTCGAGCACAAAAAGCATGTGCCGGAGGTATTCATGAAGCATGGGAACACTTCTATGGTTATAAGGAAACGCCCTTATAAGTTCATTCCTCTCCAGATCTTTTGGAGAGGTTTTTTAGCGTGAAGCTTCAATCCTAAAACAAGATATGCAGGAGGCGGCTGTTTTAGGATAGACACACCGTAAAAAGAATAAATCTATACTTAAATTGTTAGAGAGAAATAAGAAAAGACGCCTTAGTGAAGCAAGGCGCCTTTTCCGTTATTGTGAATCGTGGCAGCGACAATCTCAAGAACATCGTGCCGGTTAAGAGCGTGCAAACCATCCCGTAGCACAATGGATACATTCAATTCTTCTTCTGTTAGTGCAAGTTGTACTTCGGGCATAACTGTTGTAATGATTTCTTCCAATGTTACAGTTTCCACGGACATCACCTCGTTCAATCAGTATTGGTCATACTTTAGAACAACGGACTTCTTGTATCCAGATGCTGCCGGGTAACGCTATGTGTCCGAGATGACCGGACAGGTAGTAAACATATTTATATTATACCACAATGTTACGAATTTATTCTCATGTACTAGACTTGAATGTGCATGTAAGAAAATAAACAGCAATAAAAGAAAAGCTCAGGGGAATATCCCTGAGCTTTAGACTATTATGCTTTTGGTGCTGCGCTTTTAATATTCTCCGGCATATCAGAGAATGTCTCAAAGTTTTTCACAAACAGGGAAGCAAGTTTTTTCGCCTGTACATCATATGCTTCCTTGTCTGCCCACGTATTGCGTGGATCAAGAATATCAGATGGAACA
Source organism: Aneurinibacillus sp. REN35 (assembly GCF_041379945.2). NCBI lineage: Bacteria > Bacillati > Bacillota > Bacilli > Caryophanales > Paenibacillaceae > Aneurinibacillus > Aneurinibacillus baijiui. Next base: position 81,350 of record NZ_JBFTXJ020000005.1, on the reverse strand, counting down.
CCCGGGCAGCTTTTTGGCATGAGAACACCGAAGACAGGATGCGCGGTGAATTCTTCTTTATCCAACTCATGATTTAGGGCAGCTGTAATCATAGCACGAGTATATGGTAGGTTCATACGCTTACCGACGCCGTATGGGCCGCCTGACCATCCTGTATTAACAAGGTACACTTGCGCATTGTGCTTATCAATTTTCTCACCAAGCATCTCTGCATATACACGTGGAGCAAGTGGCAAGAATGGTGCTCCGAAGCAAGTAGAGAATGTTGCTTCTGGCTCGGTTACACCGCGTTCTGTACCGGCAAGCTTACTTGTATATCCAGAGAGGAAGTGAAACATTGCCTGTTCTTTTGTTAATTTAGCGATCGGAGGCAGTACACCGAATGCATCTGCAGTCAGGAAAATCACCACGTTTGGATGACCGGCTACGCTTGGAATGAGCGCATTCGGAATGAAATCAAGCGGATACGCCGCACGTGTATTTTCTGTTAAGCTGTTATCATCATAATCAGCTACATGCGTTTTCTCATCAATCACTACGTTCTCAAGCACAGAACCGAATTTAATGGCATTAAAAATTTCAGGTTCTTTTTCAGCGGATAAATTAATACATTTTGCATAGCAGCCGCCTTCAATATTAAATACACCGTCATCAGACCAGCCATGCTCATCGTCACCGATCAGCTTTCGATCCGGGTCGGCCGATAGGGTAGTTTTACCTGTACCGGATAAACCGAAGAAGAGAGCGACATCGCCGTCTTTGCCCATATTGGCAGAGCAATGCATTGATAATACGTTCTGTTCAGGCAGTAAATAGTTCATCACGGAGAAGATGGATTTCTTCATCTCACCCGCATAGCGAGTACCACCAATAAGAACGACCTTTTTGGCGAAGTTCACAAGGATGAATGTCTCAGAATTTGTTCCGTGAATTTCAGGATTGGCTTCGAATGTTGGAGCGCTGATAATGGTAAACTGCGCATCATGTGTCTTTAATTCTTCTTCCGTTGGACGAATGAAGAGCTGATGAGCAAACAGGTTATGCCACGCAAATTCATTTACGACACGAATCGGCAGGCGGTAGCGTGTGTCAGCACCAGCAAATCCGTCAAATACAAGCAGTTCTTTTTCATCCAGGTAGTTAATTACATCTTGGTACAGCCGATCAAATTTTTCTTCAGAAATAGGTTGATTTACCGTACCCCAATCAACTTTATCGTGTACGGAAGGTTCATCTACAATAAATTTATCTTTTGGAGAACGTCCCGTGTATTTGCCTGTTTTTGCTGTGACTGCACCTGTCGAAGTCAGCTCGCTGCGTTTACGGAGAACCGCCATTTCTACAAGTTGTGCCACCGATAAATTAAAGTGTACATTCTCTCCTTTGAGAATATCCTTCAATTCTTTGTTCGTTTGTGTCTCCATGTTCCCTATCCTTTCCTGAGTTCTTTCCTCACACCGAAAGATTAGTATGTCACTTATACAGTGATTAGTATGACTTAATAATAGTATGCTTTGCTATGTTCTGCAACCTTTCCTTGCAAATTTCCTTAAAATTAAGGCGCAAAACCAAATGGGTGGAAGAAGCATATTAAGTATTGCATATAATGAAGAGAATAGAAATAGTATGCCCAAAAAGTATTATATCAATGAAATGTTAAGATAAAAGGGCAAAAGGGGAGAAAAAATCTAATTTCGATAGAATATTACAAAAAATGAGCTTGTTTTTCATTTTTCTCCCCATTTTTTTTATGATAGGATGGTCTTACAATTTAATAGGAGTCGTAGCCTGAATTTGTAGTTGGATACTTGCAAATTGTCGCCCCCAGTTCTTGTAAGCGTATAACAAGAAGGAGGAACGAAGAGTGCAAAGGAATAAAAAATTGTCAGGTGTTTCGAAACCGATGAGTCTGGTAGAAGAGATTTTTGGACAACAGGGTTTTCAACGTAAAGGCAGCCAAGAAGAGCCGGTATTTCGCATGAACATGCATGATACTTCCACCAGTCAAACGTATGCGTTGGAAATTCCATTTAGAGAAGAAAGAAATGGATCTGGGCGCTTTGCCCGTTTTGGAGAACCGTATGTTGCTGTAAGTTCATCTTCTACTATACGCAATGGAGGGACCGATGACTTTGTTCCGCGCTCTATTTCCTGGGCAGCAGAGAGTAAAGTGGCGGAGGTGGCCGATTACTTAGATACATCGTATCGCGCCGGTTATCTGTGAAGCTCGCAGCTCAGCAGCTTTTATGTATAATGAAGGGAAACCTCTCCTAGGTGGAGAGGTTTTTTTATTGTCGATTTCGGAGGGACTGACAATGGAAATATATCATGAAATATGGCCAGTAGATGAAGAGAGAGGGAGCATAGTAATTGTGCATGGTGCTGGCGAGTATTTTGTCCGCTATCATTGGTTGGTGCAGCAGTTGAATGAAGCGGGATATTCTGTATTTGGCGGAGACCTTCCTGGCTTGGGTCGCACAAAAGGCCGCAAAGGGCATATTGAGCGCTTTGAAGCGTATTATGCTGCGGTTGATACATGGATAGAGCGGGCAAGCAAGCGCAAGCGTCCGCTTTTTCTGTTGGGACACAGCATGGGCGGATTGATTGTGGCCCGTTATGCGGAAGCTGTACATCCTGATGTAGATGGAATTATTCTTTCTTCCCCGTGTTTTGGCCTTTCTCGAAACATCTCACCGGCATTAGAAGGGATCGCCTCCATATTAAATAGGATCACCCCCGCCTTTCGTCTCTCTGCTGGCATTAAGGCAGGGGATGTAAGTCGGGATCAGACTGTTACGCTTCGTTATACAGAAGATCCGCACATTACAACCAAAGTCAGCGTGCGTTGGTATAAAGAATTACAGAAAGCGATGCGTTTGGCAAAGGAAGAGATAGAGGATTATCCAGATGTGCCTACGCTTGTTATGCAGGCTGGAGCCGATCGCATTGTAAGTCCTACGACAACAAAATTATGGATGGATTCGCTTCCAATTTCTTGTAAACGGTATGTAGAATGGCCGGATTGCTATCATGAGATTTTCAACGAACCGGAGAAGAACGAGGTAATAAACACCCTTTTGCAATGGATGCAAACGGTCAAATTCGATGAATAAAGTTACAAAGAAAACACTTGCATAAACCAGAAAACTCGATTATCGTTGTTTTAGTTATAGGCAAAAAATAGGGGAACTTTTTACGTTCTTCAACGTCAAATAAGAGATTGCTAGTTTAGGAAAATCTGGAGGTGCGAGATTCCTATATGTCAGAGGAGTTATCTCGCCAAGCGAGCCGTGCCCGTAAAAAAGCTCGCAAAGCGAATAAGAAGCGAAAGTGGATCATTATTCTTGCAGTTATGTTGTTTATTATTGGCGGTTCAGCAACAGCCGCCTATTTAAAGACGCAAAGCTTCTTAAGTAGTATTCAAGAAGAAGCAGAGCCGCGCAAAGATTCCGGTGTAGCCAAAGCGGAGACCGCCTATGCGGCCGAGAAGCCCTTATCGCTTGTGCTGCTTGGTAAGGATACAAGAGGCGAGTATGGCGGAGGTCTGACGGATGTTATGATTATCATGACATTAAATCCGGATACGAAGAAAGTAACCATGCTATCCATCCCGCGCGATACCAGGGCTGTCATTCCGGGAGAATCCCACGATCAGAAAATTAATGCCGTATACAAGAGCGGTGAATTAATACGTGAGGAAGCCGAACAAAAAGGGCAGGAACCGGAAGAAACAGGGGTCTCGCTTGTTAAAAAGACATTAGAGAGTATATATGGTATTCCCATTGACAATTACGTGACGATTGACTTTGAAGGATTCCGTAAAGGCGTCGATGCCTTAGGAGGCGTCGAGGTCAATGTAGACCGTAAGCTTGTGTACAATGATCCGACAGACGGCACAAGCATTAACCTTAAACCGGGTCTGCAGGTATTGAATGGGAAGCAAGCGCTTGACTTCGTGCGCCATCGCCACGATGACCGTGGACTGAAATACTACTCTACGGACTATGAACGCAATGATCGGCAAGTGGCAGTCATTCAGGCCTCTATGGAAAAGATGAAGTCATTCTCAGGTCTGACGAATTTCTTTAAAGTAATGGATGCGGTCGGAGAGAATGTAAAAACGGACTTATCTATCGACCAGATGAAAGGCTTGGCTTCTACTTTCGGTAAACTAGACGGCGCCAATGTAGTCAAGTTAGATAACACCGATGCTTATTGGGATGCAAAAACAAGTCGCACGATTATTCCACAGGAGACGATGGATAAGAACCGTCTGGCTCTGCAGCAATCAATGGGGATTGATCCGACGACAGTGACGCGCTACAATGATTCTCCTTCCGGTGGACGCAGTCGTTCGGAGAAGACGCTTGATACATCTGATGTTAAGGATAAGAAGGAGAAAAGCAAGTCAGAGAAGAGCAGTAGTACGCGATCAAAGAAAGAAGAGCAGGATGATGAAGACACTTCGAAAAAAACGTCTACACATTCAAGCAAGAAAAAATCTGATGAGCAGAACGATAAAGAAAAATCAACTCAGACCAAAGAACGTAAACCATCTACAGATAGCGGTACGAAAGATAAAAAGGACAACGAGCTGCTTGACCCTGATAAATCGGTAAGTGAGAGTGTATCTACGGAAGATTCCAGCGGTAGCAAGCCAGCCGCACCGACGCCTCCAACAGCGCCAAAAGTGCCGGATGCGCCAAAATCACCGGATACGCAGGTAGAAACAAGCAAGTAATACACGTATAAGCAAGGAGCGGCATAGAACAGGATCTTCTATGCCGCTCCTTTTTATTCCGGCAGGGGGGCATTGATGGGGGTGCCGCCTCGTCGCTGTTTTTCATCGAAGTGCTTTATGTGTTCGCATACCAGCTCAAGCGGAGATAATGTCTTCATGGAACAACTCTTTATTATATGTATAAGAACACCCCTTTCCTATATAGGAAGAGGGGTGTTTTCGTTCATTATAGAAGGGTGTTATACATTTGCACCGAATTTCGCTTGCTTAGCTGCGCGTTCACGATCTGATTTCTTGAGGTGTTTTTTGCGCAGACGAATTGATTCCGGTGTGATCTCGCAATATTCGTCGTCGTCTAGGTACTCAAGGGCCTCTTCAAGCGACATGATACGAGGTGTTTTTAATTTTACTGTTTCATCCTTTGTTGCTGAACGTACGTTGGTTGCGTGTTTTTCTTTACAAATATTAACGACCAGATCATTATCACGGTTATGCTCGCCAACGATCATACCCTCATAAATCTCTGTGCCTGTGTTAACAAAGAGAATACCACGGTCTTCTACGCTTAGCATGCCATACATCGTAGCGGTACCGTCGATCATTGAGACGAGTACGCCGGCGCGACGGCCTCCGACTGAGCCTGGAACAACCGGTTTGTAGCTGTCAAAGGAATGGTTCAGGATGCCGTATCCGCGTGTCTGCGTCAAGAATTCGGTACGGTAGCCAATCAGGCCGCGTGATGGAATCAAGAATTCAAGGCGGACAGAGCCGAACCCGTTATTGACCATGTTAACCATCTCTGCTTTACGTGCGCCGAGTGATTCCATGATAGCCCCAGTGTATTCTTCAGGAATGTCGATAATCAAGCGTTCAGTCGGTTCTGACTTCACGCCGTCAATTTCCCGTACGATAACCTCTGGTTTGGATACTTGAAGTTCATACCCTTCTCGGCGCATATTTTCAATCAGAATAGATAAATGAAGCTCTCCGCGTCCGGATACCGTATATTGTTCCGGTGTTACTTCTTCAACGCGCAGGCTGACATCTGTCTCAAGCTCGGCCATTAGACGATCGCGTAATTTGCGGGAAGTGATATGCTTACCTTCACGTCCAGCGAACGGACTGTTGTTGACCAGGAAGGACATCTGCAGTGTCGGCTCATCAATTGTAAGAAGCGGAAGTGCGTCCGGTGTTTCCGTATCGGCGATTGTATCGCTGACATTGATGTCTTCTACACCTGCAATGGCTACAATATCGCCAGATTTTGCTTCGTCGATTTCAATGCGCTTTAAGCCGCTGAAGCCGAATAGTTTATTAATACGAACTTGCTTGATTGAGCCATCGCGCTTGATTTGTGCAACCGTATCACCACGGCGCAGTGTACCTCTGTGAATGCGGCCGATACCGATACGGCCCATGTATTCATTATAATCAAGCATGGTTACTTGAAGCTGTAGCGGCGCTTCGAAATCGCCACCCGGTCCTGGGATGTGTTCAATAATGGTATCGAATAGGGCTTGGAGGTCATTATCCTGCTTGTCCGGTTCGGTGCTTGCTGTACCATTGATACCGGAAGCGTAAATCACGGGGAATTCGAGCTGTTCTTCGGTCGCATCAAGATCAATGAACAGATCATATACTTCGTCTACCACTTCCGCCGGGCGGGCGTTTTCGCGGTCGATTTTGTTAATGACAAGAATTGGCGTTACTTTTTGTTCAAGCGCTTTTTTCAAAACGAAACGTGTCTGCGGCATACAACCTTCAAAAGCGTCTACCACGAGTAGCACGCCATCGACCATCTTCATAATACGCTCCACTTCACCGCCAAAGTCGGCGTGTCCAGGCGTATCCATGATGTTGATGGTAAAGTCTTTATAGTTTACCGCCGTATTTTTCGCGAGAATAGTAATACCGCGTTCTCTTTCTAAATCGTTTGAATCCATCATCCGTTCCTGCACTTGTTCATTGGCGCGGAATGTACCGGCTTGGATCAACATTTTATCAACCAGAGTTGTTTTACCGTGGTCAACGTGGGCAATAATCGCAATGTTGCGCAAATCGCTGCGTAAATTCATAAAGAATAAAAGCTCCTTTCAAATTCCCCGTATCTGCGGGGCGTTGCGTGCAAGGTTCATTATATCATGCACCTTTTGAATTATAAAACTGCGCAACGATACAATCATAATGCTTTTTGCCTGTCTTCGGCAAGAGTTAATCGATAGAAAAAAAAGACCTTCCGGTCGCAACCGGAAGGCAAGGAGGTTAGAGTGTATAACCTGGGGGGTTCACTACATAGCATACGGGAGAAGATGCAGAAAGGTTTCAACTGTTTTCACATAAGTAAACATAATTTTTTCTATGCCTTTATTTATAAAAGGAGTATACTAATGAAATAATTGTGAAGCTGACACGGATAAAGAAAAAAATTGTGAAGGGCGCGTCTAACACAAGAGAGATGGATGCTGTCCTTTTTGGTTTGGAGGGGTGTAAAGATATATGGATACGATTATTATTCTTGCTGTCATTATCGTACTGGGTCTCATCTCAAAAAATGTCGCTGTGTGGGTTGCGGCGGCCGGCTTGATGCTGCTTAAGCTTTTGCCGTGGGATGCACCGCTGCAGTGGACGAATCAGTATGGACTTAAGATCGGTATTGCCGTCCTGACTATGGGTGTGCTGGCTCCGATTGCTCTTGGTAAGATTACAACTATTAATCTGCTTGATACGCTGCGGAGCGGTCTTGGAATTGCCGCGATTCTTGTAGGACTTGGCGTTGCGTATCTTGGTGGTCGCGGCACAGGACTGCTTACGGCACAGCCTCATATCGTTACGGGGTTGTTAATCGGCACGATTCTTGGAGTGGCACTCTTTCGAGGGGTACCGGTCGGACCGCTTATCGCCGCGGGTATATTGGCTTTGTTTGCGGATGCGCTAAAGTAAGCTATACTGAACGCATGGAGGTTGACACGTAATGAATCAAGTAAAGCAAGCGAGCGCTTCATTATTATGGGGCGATAAACGATATCATACATGGAACTATCATCTGCGTCAGCAGTTCGGAGAGAAAATATTTAAAGTAATGCTTGATGCGGGATTTACCTGCCCGAATCGGGATGGTACGATCGCAACAGGAGGCTGTACATTCTGCAGCGCGAGGGGTTCCGGCGATTTTGCAGGCTGGCGCCGTGATGATCTGATCACACAATTCAATGAAGTGAAGGAACGTCAGCACAAAAAGTGGCCGAATGCCAAATACATTGGCTACTTTCAAGCTTATAGCAATACGTATGCACCGGTGGATGTGTTGCGGGATTATTATGAAGTCATTCTCGAACAAGAGGGAGTCGTCGGGCTGTCCATCGCCACAAGGCCGGATTGTCTGCCGGATGACGTCATAGAGCTGCTTGCTGAGCTGAATCAGAGAACGTATCTTTGGGTAGAACTTGGCTTGCAGACGATCCATGAATCGACCTCGGAATTGATTAACCGAGCGCATGATACGGCCTGTTATTACGAAGCGGTCGAGAAGCTGCGTAAGCATGGTATTCGAGTATGTTCCCATATTATTTTTGGCTTGCCTGGTGAAACAGAAGAGATGATGATGGATACGGCGCGTGCGGTAGCTAAAATGGACGTACAGGGCATCAAGATTCATCTGCTGCATTTGCTGCGCAAGACGCCGATGGTCAAGCAGTATGAAGCCGGTCTTCTGGAATTTATGGAGCAGGATCAGTACATTCGATTAATCGCAGACGCATTGGAGAGTCTGCCGCCGGAGATGGTTGTACACCGCTTAACTGGTGATGGCCCGCCTGATTTGTTGATCGGTCCTATGTGGAGCAGGAAGAAGTGGGAAGTGTTAAATGCGATTGATGCCGAATTAAAACGGCGGGATACGTGGCAGGGAAAGAAATATATGCGTAATTAATTAAAAGGAGTCCGCTTGCTGCCATAGTCTGCACAAGCCGGACTTTTTTGTTTTATGCAGAAGATGAGCACGTTTCACCTGTAAGGAAAAGAGGGAAGAGAGAGGAGTACGTTGCGAGAAAGGGGCTTGATAAAGTGAAAGTATTGGTTGTAGGCGCACATGGAAAGACCGGGCGTCATATTGTGAAGCTGCTTGCAAAAAGCGAACAGCATAAGGTGCGAGCTATGATCCGAGAGGAGAAGCAGACTGACGCGCTTGAGAAGCTGGGCGCAGAAGAGATCGTTTTTGCTGATCTTGAAAAGGACATCTCCTATGCGGTAGATGGCTGCGATGCCATTATTTTTGCGGCGGGTTCCGGCTCGCAAACCGGACCGGATAAGACCGAGCTTGTGGACCACCTTGGAGCGATTAAAATGATCGAAGAGGGTGAAAAGCAGGCGATCCAACGTTATATTCAGCTCAGTTCCATGTTTGCAGATGATCCAGAAAGCGGTCCGAATGCGATTCATCACTATTTGGTTGCCAAACAAAAGTCTGATGAACGATTACAGAGCAGCACGCTAAATTATACGATTGTACGGCCTGGCGGCTTGCTTGATGACCATGGTAGCGGCCGTGTGCAGGCCGAGGAAAAAATTAAGAACTCCGCTGTCCGGACGATTTCCCGTGAAGATGTCGCGCGGACAATAGTGGCTGCCTTGGATACCGATCATACGTCTCGCCGTACATTTGAGCTGTTAAGCGGAGAGACGCCGATTGAAGAAGCACTTCGTCAACTGTAAAAAGAATCGTGTATTTGAAGAAAAGCCTCCGGCATTATATCCGGAGGCTTTGTGTTTATGCTGTTGGCATCGGAGTAGGTGTTGGCTTTGCAAAGCCTTCTTTATATTTATTGTCGATATACTTACGAATATCGAGCAGGCTCTTGCCCTCCTGCTTCATTACGATGGACTCGGCTGCGATATTCATACAGTTGGCGCAGGTAGTCCCATGTGAATTCCAGACGATTTTGCCGTCCGGCTTGACTTCATTAATGAAACAGTCAAGGTTGCTTTTATGTCCTACACTGTCACCGCAGCCGCAATAGCAGGCCATATGCTCAATCACCGTATGATTGTATCCGACAGCCTGGTATACTTTAGCGACCTGCGGATCAAAGTTTTTAAGGAAGGATGGAAGCTGGTCACGCCCAGCAGTTGTTTCAAGTATATCACCGCCTGCGAGCTGCTCCTGATGCGCCTGTGTTCCGCCATGTGCCGCCTCTTCCTTTGAAGAACATCCGCTAAGCCCTGCTCCTAGCACCAGAAGCGAGGCAGCGGCAGCGAAAAACCATTTTTTTGTGCGAATCTTCATGAGTATATGAGACCTCCGTTTAGTATGGAAATAACTCCGAAGTATAAAAGCTTCCTCTTTATTATAAAAGAATTAATTGGTAAATCGTGTGACGAATTGTTCCCATTCTTCGTCAGTATCTGTATTCATAATCTCATCATATACTTCCATGAGCCATCCATCCTCATCACGAGGCTCGGCGAGAGAGTTACCCGTCATCATCTGAGCGGCCCGGTTATCATTACGCCATTTCCTTTGATACATTGCGAGAAGAGGGAGGATCGCTTCACGGAGCAGCGCTGTTTCCGCAAGCGGATCGCGCTCTACTCTTGCTTCGTATGCTTCAAAGTATTCTTCTTGTGTCATAGGCTGGCTTTCGGTCTGAAGCGGCTCTCCGAGAAATACGGCATGCCTTGCTTTATTAAGCAGGTGTCGAATTTGTTTGGTATCCATGGAAAACCTCCATTATTTTCTAATTATCTCTTGCAAAGAACTTTTACCTATAGTAGCGTATTTTGCAGAAATATGCGACCGAAAAAGGAAGTGAATGTGTGGGAGAAAAAAAGATGAATCGCCGCAGCTTTATGAAGCGTTTGGCTGCCGGAATTGGAGGTGTAATGCTATGTGCCGGGATTGATGCCTTTTTTGTGGAACGGCATATGCTGCGCAAAAAAGAAATTGCTGTTCCGCTTGCCCGTTTGCCGGATGTGTTCGCGGGGTTTCGGATTGCACATTTTTCTGATACCCACATCGGACACGGTTTTGTAGCGGCGGATTTGGAACCTCTTATTAAAGAGATAAACAAAGCGGGTCCGGATTTGATCGCATTTACTGGAGATTTGTTTGATAATGGGATGGAAGAAGTGGAGCAGACCATCCAACAATTGAAGCGTCTTTATGCACCATACGGAAAGTATGCCGTACTTGGCAACCACGATGTAAGGGGGAGGGCTGACACAGATCGAATCATTAAAGCGTATGTAGAAGCGGGCTTTACTCCACTTGTCAATGAGCGCGTGCGGATACAACATAAGGCATCGGAAGACGTTTTAACAGTAGTTGGGCTGGATGATCATTGGCGCGCGCCGGATTGGGAGGCGGCATGCGGTGGAATAGATATAGAGGCATGCACCATCGCACTGGTCCATGAACCGGATCTGGCCGATAGAGCCGAACAGTATGGTGTAGCCCTGCAGTTATCGGGTCATAGTCACGGCGGACAGGTACGTCTTCCATTCATAGGTGGACTTCTATATCCTCCGTATGCACGGAAATATCCAGATGGCCTGCAGTATACGGAAAACGGGAGAATGCTCGTTCATACGTCGCGGGGAATTGGGACAACGATTTTGCCGATTCGATTCCTATGTGTGCCGGAATGGTATATCCTAACGTTGAACAAGTCATGATAATAAAAACCGGTTCAAGAATTTGTGACAATTAAATCAAGTATTTTGTGGTTTTTTTCCAGAATTCGTTTATAATAACCTTATGAATTCCTGTAAAGGAGAGACATATTATGTTTTCAAACATCGGATTTCCTGGTCTTATTCTGATTCTTGTGATTGCGCTTATCGTATTTGGACCGAAGAAGCTTCCTGAGATCGGCCGTGCTATGGGACAAACCTTAAAAGAATTCAAGAACTCCACACGTGAACTTACTTCTGATGACGACGATGATAAGAAACCGGCGCTAAAAGAAATAAAATAAACGAAGCGATTTATACAAAAGAGGATGCGTCTGCATCCTCTTTTGGTTTGTAGATGATTAATCGTCTTTAGGACGGGGGCCTGCGTCCGCATCGGACTCGGTTGACAGCATAGCTGGTTTTACAGCCAGGTCATCGTGACAGCGAACCTGACAGGAGAGACGGACATTTCCTTCGAAATTTCTCGCTTCGATAATGTTCTTCTCTCCTTCCGTCAGCGGTCCGGCATCACCTGCGAGCACTTCCACCCGGCACGTTGTACACCGGGCATTACCACCGCAGCGGTGCATGATGGGAACGCCATTGTCTTCAAGAGCAAGCACGAGCTTTTGTCCTTTTGTAGCTTCAAAGCTTTGGAACCCTTCCACCGTAATCTTTGGCATGACAAATCCCTCCTTATATGTAATAGAGTCCACGTTTCCTCTATACTTTTACCCGTTTACGAACTTTTTAGAACGCTTTTTCTTTTTTCTAGTCCCTTTACTTTTTATAGTAGGAAGCGTATAATGTGGTTATTGCAATATAATGAACGGTTATATAGAAAAAAGTCGTTGTATCCAGCTTTTTAAAGGTCCCTTGCGCATTCGGTTGTGTTGGGGTTTTTTCTTTTGTGTCTGTGAAAGTTAAAGAAAGGAAGTTGAGCGCCCATGGAAATATGGAAGCGAAACTTATATATATTATGGTTTGCACAGTTTATGGTATTAGCGGCAATGAATTTAGTCATTCCCTTTTTGCCGCTGTTTTTGCAGCATGATCTGGGTATAACCGACCCAGTCATGGCTCAGCGCTGGACCGGCTGGATTTTTGCCGCGAACTTTTTGACAGCATTTCTTGTTGCACCGCTGTGGGGAAAACTTGCTGACAAAACAGGACGCAAAGTCATGCTGCTTCGTTCAGGAATCGGTATGTCCATCGTTACGTTATGTATGGGATTTGTATCTTCGCCGCTGCAATTATTAGGCCTTCGTCTATTAAACGGCTTAATCTCCGGATTTGTACCGGCAGCGGTGGCGCTTGTATCGACTAATACGCCGAAAGAGAAGACCGGCTATGCGCTTGGGCTTTTGCAATCGGGTGCTGTCGCTGGAACGATTCTTGGACCGCTTCTTGGCGGGCTTTTGGCAGAGTGGGTTTCGTTTCGGAATATATTCCGTGTTACCGGCTTGATGCTGTTTATAGCGGCGATGCTTGTACTTATTCTCGTCCGTGAGATTAACAAGCCGCAGCCAAAACCACAGGTAGAGATCCTGCCGCAAGAAGAGACAGGGCTTCGCAAGCTTCTGCATACCTCCCCGCTGCCGGGGCTGTTTCTGACAGGATTTCTTATTCAGTTTGCGATGATGAGTACCAATCCGTTCATGTCCTCTTATGTACAAGAACTATGGTCAGGTGGCGCGTTCATGTCACTGATGGTCGGTGTCGTCATTTCCGCTTCGGGGATAACATCGATATTGTTTGCGCCGCTGCTTGGCAAATGGGGCGATAAAGTCGGTTCGCAGTACGTATTATTAATTTGTTTGATAGGTACGGTCGTCTTCTTCGTTCCGCAGGGGCTTGTGCAGTCGGTATGGCCGTTGATTATCCTGCGTTTTCTGCTTGGCATGTGCATTGGCGGTTTGATTCCTTCCGTCAATAACTTAATTCGCACACATGCGCCCGAAGGAATGGAGAGTCAGACTTTCGCGTACAGCACGAGTGCGATGAATCTGGGCAATCTGCTCGGTCCGATTGTAGGCGGTGCGTTGAGCGGAATGATTGGTCTGCATGGTTTATTCTTTATGGCCGCTACATTATTTTTACTGAATACGCTATGGGTAAAGTATACGCTGCACCGCGCGCAAACACCGCGCGCACTGCTCTCCCACCTGCTGCATTCTAGATTATAATAGTGATACGAAAAAAGAGCGGAGGATAAGTCCCCCGCTCTTTTTGTTTTATTTCTGCATATCAAGCACGATTCGCCCGTTGATTTTTCCATCTTCCATCTCCGTAAATATATCATTAATCTGATCGAGTTTACGTGTCTCGATAATGCATGTTATTTTTCCTTCAGCCGCAAATTGCAGTGTTTCCTGTAGATCTTTGCGTGTGCCGACAATTGATCCGATGACCTTGATGCCGTTTAGCACAGTGTCAAAAATCGGTATCTCCATCGTTTCAGGAGGAAGCCCTACGATGACGCACGCTCCACCTCTTCGAACACAGTGATAGGCTTGATCAAATGCTTTTTTTGATACGGCTGTGCAGACACAAGCATGTACGCCGCCGATTTCATCCATCATGCGTTCTGCGGCGTTTTCTGCAGCCGCATTGATGGTCATGTCTGCTCCAAGTTCCTTGGCAAGCTCTAATTTTTCAGGGAATGTATCTACGGCAACAACATGTAATCCCATAGCTTTGGCATATTGTACGGCAAGATGTCCTAATCCACCGATACCGAAGATGGCGACCCAATCACCGGGCTTTGCTTCCGATACTTTTAACGCTTTGTATGTCGTTACACCGGCACAGAAAAGTGGTGCGGCTTCGATAAAGCCTAGATTATCAGGGATTTTGACAACATAATCGGCAGCGGCCAAACAATATTCCGCATATCCCCCGTCTACGGAATAGCCTGTATTCTGCTGTTGCAGGCATAACGTTTCTCTTCCGGTAAGGCAGTAGTCGCAGTGTCCACATGCAGAATGAAGCCATGGAATTCCTACGCGATCGCCAATCTGAAGATGTGTAACATTCGCACCGATCTCTTCAACGACGCCGACGCCTTCATGACCAGGGATAAGAGGAAGTTTTGGTTTTACTGGCCAATCTCCATGAGCGGCATGCAGATCGGTGTGGCATACGCCGCATGCCTGAATATGGACAAGAACTTGACCGGGACCTGGGACGGGTTTGGATACATCTTTAACCTCTAGACTTTCTTTGAAGTCATTGACAATCGCGGCTTTCATATAAAAACCTCCCGTTTCCTAAATAGATGGCAGAGTGATATGAATATTCAGTACAATCACTCAACAAAACTTTTCTTACCCACTCTCGATCCATTTCACTCAGGATTTGGATATAAAAAAGAGCCGCCACGAACGAATTCATAGGGCTCTTATCTCGCTATTTCAATAGATCCTGATAGGGATCAAGGTTAATATGATTCGTCTCAAGTGCAGTTACCGCACGATCTTTATCCGGGGCTGCAATAATATATCCACGCACAACATGGTCTGTGCTGACTTCTTCAGCCCCCGCCTCTTGTGCTACCTGTTCTACCTTACTTTTAATGGATTTCTTCGCCATCGGTCGAACAAATACCGGCAGCGGCTTCATAAGTTCATCAAGAAGTTGCGCTGATTCATCTTGCCATTTCATTTTGTCTGAACATCCTTTCTGGATATGTACTATCTTTAATATTATTATACCTTTCACAGTAAAAAAATAGAAGAACGAGATCACGGGCTTTACTTATTTTATGTGAGAAATTGTTCGATTTCTTGCACGGTACTTTCCCCCCAGTAGGAAATAAGCAAATCCTTGGCCCATTCCCAGGCTGGAATATAGCCGGTACTTCCAAAATATTCGTTTGGTACATCGTTAGGGCGACGCTTTGGATTTACGCACGAATACCGGCGGCGATAATAATCACCCCAACGGCTGAACGTTTCCGTCTCAGGTGTAAGAGAGGTGATGAGAAGGCCCATATCCGATTCAATGATTTCAAGTGGGAAAAGGGAGCAGCTAAAAGGTTTCAGCTTAGCTGGGTCCATGCCTTTTGCAAGCGCATACCGATGAATGGCGCACAGACGCTTGCCATCCTCTTCAATAAGATAGAGGCAATCGCCTTTATGCTTGCGGATGGATGGATAATGATTCGTCTGCGCGTTCTGCTCATATATCCCGGTTTTTCTAACTGCTTCAGCTCGCCCGTCATGTGCGTACATATCCAGGATAACAAATGCATGTTCATTGAATAAAGTCAGGTTCTCACCATGCATGGAATATGGCTGTCCACTCTCACAGCAGTTATGTCCGTGCACAAGATGGCAGTGAAAGCAGTCCAGATTAGCTGGCGTAAGCAATGCATCCCGATCGATCAAGTATTGTCCGTGACGGTGAATTGATTTACCCAGACGCGGCACGATATATTCGTACACAGCAAGCGCTTCGGTAAAGGGTAGAGATTCCGGTGTTCCATAATAGCGGCTGCGCATACTATCCCCCTGCTTTTCGTTTTCCTTGTTGGCTTCTTTATCATAGCGAAAAAAGTAATGTATAGCTACCCTGTGTATGATATGATATACTTTACAGAAAAAAATAATGAATTCAGAATAATTAAATGGAACATGGAGAGATTGAAACAGGGGAGGATGACGGAAGGTTGAACACGCAGGTTTTTATTTATGATACAACTTTACGGGATGGCACTCAGGGCGAAGGTGTAAGTCTTTCGGTGGATGATAAGCTGAAGATCGCCAAAAAGCTGGACCAGCTTGGCGTGCATTATATTGAAGGCGGCTGGCCCGGCAGCAATCCAAAGGATATGGAATTTTTTCATAAAGCAAAAGAGCTACGGCTAACACACGCAAAAATTACCGCATTTGGCAGCACGCGACGATTTGGTGTGGCGGCAGAGGCGGATGCGAATTTAAATATGATTATCGAGAGCGGAGTCGAAGCTGTCGCAATATTCGGCAAAAGCTGGGACTTCCATGTTACAGAAGCATTAGGGACGACGCTTGAAGAAAACCTGAATATGATCTATGAATCGGTTCGGTTTTTAAAAGAAAAGGGGCTCGAAGTTATTTATGATGCGGAGCATTTCTTTGATGGCTATAAGCAAAATCAAGATTATGCACTCGCAACAATACAGCGAGCGGCGGATGCCGGAGCAGATTGGCTAACCCTATGCGATACGAACGGAGGATCGCTGCCTCATGAGATCAGTGAGATTGTCGCATGCGTACGCAAGACGATCAATACACCGGTAGGCATCCACTGTCATAATGATGGCGAGCTAGCCGTTGCGAATTCGCTTGCGGCTGTTGCAGCCGGTGCTACACAGGTACAAGGTACGATTAACGGCTTTGGTGAGCGCTGTGGCAACGCCAACCTTATCTCCATTATCCCGAACTTGCAGGTAAAGCTTGGCTATTGCTGCGTGCCGGAAGCTCAATTGAAACAGTTGACCAATACGTCGCGTTACGTATATGAGATCGCCAATATCATGCCGCCGAATACGCAGCCATTTGTAGGTCAGAGTGCATTTGCACATAAAGGCGGTATGCACGTAAGCGCAATTTTGAAGGCGGCTGAGACGTATGAGCATATTAAACCTGAAGTTGTAGGCAATACAAGACGCGTACTCGTATCAGAGCTGGCTGGTCAGAGCAACCTATTGTTCAAGGCGCAGGAGCTTAATATCGATTTGGATAAAAACACACCCGAGGGCCGTGCAATTATTCAGCGGGTAAAGGAACTTGAGCACCAAGGATATCAGTATGAAGGAGCGGAAGCGTCGTTTGAGCTGCTCGTGCGCAAGGGACTTGGTGAGTATGAAGAAGTGTTTACTGTTGAGTCGTTCAAAGTATTAATGGAAAAGGTTGGCGAACAGGATGCCGTCACGGAAGCTACTGTAAAGGTTAAGGTGAATGACAAAATTGTCCATATGGTAGCGGAAGGGAACGGTCCGGTCAATGCGCTTGACAACGCATTGCGCAAAGCTGTCGAATCGTTCTTCCCTGATATTAATGAAATGTACCTGACTGATTACAAAGTACGGGTATTGAGCGAACAGGATGCAACAGCTTCCAAAGTGCGGGTATTAATAGAATCGACCAAAGAAGGCGAGAGTAGTTGGAGCACAGTAGGTGTCTCGGCCAATGTGATTGAAGCAAGCTGGGAAGCGCTGCTCGATAGTATGCGTTATGCGCTGATGGGACGTCTCGAAGAAGCGGCCGACATCCGGCTTGATGAGACAGAGAGATACGGAATTTTGAATCATTAAAATAATGAAAGGCGGAGCCACTGCATAGATGGGGCTCCGCCTTTATTATGGCGAGATTTACTATTTGGTATAACGCTGTAGAATACGATCGACAGAAGCACCATAGGATTCGCCAAAAAGCATAAGATGAACGAGTAGATAATAGAGCTGATAGAACGGCTTCCGCTCTTTGTAGCCAGCATGGTCAAGCGGATTCACTTCATTATATGCATCATAAAATGCGGATGGAAAGCCTCCAAATAGTTCGGTCATTGCCATGTCCTGTTCGCGATCTCCATAGGAAGACGCGGGATCGATCAATACAGGCGTAGAGCCGGTCTCATCCTCTGTGCTCATCCAGTTGCCGCTCCATAGGTCGCCGTGCAGAAGGGAGGGAAGAGGATTGTGGTTAAGCCAGCGATTGATTTGTGCACAGAGAGTCTCAAGCCTATGAAGCCGCTTGCTTGGCCAATCCTGTTTTCCGAGATGTAAGAACATGCCCAACCGCTTCTCAGCATACAGCTTCGCCCAATTATCGCTCTGTCCCTTCGGCTGTGGCAGACGACCGATAAAGCCACCCTGCTCCTGTCCATAACTTTCGCCCGTACAGCGATGCTGCCAAGCAAGCCCGTGTCCAAGCGCCTTAGCTGCGCTGCCTGATTTATGACCAGGCTCGATCCATTCGAGCAGCAGGAAATCGTCGTCCGCTTCTCTAACAACCGGTACATATACACCGGTACGGTGTTTCTCATGTGCATTGCGCAATAACGCCAGTCCACGGCTCTCCCAGGCAAAAAAGCCTGGCGGAGCATTCAATCTCCACTTGAGAAAGCAGCGCTCTCCATTGATGCGTACGGCTGCCGCTTCACATATATCTCCTCCGCTTACAGGTTCCTCAATCGTTACCTCATATGCTGCAAGTTTTCTAAGAAGCTGAGCGGGTATGCTCATTACATGCTCATGCCTTCCATTGGACTGCTTGCCTGCGCATACCGTTTTCTTGGAATTCGCCCTCCTTCATAGCCTAGCCGCCCTGCTTTGGCCGCAAGCATCATCGCTTCTGCCATTTTAACTGGATCGGCGGCACCGGCTACGGCTGTATTAAGCAGAACGCCATCAGCCCCAAGCTCCATGGCAATCGCTACATCGGATGGAGTTCCAATCCCTGCATCGATAATAATCGGAACGCGTGCTTCCTCAATGATGATGCTTAAATGAAGCGGATTGAGAATACCTTGGCCGCTGCCGATCGGGGAGGCGCCAGGCATGACTGCATGAGCGCCTGCTTCCTGTAGATGACGCGCTAGCACAGGATCATCATTCGTATAGGGAAGAACGATAAATCCATCTTCGACAAGAACTTTTGTTGCCTCTAAAGTTGCAAGCGGATCAGGCAGGAGGGTTTTCATATCTGCGATGACTTCGACTTTAATCATATCGCACAAGCCTGAAGCACGAGCAAGACGTGCAATGCGTACCGCTTCTTCCGCAGTGCTTGCTCCGGCTGTATTAGGCAGGAGCTTGTATTTCTTCAGATCAAGCTGTTCTAAAAAATTCGGTTGTGCCGGGTCATAAATATTCATCCGGCGTACCGCGAAAGTAAGAATCTCTGTTTCCGAGACATCCACGGCACGGCGCTGGATATCAAAATCCGCAAATTTGCCTGTGCCAAGCAGGAGTCGGGATGAGAAAGTATAAGGTCCAATTGTGAGCATTATCGATCAACCTCCACCAACGAAATGTACAAGCTCAATTATGTCACCGTCTGTAAGTGCTGTACTTGTGTGCTGTTGTTTTTGCAGGATGTCGCGGTTGATTTCCACCACGACGATACGATCGGCTAGATGCAGGTATTCAAGCAGTTGTTGGACATTTACTATGGTGCTTGGTACATTTTGCACTTCGCCATTAATCGTGAGTGTCATGAGAGTGATGCCTCCTAACTTTATAAGGTTGCGTGTGCATCTCCTGTTACCATATCAGCGATGATCTTTCCGGTAAGCGGACTGAGAAGAATTCCATTGCGATAATGTCCGGTAGCGGCCAATACATTCGCATAGGAAGCGATCGGGCCGCAATATGGCATACCGTCCTCTGTTTGTGGACGTAGACTGGCCCATGCTTTTTCTAACGGGCAGTTCTTAAGTTCAGGCAGGAGTCGAATGGCTTTTGCCATGAGCGCCTGCAGCCCATCGATAGTCAGACGGCTGTCAAATCCGCAATCAGCAGACGAGGCTCCAATCAGTAGACGATTGCCATCTTTGGGTACGATATAGCAGCCGTCGGCATACATTGTTTTTTGTACGGGCTGCCGCATTGATAGGACAGAGAAAGCCTCGCCTTTAATCGGAAAGACGGCAAGAGTCAGACCAAGCATATGTGCGATGCGTCCGCTCCAGGCTCCGGCGGCTAGAACATATTGTTTTGCCGTCCATTTACCGCGCGAAGTCACGATGCCAGTAACATGCTCGCCCTCCTGTTCGATATGAAGCACTTCACAATGTTCCACAAGCTCCGCTCCATGGCGGGCGGCGGCAACTGCAAAGGCTCTCGTTAAATCAGGTGCAGAAACCTGGGTATCATCTGGCAGATACAGAGCTCCGGCAATCTCACGGCTTACTTTAGGTTCCATCTTAATCACATCCGGCTGGTCCAGCCAGTCAGCACGAAGGCCGTGTGTTTGCTGCCAGCAACCGCGCTGCTTAAGAGCTGCGGCCTCCTCGGTGGTCCAAGCAATACGAAGCATCCCGGATTCATTTAAGCCGATATCAATATCGGACGCCGCCCTAAGCTCTTCTGCCAATTCCTTGAACATCGCCCGGCTTCTGAGCGACAGATCAACGAGCGGTCCTGGTTCGGTAAATTCTACTTGAGCACCGAGCATGCCTCCTGCCGCACTTGAAGCGTGCGCACCGATCGTGTCCCGTTCCAAGACAGCGACCTTTTTTCCACGCTTAGAGAGCTGATAGGCGATAGAGACGCCGATGACTCCGCCCCCGACAATAATCACATCATACGTATTCATTTTCTTTTTTCCTCCCTGTTAGGAGGCCACGCATACCTGGGGGGTACGCGCGCATCCTGGATAGCCTGATGAAATTCCTTCACAGAAAGTACCGGATCGATCGACTGCATAACGGCGGATAATGCTGCAATACCCGTACATCCAGTTGCAAGCACATCCGCCGCACGATCTGGTGTAATACCTCCAAGCGCAATGACAGGCAAGTCGATGCTTTCGGCCATCTCTTGAAGTAGTTCAAGTCCACGACCCGGCTGGCCAAGCTTTGAAGCGGAGGGGAAAATATGTCCGTATAGTACATAATCGGCCCCTGCCGCCTCAGCAGCTTTTGCTTCAGATAGACTATGAACAGATACACCAAGTAATTGAGTAGGAGCCAGTTGGCGAAGTACGGCGGCTGGCATGCTATGGTAGGTGGCCTGGATGGCTGCCGCTCCGCTTGCTTGTGCGATATCTGCACGGTCATTAATTGCGAGCTTAGCGGAGGGGATACCAGACGCTGTTATTTGTTGCACCCATTCCCACAGTTCTTTGGCTGTCTTCTCTTTCTCACGCAGGTGAAAAAGATCAACATACGGATGAATTTGTGCCGCAATTCGGCAGACGACTGTAAGCGGCTGCGTGCCGCTGCTGAGTACGTGAAAAGCATGCCGCATTTTTGTACCTCCAAGCGTAAAATAAAAAAGCCGGGACCCTATATGGGACCCGGCTTGCCTGCATTGTATAAAATGCTTGTCTGCCGCCTACTTTCCTACGCTGGTACAAACCAGATCAGGTCCCAAGAGTTTAGAAACTTCATCGCGTTTCATTCTCAGCCCGGCTCATCGGGTTCCCCTAGTAGTACTTTCTTTGCTATTGAATTTTTTTCATTATAACAAATCTGAATAAGAATGGAGAAGAAAATTTTAAAAAACTTCTGTACATATGATGTGTGTGCTTTTATAAAATGGCCGCAACAAGTTTGCTTCGATGTAATAACCCTTCTCTTCCTGAGGTAATATACTACTAACTTGTTTGCTAGGTTATTCACTCAGGAGCGGAGGAGATTAGCATGAAGATCAAAAGAAAACAACAGGATACGTTTCGGAAAATCTGGCTATATCGTTTAAAAAATAATAAAACCATGATACTCAGACAGGCGATGGAAGAAGATGCGCGACATATTATTCATCGTCTGCATCGTGTGCTTGATGACGGTATCTACCTAGAAGAAGAAAAAGAGACGATGAACAGCGCAGAAGAGGAGGCCGCTTTAATTGGCCGCATGAAGCAGGAGGGGAGTCTGTACGCTGTGGCTGAATTTGGAGAAGTCATTGCTGGTGTGGCACAAATTAAGCGCGGCACTTTAGAGATGAATCGCCATATAGGTACATTTCGTATTTGGCTTGGACCGGAATTTCAGGGCTATGGCATCGGGTCGAAGCTGATGGATTATGCACTGCAATGGGCCGAGCATCAGAAGCTAGAGAAGGTGTGCCTTGATGTATTTGCGGATAACGAACGAGCCATTGAGATGTACAAGAAGTACGGCTTTGTTATTGAAGGTCGCCGCAAGGCCCAGTTTATCCTAGATGATAAGCATGTAGATGAAGTATTCATGAGCAAATTCATGTAACAAAGCGCAGGCACAAAACGGAATGACCGTTTGTGCCTGTTTTCCTTTTTTGGGTAGAAATTATAGAGAGACTTCGGGTAGAATAAGAAATAGTTTGTTTTTGCAGAGAAAGGAAGGAAATCATGAATTCATTCATAGCTTTTCAGCTGAAGCCGGAGATTCTGCAAGGTATTGCAGATTTATATTATAAAGAGCCAACTCCAATTCAAGCACAGGCGATTCCGCTGGCCCTTGAAGGCAAAGATGTTCTCGGACAAGCGCAGACAGGTACAGGGAAGACGGCTGCATTCGTTATCCCTATGCTTCAGAAGCTTGACCCAGATAAAAAAGATGTACAGGCGCTTGTGATGACACCAACGCGCGAGCTGGCTATTCAAATTGCCGAAGACATTGCTGATTTAGGCAAGCATATGGGAATTAGCGTATTGTCGCTGCACGGTGGACAGGATATTATGCGCCAGATCAGCAAGCTCTCCAAGCATGTGGACATTGTTGTAGGAACCCCAGGTCGGATTCTTGACCATCTGCGCCGAGAGACGCTTCATTTTGGACGGATTCATACGCTGGTCCTTGACGAAGCCGATAAGATGTTGGAGATGGGCTTTGTAGAAGAGGTAGAAGAAATCTTTATCCAGACCACCCACCAGAAGCAGGTCCTTCTATTCTCGGCAACTGTTCCGGATGGTGTTCGCCGTCTGGCGCATCGTTTTATGCGGGAGCCGCAAATTGTGCGCGTTGAGAAAAAGCAGATGACAGCAGAGAATACGAAAGAATCCTATTATGTAGTCAATCAGAGCGAGAAACTGGACGTGCTGATGAAGCTTGTAGGAGAGGCTAGGCCTTATCTGGCAGTCATCTTTGCCAATACGAAGCAGCGGGTTAATGAGCTGGTTCGCCGTCTACAGGAGAACGGTATCGAAGCCGAAGCGCTGCACGGTGATCTTAGCCAGAAAAAGCGTGAACAGGTAATGGATCTTTTTCGTGAGGCGAAATTTCAATATCTTGTGGCAACGGATATTGCTGCCCGGGGATTGGATGTAGAGGGGATTACCCACGTATTCAACTATGACATGCCTTCAGATGTAGAAAGCTATATTCATCGTGTAGGTCGAACAGGACGTGCAGGACAAGAGGGGGAAGCCATCTCGCTCATCTCTCCGCGTCAGAAGCAGTGGTTCGATCGCTTTTCCCGCTCCATTAGCGGCGGTGTTGAGCAGAAGTTCTTAGGCGGTAAAAAACGCGAGGAACGCAAAGTGCGCCGGAGAGTCGAAACTGCTGCTGAGGTTACGGAACAGGAGCGGCAGGCAGATGAACGAAGCGCGGAGAAAAAGCCGGCGGCCAAGCCGCAGGGCGGACGTGCCAAGGCGCAGCCAGCCAAAGTAAAGCCTGGCTACAAGAAAAAAATCCGTCTGGAAAAGGAAAAACAGCAGCGTAAAGAGCGCCGTAAATCCATTCAGGATTCATATAAGAAAAGAAAGAAAAAATAATGAAAAAACCGGGACGGAGGCTTTATTTAGCCGCTGTTCCGGTTTTTTTGTGCGAAAAGCGTGTTATGTTGCCTCCGTCGCTGTGTTATCGAGTAAGCGGAGCGCCCACCGGCACCATGCAATCTCTTCTTCCTCCTGCCTCAGCTTCCGCTCAAAGATTAGATAGCGTCCGAAATGCTTGGAGGCCATAT
This sequence comes from Aneurinibacillus sp. REN35, assembly GCF_041379945.2. NCBI lineage: Bacteria > Bacillati > Bacillota > Bacilli > Caryophanales > Paenibacillaceae > Aneurinibacillus > Aneurinibacillus baijiui. Next base: position 57,351 of record NZ_JBFTXJ020000005.1, on the reverse strand, counting down.
TCTCGATATCTTGGCCGTATTCTTTTTTCATCTTTTCAATATCCTGCCTACGAAACAGGATTTTTTCCTCAAAGCTTTCGATACGCTCATGGAACAGACGTTTTGCTGTAGCAGGATCGGTCAGTCTGATGGAATAGACTTTAGCAAGGAATTCATCCCGGATTACCGGAGGTGCGGGAGATTCGGCAATCCACTCCCTAAGTAAAGACGTGCCTTTGTCTGTAATGGAATATATCTTTTTATCAGGTTTTCCCGTCTGTTCGACATGAATAAACGTTACAAGCCCATTTTGTTCAAGCTTGGTAAGTAGTGGATAGATTTGGCTGTGCTTGGCCTGCCAGAATATTTCTAGCTTTTGTGTTAATTCATAACCTGAGCATGCTTTACGTGCAAGCATACCCAATAGAGCGTAGCTTAAAGCATTCATGTCGTTCCTCCATCTATGCAACAAGAATACATTTATTATATATATAAATATTGACATATACAAGCATAGCGTATTATACTCAATCATGTTCTTCATATATAAAAATTTACATATATAATTAGTTTTATAAACTATTTAATTAACATTGTTTTCATTTTGTTTATTTTTCCATATGATGTATCAAGCTATGTACTAAGAAGTTAAAAGCGAAGGAGAGGTAGTATGCAAAAGTATTTGTTTCAACAGTTTTTTAACAAAATTACTTCTGTTTCTTTCCAAGTTAATTTCTGGGACGGTACAACCGAAATGTACGGCAAAGGAACCCCGCGTTTTACGTTAACTTTTCATAAAAAACTCCCGTTTAGTTTGTTTATAAAACAACCATCTGTAGCCTTTGGTGAAGCGTATATGGACAAAAGCATTGAGCTTGAGGGTGAGATTGAAGAGTTGATACGTGCGGCCACATCGAATCGCAGCATGATATGGACTGAGAAGCTTGCTCTACTTCCAAAGCGAAGCGGACACAAGCAAAAGGAAAATGTACAACATCATTATGATGTGGGCAATGACTTCTACTCTCTGTGGCTCGATGAGACAATGAGCTATTCCTGCGCTTATTTCAAAACGCCTGAAGATACGCTGGAGCAAGCGCAGCTCCAAAAAATCGACCATGTATTGAAAAAACTGCAGCTCAAAGAGGGAGAGACATTACTTGATATCGGAAGCGGGTGGGGATGGCTGATCATACGTGCTGCACAGCAATATGGTGTCAAAGCGATGGGCATTACCTTAAGTGAAGAGCAGTTTAAGAAGACGAAGGAGAGAATTGCCCAACTTGGCCTTATCGGACAGGTAGAGGTTGAGTTGATGAATTATCAGGATCTTCCCAAGACTAGAAGAGTGTTCAATAAAATTGCCAGTGTAGGCATGTTTGAGCATGTTGGTCAAAGCCACTATCCCGACTTCTTGAAAACCGTTCAAACGCTTCTTACAGACGGAGGGCTCATGCTTTTGCATACCATTACACATATGAAAGAGGAACCGGGTGATCCGTGGATTGAGAAGTATATCTTCCCCGGTGGTTATATTCCCGCGCTTAGGGAAATCATGCACCTGCTTCCTGATTATGATATGCATACAATTGATGTGGAAAGTTTGCGCATGCATTACGCGATGACGCTTGATCGGTGGGCTGAGCGTTTCGACCAAAGTGAGGAGAAAGTACGCGCGATGTATGATGAGAAGTTTGTTCGTATGTGGCGGTTGTACTTGCGTTCAAGTGCGGCTTTTTTCAGAATGGGCGGTCTCTCTATTCATCAGATTCTCTTTTCCAAAGGAATCAATAACGAGTTGCCGCTTACGAGAAAGTATCAATACACAGATGAAAAATAGACATGCAACAGTAGATGATGCATAAGGGGAGTGAGAAACTTGGAGTTAAGTGAAAGTAAAAAGAAAAGAGCGAGAGCCATTACAGTGTTTGCTACATTTCTTGCATTTATGGGAATCGGTGTAGTCGATCCGATCCTGCCCTCGATTGCAGAACAGATTGGCGCTACCAAATGGCAAGTTGAAATGTTATTTACCTCTTATATTTTCACAATGGCGATCATGATGCTTCCGGCAGGTCTTCTGGCTGGAAAATTCGGTGATAAACCGATGATGGTAACGGGGCTTGCAATTGTTACGATATTTGCGCTGCTCTGCGGCTTCTCGCATACGATTATGGAACTGTCTCTCTTTCGCGCCGGTTGGGGATTGGGCAATGCCTTCTTCTTTGCCACAGCGATGACGCTTCTAATCGCGCTATCTAGTGAAGTTAGTTCCGCTATCGGCTTATATGAAGCTGCGATTGGACTGGGAATGGCGGGCGGACCGCTTGTTGGAGGGATTCTGGGCGGATATACGTGGCGCTATCCGTTTATTGCCACAGGGCTTTTGATTCTGGCTGCGTTTGTAATGGTTAGCGTCCTGGTGAAAGTGCCGTCGCAGAAGCAGAAGCGGAAAACAGCAGGGTTCAAAGAGATGGGCCACCTCTTCTCCTATCCGCCGTTTCTGCAGGGGGCGCTTGCAGGTATGCTGTATAATTACGGTTTTTTCACTGTATTGGCCTATTCGCCGCTCGTACTGAAGGTATCGCCGATTCAACTCGGGCTGATTTTCTTTGGTTGGGGTCTCTGTCTCGCATACGGCTCTGCCATTCTATCGCATAAGTTGGAGCGAACATATAAGCCGAAGCGTCTGCTTCGCTACAGTTTGTTAGTTTTCAGCATGTTCTTATTCCTGTTGTTCTTCGTTAAGGTAGTGTGGATACAGATTATCCTCATCATGCTCTCAGGACTCGTCTCCGGCTTGAATAATGCACTGTTCACAACGCATGTAATGGAGTCATCACCGTATGAGAGGGGCGTTACCTCTGGTGTATATAACTTCGTGCGTTGGATGGGCGCAGGCTTTGCCCCGATTCTATCCGGAGTTTTCGGACATATGCTCTTTCCGCAAGCCCCGTTTGGTATTTCCGGTATTGTCGTATTACTCGGTTTTGCAATGATGTTCCTGCCGATTCGAAGCTCGGATCAAGTGCGTAACACGGTGAGAAACTAGCTTAAAAAGGCGCTTCCATCCGCATGATGGAGGCGCCTTTTCTTATGTTATCGTACGAATTGTTTTACGAAGTAATCAGGATTCAATCCTTCGCCGTTAGCGTTCTTGAGAAGTTCATACCAGGGTACTTGAGCGCCGGAATGAAAAATACGGCGGATAAGGTAGGAGCCGGTGCTTTTCTTTTGCAGGTATGACTCATTCTTCAGCTCGTCAAGCATCATGAAATGCAGTTGGGAGGCCATAAGCTCACCTAAAATATAATTCTGGTAGTAGACAGGTGCGGTTCCGATATGGATTTTGGCGGCCCAATCCGGCTCATTACGGTCTTTAGGTTTTGTAATCAGTTGAAAACGTTCCACAAGCGACCACCATAACGCATTCAAATCCTGATCGGGATCATGGTACATCTCATGTTCGAAGTGGACCATGACAAGACCCCAGCGCACGAAGATGAGCATGCTCATGCTTACATAGTCTTCGAGAGCTTCTTTTAATTGCAGCGCTTCCTGTTCCGGTACGTCAGCATACAGCTTGAGCCACTCGGAATCTTTAGTCAGCCGTCCCATCAGCATGGCAATCGCTTCTGTGGTTAGTGTATGTGCCGGGGTGCGCAGCAGGTATGGGAGCGTGCGGTCGATGTATTTGTCATAAACCCCATGCCCCAACTCATGCAGCAAGGTGCTCATCCACGATTCGTTATCACGCAGATTGGCGAGGATACGTATATCTCCGCTGTGATCAACAGCAATACAATAAGCGTGCTGATTTTTGTTCGGTCGCTCAAAAAGGTCACTGCGCTCGATGATATCTTCTACATCCAATCCGATATCGCTGAAGAAGCGTTTGGCGATCGTTATAATATTTTTCTCTTTAAAATACGGATCGAGCTGCACGCCCTCAAGAGCGGGAGCTCCTTGGAAGAAAGGATCGGCATAATGCCACGGCATGAGATTATCTGAGGCAATGTTGAATTTGCGTGCTAGCTGCTCATCGAGCTTTTGTTTCATACGGCGGAACGGCTCTGTTGTCTTCTCCTCTAGCGAGTCGAGAATAGCGAAGAGATCCCGTCCATCAAGTTCCTGTAATTTGAGCGACATAGCATAATAATTTTTGAAGCCGACTTCTTGAGCACAGCGGTTGCGCAGTTTGACAAGCTCGATCACGCTGTGTGCTACCTGACTTCCAATCTGTTTGCTTGCCTCCCATGCTTGGCGGCGGAGAGAGGAATCAGTCTCGTTTTGTAATATATCCTGGATTTCGTTATCGGATACAGACTGGTTATTAACGGAAGCACGAAAGCGAGTGAATGCACCTTCGATTTCGCTTTCTTTATGTACGATCGCAGAAAGAAGCTCGGCATCTGGCTGGTTTGGAAGGTATTCATTCCCAAGCAGTACCAGTTGGCGGTTCAATAATACATCGTATCCGTTTTTTTCATCGGCCAGCCATTCCTTTAGTAATGCATAATCATCTTTATTAGAGAATAAGCGGATCAAGTCCTGTCGGTATTGTACATACTGTTTTTCATATTGCTCTTCACCGGTGGTTGTAGCCTGCCAATATGCCTGTGCGGCTGCTGTAGATAAGTTTTCGAGCTGTGTAAGACGCGAGGCGAGGAATGTATCAATCGATGGCATAATTGAACCCTCTCTTTCGTAAAATGATATGCTCACATTTTTATGGTATGATAAATGGCAAATTCATTCAATCATTTGTGCGTCAAATTATAGATTGACACACATTGCCGCTGGGTGTATGTTATAAATAACAGAATAGCCCATAGGGGAGTAGCTTTGAAAACGATAGTGTCGTCATTACGGGAACCTTGGCGGGAACCCCGGCTCTATCGACAGCATGCGAATGTTGTAAGCAAGACCTGTGCCGTATACGGCCGGGTCTTTTTGTGTTTTTATGGAGGTTTTTAACATTTTTGTCGCGTGCATAAAGGTACGACCTTAGTGAGGAGGAATGATTAGCGTGGAGTTTTTATCCCCACAATTTTTTTCAATGCTTTTTTCCATTATCATTATTGACCTGGTGCTTGCCGGTGACAATGCCATTGTAATCGGGCTTGCTTCCCGGAACTTGCCGAAAGAACAGCAGAAGAAGGCAATTATTTGGGGGACGGTCGGTGCGATCGCTATTCGTGCAATTGCTACCGTTTTTGTGGTTTGGCTGTTGAATATTCCTGGACTTCACCTTATTGGTGGAGCAATTCTCGTCTGGATCGCCTATAAGCTTTTGATCGGGGAAGAGGACGAAGGCAATATTAAAAGCAGCAGCTCACTATTTGGTGCCATTCGAACAATCATTATCGCGGATGTGATGATGGGACTTGATAATGTGCTTGCCGTAGCCGGTGCCGCACAAGGCCATACAGGTATGGTTGTGTTGGGTCTTTTGATCAGCATTCCGCTTGTAGTATGGGGAAGCCAGGTAATTATTAAATTACTCGATCGTTTCCCATGGCTGATCTTCGTTGGTGGCGGTGTCCTTGCTTATACGGCAGCGAAGATGATGGTTGCTGAGAAGTTTATCGTTCCGTTTTTTGCCGAAAATCCGGTTGTCAAATGGATTGTTATTGCTGTAGTGGTTGCAGGCGTTCTAATTAGTGGTAAGATAAAAAAAGACAAACAATCAACAACAACAGCCTCTGCGTAACGTAGAGGCTTTCTTTTTTTCGAAAATCGGGATCGTGAGAGGGAAAATCGTACTTTTTGATCTTTACATGTATAGTCCAAATATATTATTTATGAAGAAATCGCCAAAATTGTTAGAATGACAGAGAAAGATGGTGACGGAGGTTGGATCCCCTTTCGCGTACAGAAAAATACCGCCAGCGCAGAGAAAAGCGTAAAGGCGGGCGTGCTCTTGTATGGACAGCATTATCGCTTGTCTACCTTATCGTTTTCTATATGTTGCTTTACTATATTAAGGTACCGGCCGATTATACGAAACGAATCGGATTGGAAGCAGGGCTGTTTTTTTTAAGCGTAATTTTCCTTGATGCATATTTGCAGGCGTTTGCAACCATTTCTACACGACCTGTGCAAAAGAGAGAAACGCAGTTGACCCGGCCCAATCCATTCATTATCGGTTTTTGGGTCGTCTCGCTGTGCTATCATTTAAGCGTGGGCCTCTTAAGTTCGATTTACATACCCGATTGGATGTACTACACCGGATTTATTTTTACATTGGGTTTATTTTTAGCAACGGTCATTCACTTTCTTGCGTATTTTGCTTACAGCAAGCGTGAGCGGCAGTGGGCCGTAGAGGAGCAGTATACGAGCGATCAGCGGAGAGCATATGAGATGATTCGCGATATTCAGTCTCAGTACTATTGGATTTGCGATGTCGTTGAAAATAACGGAGACGTGCGGCAAATGATGAAGTGGAATAATTTTGACCACAACTTAGAGGAACGCATGTATGAGGTGCAGCCGTATTTTCAACGCACGATTTTTACGAACAAGGATCTGGATAAAATCGCGGGTATCAATGCATGGCTCGATAATATGCGCCGCATTATTGAGGAGCATCCGAATTACAGCGCAGAAGTGGCAGGTGCTGAAGAATTGCCGCTTCGGAGCAGAAGGAGACGAGATGATTGAAAATTATTGATCTTCGCAGCGATACGCTAACAAAACCAACAGAAGAGATGCGTACGCTTATGTATGAAGCTGAAGTGGGCGATGATGTGTATGGAGAAGATCCTACCGTTCGCCGTCTAGAAGAAAAGGCGGCTGAGGTTGTAGGACACGAAGCAGCCTTGTTTGTTACGAGCGGAACACAGGGGAATCAGTTGGCTCTGCTTTCCTCCTGCCGTCCTGGTGAAGAAGTGATTGTGGGTGAGAACAGCCATATTTATCTGTATGAGGGAGGGGCTCCGGCTGCATTAGGCGGACTTCAATTGCGTCCTGTTGCAGAGGAGGGAGGATGTCCTTCCGCGCAGGCGATTCGGCGTGCGCTGCGTGATAGTTATGATGTGCATCAGCCGCGCACCCGGATGATCTGCCTGGAGAATACGCATAATAAAGCGGGTGGACGCGTGATTTTGCTGCATAAGATGGAAGAGATTCATACTCTTGCCAAAAAGCACGGGCTGCTGATTCATATGGATGGAGCCCGCCTGTTTAATGCGGTAGCGGCTTCCGGCGCTTCTGCAAAAGAATACGGAAAATATGTAGATTCGATTCAGTTCTGCTTATCCAAAGGATTGAGTGCTCCCATTGGTTCCGTGCTCACGGGAACACGGGAGTTTATTGAGGAGGCTAGGCGTTGGCGGAAGCGGTTAGGCGGTGGTCTGCGCCAGGTGGGTGTACTTGCAGCGCCGGGGCTGCATGCGCTTGAGGTGATGAGCCAGCGTCTGCATGAGGACCATGCTCGTGCCAAGCAGCTTGCGGCTGGATTGAATGCGATTCCTGGATTGTATGTTAATACAGATACGGTAGAGACGAATATTATTATGTGTGATGTGACAAAAACAGGCATGAATGAATCGGAATTTCAAGCAAAGCTTGCTGAAAAGGGAGTCAAAGCATCTCCGTTCGATGAAGGAATTATCCGCTTTGTTACACATCGGCATATTACGGATGAGGATATTGCGGAAGTATGTGAACGCATCTCTTATCTTGTAGGCGCAGCATCAATAAAATAAGCAGAAAAGAACCAGGCACTCAACTGCGCCTGGTTCTTTTCTGCTTACCGATCAATGTCAAAGTACTCGATATGCCCCTGCTTGCTAACCCGGACAACGATCGTTACAGGATACAGCCGCTCAGGTACGGAAGTGAAGACCTTACCTTCAAGGCGGTACAGTGTTTTTCCGCCATCGAGTTGATTTTTTGCTGCCAGCGTAAGAGAAGCGAGGGAAGGCAGGTTTGTAGGTTCACTTACTTTTTCCTTTTTCATTACACTTGCTAAAAGGGCGGGCTTATTTTTTCCATTCTCGGCAATCAAAGAGGCTACATTCTTTGAGAGAACATTGACGGCAAGCTGTGAGACGGCCTGATCGGCTGGAGATGATTTGGCCTGATCGGCCATCTTCTCCCATTCATTGATGGAGGCTTGTTTCAGTTTCATTTGCTGGGCGATCCAACTCTTTGCTTCTTCCGTTTGGGCGGAGGGAGAGCGCGTGTCAATGGACGAACATCCGGTTCCTGTCATGAGCAATCCCCCTGTTGTAAGCAGGACGGCCGCGATTCGTTGCCACTTCATGATCCATGTTCCTTTCTTTGCATGCTGGATAAGCGTCGCATCATTTTCTTATAAAGTTAGACGGGAAGCAAGCAAAGAAGTTGTGTACAGGCAATAAAAAGTCTTCCGCAAGATACGGAAGACTTCTTTAGTATTATATAGAAGTGTGGGGACGGGCATAAAACATCCAGAGGAAGCTTACAGCCTGTTGTAATTCATGGGAGAGGACATTCGTCATCTCAGCAGTCACTCCGCGCTTGTAGACGCCTTCCTGGTGTATGATTTCATATCCGTTCTCTGTAAGCAGTCGCTCACATTCCCATGGCATCATCGTATTCAGCACGACATCCTCACCATACAAGCGACGATATCCATGTTCGCGCGGTGCCGCGGTCGGACCAAGAATGCCAAGCGCAAGCAGGCCGCCTGGTCGTATGTATTGCTGCAAATTCAGCAGCATCTCACGAGGCGTATCCGTCCATTCAATGACATTAATAGCCATAATTGCTTGAAAGCTCGCCAGCTCAAATGGGAGATCGCGCAAATCCGCTTTTTTAAAGGAAAGAGAGCATCCATTTTTTTCGCGCGTGTTCGCTTTATTGATCATCTCTTCAGAGATATCAATACCAATCACATCAAAGCCGCGTTCTGAGAGCTTCACGCTGCCGTATCCATCGCCGCATCCGGCATCAAGTACAGGACCGCCTTCGGGTTGTATATAACGGGTTAGTACGGGAAGAATGGACTTACGGCTTCCTGTCTCCCACATTTCTTCGCTATTTGCCTGCCAGTGATCAGACATCTTATTCCAGTGTGTTGCACATGCTTCATGCCAGTTAAAAGCCATCGTGTACTCTCCTTTGGTATTTTAACTGAAAAGTAACACAATTCATGCGAAAAAGCGAGGAAAACTTGAAAAGTGTGGGAATGGGCAAGAAAAGAAAAATTTTCTTTATACCCATCAGACAAATGGGGTAAAGTTAGTATAAGAAGAATGACGAATCAGAAGTGTGAGGCGAAAATCGTGGAAAATACACAAGTGAAGGCATGGGGCTTGCTGGCGAAGCGCTGTGCATTAGGTGCAGGAGACTTGGTTGCCGAGATGCTGTCCCGACCATTAGAAGTTATGTATAAATCGTCTGCATCCGATCTGGTGACGTCTGTGGATCGGGCGGTTGAGCAATTTGTCATAGATAAGATTATTAAAGCGTATCCTGACCATGGCATACTGGGTGAAGAAGGGCTGATTGCTTGTAAGCCCAGTGAGTTTGACACGGTATGGATGGTTGATCCGATTGACGGGACAACCAATTTCGTACACCAGCAGCAGAACTATTGTATATCCATTGCGGTATATCATAAAGGTGTATGTGAAGCAGGTGTTGTCTATGATCCGACCCGCAAAGAGATGTTTTATGCAGAGCGTGGCGGCGGTCTATTCCTTAATGACATGCCGATACAGGTGGAGCGCAATAAGGAGATGAAAGAAGCGCTTCTCTCAACCGGCTTGTTCTGGAATCGGCGTGCCATGAAGAGCGGTCTCTCAGAGAAAGCGCAGCGTCTCGCTCACCGCTCACGCGGCGTTCGCGTCTATGGTGTAGCGGCATTAGAGTTAGCTTATGTTGCGGTGGGCCGATTGGATGGATATATTAATCTCAACTTAAATCCGTGGGATTATGGCGCAGGCCGCTTGCTTGTTGAAGAGGCGGGTGGCAGGATTACTACTTTAGAGGGCGGGGAGATTCCATTCGCTGAGCGCAGTAGTATTTTGGCGGCCAATCCGTATATTTATGATTTTCTGCTTGAGTTTTTAGCAGAGACTCCGGTATAATGGCTACGTACAATTGAATCAATCGTTGTTGTGTGGCGATACCAACGTTAAAAATACCACCGGAGTATTGACTGTTCTATCCCCTGGTGAAGGGGATTTTTTTATTTTTTAGTAAAAAGCGACAGTACACGGGACCGCCATGTTGGAGGTCCCGTTTTTTAGTTTCCGGAGGTGCGCCGATTTCACGATATGGAAAGGAGAAGGAAGAATGTCGGGATTTGAGATTCCACATAGTGTACAGCGCCTGTATGAAGATATTCAGCCGGAGCAGCTTCGTTATCACCGCCGCCGCGTAGCGCTAACTAAAGAGTTTACATTTGATTCTGCGCACCATCTGCATCTGTATGAGGGCAAGTGTAAAAATTTACACGGCCATACGTATAAGCTGGTGATCACTGTGAGCGGATTCGTAGATGAGATTGGTATTTGTGTAGATTTTGGCGACATAAAGAAAGCGTATGAAAGGGCGATTAAAGCACAGCTTGATCATAAATATTTGAATGAAGTGCTGCCGCCTATGAATACAACGGCGGAAAACATGATCGTGTGGATATGGGAACGTCTCGATCAAGAAGCTGAATCCCAGGGGTGGAAAGAGCGGGGAACTCGTCTTGAAGAACTGGTACTGTACGAGACGCCGACCAGCTATGCAACGCTGAAGCGGGAATGGATGGAAGTTGATGCATAACATATCCGACCTTCATTTGCATTGGAAGCTGCCGATGGTAGAACTATTCGAAACAGTGGAAGGCGAAGGGAAAATGGCAGGGTATCCGACGACATTTGTCCGCGTATTTAACTGTAACCTCCGCTGTACGTGGTGTGATACGCCCTATAGCTATGCACCTGAGAAGGCGGCATTTACCGCAAGTATTGAGGAGATTGTGCGTCAGGTGAAGGCACACGGCCACGGTGTGGTCTGCCTGACAGGTGGAGAACCGCTGATGCACGGTACGAAGTCGCTTGCGCTTGCGTATCAATTGGCACAGCTTTCGGACGTATGGGACATTCACATTGAAACGAACGGTGCGATTGATCTGCTGCCGTTTTGCGAATTAAGGGAGCAGGAGCAGAACGTAGGTAACAAAGTCCGGTTTGTAATGGATTATAAGCTTCCGGCAAGCGGGGAGACGGATGCGATGCATCTTGCGAACTTTGCGCTGCTTGCGTCCCGGGATGAAGTGAAGTTCGTCGTAGGGAACGAGGATGATTTCCTGCATGCGCTTATGATTCTAGAAAGATACCCGACAAAAGCTACGGTATGCTTCAGTCCGGTGTGGGAGACTATGCCGCCTGCAAGGCTTGTAGAGCTTATGCTGCAGCATCGTCCTATGCAGGGCAGAGCAAGGATAAACATGCAGCTTCATAAAGTGATTTGGGACCCTGAAGCACGAGGCGTATAGGGAGGATAAGGCGTAATGAAGAGAAAAGCAGTTGTCGTATTAAGCGGCGGTCTTGACAGCACAACATGCATGGGCATCGCGCAAGCTGCCGGATATGAACTGTATCCGTTGACGTTTTATTATGGGCAGCGCCATAACAGAGAAGTAGAGATGGCGAAGAAAGTGGCCGCCTTCTATGATGCATTCGATCATAGGATTGTTACGCTTGATTTTCTTAGGCAAATTGGCGGCAGCGCTTTAACGGATACGAAGATACAAGTACCTGTAGGAGAGAATGCGGCAGGTGAGGAAGATATTCCTTCCACCTACGTTCCCGCACGCAATATGATTTTCTTATCGCTTGCAGCCGCCTATGCGGAGACCGTAGGAGCAGAGGCTGTGTATATTGGTGTCAGCGCCGTAGATTACAGCGGATATCCGGATTGTAGGCCGGAGTTTATTCATTCAATGAATGAGACGATCCAGTTGGCAACGAAAGCGGGCGTGGCCGGTACGGGAATTCGTATAGAGGCGCCGCTTGCTCATTTATCAAAAAAAGAAACGGTGGAATGGGGACTTACGCTCAAGGTTCCATATGAGCTTAGCACTTCCTGCTATCAGGGAGGAGATGAAGCGTGCGGTGAATGCGATAGCTGCCGCCTGCGTCTCAAAGGCTTTGCAGAAGCTGGTGCGAAAGACCCCATCTTATATAAGAAAGGATGAATACATGATGAGTCAAGTACAGCATGATCATGACAAATATAATAAAATTAGATTTGATATTCAGGATCGTACAGCAATTATGGAGGATATTCTTGAGACCATTCCATATGAATATGTAGGAAAAAAAACCGAGGTAACGATTCCGACGAATGAATTTACTTCCGTATGCCCGTGGTCTGGCCTTCCGGATTTTGCAGATATTCGGATCATTTTCGTTCCTAATGAGAAGTTGATTGAGATGAAATCTTTGAAATTCTATCTTACTTCTTACAGAAACGTTGGCATTTACCAGGAGCATGCAACAAATAAAATTCTGGAAGATCTCGTGAAAGTGGCTGATCCCCTATATATGCGTATTGAAGCGACGTGGAATGCGCGTGGTGGACTCGGAACGGAAGTTGTTGTAGAATACCGTAAGGAAGGATATGAAGGGTAGCGATTCGTTTCATGAATGAGATCAAAACCATTCTTGACGTTAAAGCGTTGCTTCGCCGGTTTGGGATCGTTATTTATATGGGAGATCCGCTGACTGACTATGAGATGTGTGAAGACGAGTTGCGTGAATTGTACCATGAGAAAGTGATCGATATGGATGAATTTCGCGCGGCGATGACGGTTCTGCAACAGGCGAAACGGAATGTGTGAGATGTAGAGAGAGAAAAAGAGCCTGTATAGCGGCTCTTTTTTCATTTTGAGCGGTCATGGGAAAACCGATGGATTTTTGCAACTTTTTACCGTTTTGTTTTGTATAGATATGTGTATTATTATGTAGTATTGTTATCCTTCTGTACATTATTAGGGGGTTACTGGAAACATGGACAAACGACGATCAAGAAAACCAGCCAAAAAGCGAAAGTCATTCTGGAGAGGTCCATGGGGCATCGTGGTCCTTATGACTGCGCTTTTCTTGATTCTAAGCATCGGTGGCTGTTCGGCGTTGTATATAGCCGGCAACCAGATGATTGATGAGAGTAAGCTGGAGTTAAAAGCAACATCCACCGTATATTCTTCGGATGGAAAGGAAATTGCCAAGTTAGGATTGGAAGACAGACAGATTGTAACATTTGATAAAATACCAAAGCATGTGGTCGATGCGTTTATTGCTACCGAGGATAACCGGTTCTATGAGCATAATGGTATCGATCCGATCGGGATTGGTCGCGCCGTTGTTAAAGACGTGATCACCCGCAGTAAGGCGGAAGGGGCGAGTACGATTACGCAGCAGCTTGCCCGTAATATTTTTCTTTCCCATGACAAGACATTCATGCGTAAAACAAAAGAAATCATGATTGCGTTAAATCTGGAGCGCAAGTATACGAAGCCGCAGATTATGGAAATGTACTTGAACGCTTTTTATGCAGGCAAAGGAAGAGTCGGTGTGCAGGCGGCCTCGAAATACTATTTTGGTAAATCTGTCGAGGAATTATCCCTAGAGGAAGGGGCAACGCTCGCTGCGCTGCCGAAAGCGCCGAATACGTACAATCCGATCGCTAACCCGGACAATTCGTTGAAGCGCCGCAATCTTGTGCTGTCGCTTATGGCGAAAAACGGATTCATTACAGAGGAGCAAAAGGTAAAGGCGCAGAAAGCACCGTTGAAAGTGCAGGATAATCCGCCAAGCAATTCAAGAATCAGCAAAGAGTATGCAACCTATGTTGATTACTTGACGGATGAGGCGGAAGATCAACTGGGCATTACAGAAGATCAATTGTTTTATGGCGGGTATAAAATCATCACGTATCTGGACAGCAAAGCTCAGAAAGCGATGTTTGAAGAGTACCAAAAAAATAAAAATTTCCCAGGCGGTACCGATCCGAAGGTACAGTCGGCTATGGTAATCATGGAAGCGAAGACCGGTGGGATTACTGCCATGATCGGTGGACGCGATTATAAGCGGGGCGACTTAAACCGGGCGACCATGAAGGTGCAGCCGGGCTCGACCATCAAGCCGCTGATTGATTATGCTCCAGCGCTTGAAAAGGGCTGGACACCATACACCATCGTAAAAGATGAGAAGAAAACGTACCGTGAATACGGTAATTGGACGCCGCGTAACTATGGAAATGAGGGCTATGCGGGCAGCATTTCCATGAATAAGGCGCTGGTCGAGTCGCGAAATGCAGCGGCCGTGTGGACGCTGAATGAGGTCGGTCTCTCTAACGGAGTAAGCTATCTCAAAAAGTTCGGCATTACGCCGGAGCCAAAGGAAGAGCAGTATTTATCCATTGCCCTCGGCGGTATGGAGAAAGGGGCGACGCCGATCCAAATGGCGCAAGCCTACTCTACGTTTGCTAATGGCGGCAAGATGAATAAAGGGCATACGATCAAAGAAATTCGTACACAAGATGACAGTATCATTGTGCAGGAAAAGAAAGATGAAACAGAGGTAGTAAGTGCTCAAACCGCATATTATATGACTGATATGCTGCAAAATGCAGTCCGAGAAGGAACGGGTAAGCGGGCTCGCATCAGTCACCCGCTTGCAGGTAAAACCGGTACACAGCAATATGACAGTGACAAAGTATCACGCGGTACAAGATATGCGTGGTTTGTCGGCTATACGCCGGAATATGTGGGTGCTGTCTACATGGGATATGATAAAACAAATGATGAAAATCATTTGAAAACAACCGGTGGCGCCGAGCCTGCCGCTTTGTTCAGCAAGGTAATGGAGAAGGCGATGGAAGGCAAGGAACGCAAAGAATTTGAACGTCCAGAAGGTGTGAAACCAGTAGAGCCCCCAGTGTCGATTCCTTCTATCAGCGATTTGAGCGCAACGGTTGATGAGACAGGACAAAATGTAAAAATTGATTGGGGCGGAACCAATGATCAGCGTGTAAAATACAAGCTGTATCGTTTCCTTGGTTCTCCTGCTGATAAGGAAGAAATTGCAGATACCGGATCGTCTGGTTATACGGATTCATTCGACCCATCAAGGATGTATACGTATGTTGTCGTACCGTATAATGCAGAAACAGGGGAAGAGGGCAGTATGTCCAACATGGCTGCGATCACGATACCGGAAACGGTGCCATCTGAACCGGATGATGAGAATCAGGATGAGGAACAGCCGGTCGATCCGAACAATCCGAATCAGAATCCGAATCAGCCAGTCGATCCGAACAACCCGAATCAGAATCCGAATCAGCCGATTGATCCAAACAATCCGAATCAGCCGGTCGATCCGAACAACCCGAACCAAGATCCGAATCAGTCCGTACCGGGTACGGAAACCAAACCGGATCAGAATAACGAGACACCGGGTCGTGGCAATGGACGCAATCCATCTTCTGATCAACAGACCAATCAGTAATTGTAAAGAAATGTCCGCAAATGGATGAGGATTTGTTATAATGGTGAACAAGGAGAAGATAAGGAGGGGTTGTTTATGACCACAAGTCGAGATATAGCCCGTTTTTTTGAAGAACAACTGTCCAATGCCAAGACACACTTTGAACGTGCGCTGGATTGCAAGCATACAGAGTTTGATGATTTGTACCCGTATATGAATGAGCATCCCCAATTTTTCTGGTACAAACGTTACGTGGCCTGGCAGGAACTCCTGACCGTCGTCCGCCTCGCACGAGAGCTGGAAGTCGAATGGAAGCACTTGTTCACCGATAAACAAGTCCATTATATTGAATGTAAAGTGCTGGAGGCCCGTGTGCTGGATCACTGGTACGAAGGCGACAAACAAGAACTGCAGGAAGAAGAGGTCGGTGTCGACGAATAGCGCCGGCAGTCCGATATGTGAAGCAATAGACAGAGGGAGCTGGGCTCCCTCTTTTTTCTGCAAAAAATACCGAGATCATGTCATGTATTCAGCATAGAGAAAATGAAAAGAGGAACAATCATGAATATCCCTGAGGCTTTTGCAGCAAGAATGAAGACGTTGCTGGTTGAAGAAGAATACGAACAGTTTATGGCCTCCTATCAAGAACCTCGCAAGCAGGGATTGCGAATTAATCGATTAAAAAGCTCGCCGGAAGCACTTCTTCCGCAGTTGAACTGGGCGCTCTCGGGTATTCCGTGGACCGAGGATGGATTCTACTACCCAGAGGGCGTACGTCCGGCCAAGCATCCGTATTATCACGCGGGTCTGTATTACATTCAGGAGCCGAGCGCCATGTCGCCTGCTGCCGTATTGGACGTATGTCCAGGTGAGAAGGTGCTGGATTTATGTGCAGCACCAGGCGGGAAGACGACCCAACTGGCAGCGGCCATGCAGGGACAGGGAGTTCTTGTAACAAATGATAATAATCCGAATCGGGTCAAAGCATTAACGAAAAATGTAGAACTGTACGGTATCCGCAATGCGGTGGTGACCAATGAGACTCCAGATCGACTTGCCGCCGTCTTCTCGGGATATTTCGATAAAATTCTGGTAGATGCTCCGTGTTCCGGGGAAGGTATGTTCCGAAAAGAGCCGGAGATGGTAAAAAGCTGGAGTGAAGCAGCGATTTCGACTTGCGTTGTTATGCAGCGAACCATTCTGGCTGATGCGGCACAGATGCTTCGTCCGGGGGGAAGGCTGCTGTATTCTACGTGTACCTTTGCGCCGGAAGAAAATGAACAGATGATCGCAGCATTCTTAGAACAGCATCCGGACTTTTCGGTTGTACCTATCAAAATACAGCATGGCTGGGAACACGGGCGCATCGAATGGACAACGTTAGGCGCTGCGTCTGTCCAGATAGAAGGAACGGCGCGGCTGTGGCCGCACCGCCTGCAAGGTGAAGGGCATTATGTCGCGCTGCTTCAAAAAGAGAAGAGAGTAGCGGAAGCAGGAAAAACACATACACCAAAAGCGCGCCGTTCGGCTCTTCACAAAGAACTGGCCGATTTTTATGCATTTATTAAAGAGGTGCTGCCTGCTTGGAAAGGGTTAGAAAGCGATCAGGTAGAGCTAACAATGCATGAAGATCGCGTCTTTCTATCTCCTGCCGATCTGCCTGATCTGCGTTCTCTGCGACTTGCAAGGCAGGGCTGGGAGCTTGGAGTGATAAAGAAGAAGCGATTTGAGCCTTCTCAGGCTTTTGCGCTAGGTCTTGGAGCAGGAGACGTGCTGCATACGGTTCATTTTGCAGTACAGGATGCTAATGTCATTCGGTATCTAAAGGGTGAGACATTGATGCATCCAGCAGAGAAAGGATGGAACCTTGTCTGTGTAGACGGTCATCCACTCGGTTGGGCCAAAGGAGCGGGTGCGATGCTGAAAAACATGTACCCTGCCGGCTGGCGCTGGATGGACGGGGCATAGACAGTTACAATAGAGGAACGACTAGAAGTAAAGGGTGTGGAAGTCGATGAGGCTGGATAAATTGTTAGCTAATATGGGCTATGGCTCACGCAAAGAGATCAGAAAACTATGTAAGAGCGGCGCGGTAAAAGTGGACGGTGAGCTGATAAAGGACAGCAGTATGCATGTCGATCCGGATGGACAGGAAGTGCAAATTTTAGGTGAAGTGGTGCACTATCGGGAATTCGTCTATCTTATGATGAATAAGCCGCAGGGTGTGATTTCGGCAACTGAGGATGCGATGGAGGAGACGGTTGTAGATCTGCTTGATGCCGAATTTTTCGCATTTGACGTATTTCCGGTGGGGCGTCTTGATAAGGATACGGAAGGTTTGCTTTTGCTAACTAACGACGGCAAGCTGGCCCATGAATTGCTATCTCCGAAAAAGCACGTACCCAAACGCTACTTTGCGCAAATAAGGGGCAGAGTAAGCGAAGCGGACGGGGAGGCGTTCCGCAAAGGAGTGACACTTGATGACGGATATAAGACACTGCCTGCCGATCTGACAATTCTTACACAGGGGGATATATCCGAAATCGAACTGGTCATCTATGAAGGAAAGTATCATCAGGTAAAGCGGATGTTTGAATCGGTAGGCAAGAAAGTAACCTACTTAAAACGCATTGCGATGGGATCGCTGCAGTTGGATGAGGACCTGGAGCCAGGTGAATACCGAGAGCTTGCCGAAGAAGAAATTGAATTGCTGCGTACATCAGAGCGAAATAAGCCCTGAGCGGTATAAAAAATGCCCGGAACGGTGGATTAACCGTCCGGGCATTTGTATGCGATGCCATAGATAAGTATATCGACAGCATCGCCTAGTTCCTGCTCAGCGCTTCCTGCACATATTATGAGAGCGGAAGATGAATTCTGTAAATAGAAAGCTTACAGAATGAACATAATGAGAGGAAAGGCGGTGAAGTAGTGATGGGTAAAAAAATTGTGCTCATTCTAATGGATTCATTCATGCCGCATGTGCTGCAGGAAGCTAGGCAGGCACAGCTTGTACCCACGCTTTCTGCATTGATGGAACGCGGCGCTTACTGGGACAATTGCGTCTCTGCTTTTCCTACGATGTCAGCAAATGTAGATGCTTCACTGAGCACAGGTGCGTATTCAGAGGTACATGGGATACCGGGACTTGTCTGGTATTCACGTACGGAGAAACGGGTAGTCAATTATATTAATGGCAATAAATCGGTCTTGCGTGTCGGTATAAAGAAATGTGCCAAAGACGTATTGGTTGAACTCAACGAAAAACATCTGAGCAAGAATACATCTACGTTATTTGAGGAATTGGCACAGCGTGGAAAGACCTCCGCCTCCATTAATTTTTCTTCGCACCGTGGCCCGCGTGTGTATAGAACGAAGAAGCCGGGCCTGTCTGCCATATTTTTGGCCGGTTTGCCTATCTATCAAGTAACAGGTCCTGAAATTTGTACGATAGGCCGCTTTATTGATTCAAGCTTTTTGCGTTCGCTGCCTTGGAATGGCAGCCATACGATTTTTTACAAATACGGACTAAACGACTCGTTTGCGATTCGTGCCTTTAGCCGTCTTGTGCGTCAGAAGAAGCTGCCGCAGGTAAGTGTGATTTATTTACCAGACATGGATTACTCATATCATCGCAAGCCGGATCAAGGCCCCCAGATTCTCGCTAAAGTGGATCGCCATATAAGTCGGTTGTTAGAGAGTTTTGGCGGGATAGAGGCAGCGTGTAAGGAATGCAGATTCATTCTGGTCGGCGATCACGGACAGACGAAGATCGGTGTGGAAATAGAGGCGACAATTAATGTAGAACAGCTTCTTCAAGGAATGAAAATAGCCCGGATGGAGCAGGTGAAGCCGGAGGAAGATGATCTTGTTATCTGCAATAATGAGCGTGCCTGCTATTTCTATCCGCTTCAGCAAAGCGTCCAGGCTGAAGTGGTGAAGCGATTGTTAGAAGAGCCGCGTATTGATGTGCTGGCCTGGAAGGAAAAAGAAGGCGTGCGCCTGGGTCATGGCAAACAAACGCTTTTTTTTGCATTGGGTCGCGATATGCGGGATGAGTTCGGAAAGACATGGAAAATTGAAGGTGATTTATCCCTGATCGATGCAGTAGCCAGAGAGCATCCAGAGGATAGTGTGCCGGTTATTTTTTTCGGAAAATATCCAGACATTCTCTCGCGTCTGTATGGGGCGCTGTATGCGCAAAAGGGTGAGATGATTGTTGCTACAGCAGAGCCAGGGTGTGAATTCTTTACCCAAAGCGATCCAGTGCACAGAGGGGGAGCAAGTCATGGTTCCTTACATGAGACGGACTCCCTTATTTCACTCATTATTACTGATGAGTCTGTCGCGCGCTTTAAGAAGCCGCGTATTGTGGATTTAAAATCATATATTCTTCAAGAAATCTGCAATATTGAATCATAGATGCGTCATTTTCACTTCTTTGGCAAATTGGCTCATGCCTCTTCTAAACAATTTGCGCTATACTGAGAAGCATAACGTCGAAGCAGATAGCTGAAAAATAAAGGAGAGGCAGTTAGTAATGAGTAAAAAAATTGGATTTATTGGTTTGGGTAACATGGGTGTACCTATGGCGCTAAACCTTCATAAAGCTGGTCATGATGTAACCGTATACAACCGAACGCATGAAAAAGCGCTTCCGCTTATGGAATACGGCTTAAATGTGGCGCAAGAACTCGGAGATGCTATCCGCGAGAAAGATGTGGTCATTACGATGCTTGCTGATGACCAGGCAGTTGAGAAGATGGTGGTTGGTGACGGAGGCATTCTTGATTACATAGAGGCACCGACGAAGCTGATAGATATGAGTACGATTTCACCGGATACATCACGTATGTTAGCGGAGACGGCAAGTGAATTTGGAATCACAATGCTTGATGCGCCGGTGTCAGGCAGTGTAAATGCGGCAGAAAGTGCCAATCTTGTGCTTTTGGTTGGCGGGAACAAAGAAGCGTTCGACGAGCTGCAGGATGTATTTCAAGCGATGGGCAAAGCAAGCTTCTACTTTGGAGAGAACGGAAGTGGAGAAAGCGCTAAGCTGGTTATCAATTTATTGCTTGGGATGACAATGCAGGGAATTAGCGAATCGCTTGTTTTGGCAGAGAAGCTCGGGCTTGATCGTGGAATGATTATAGAGATGATGCAGCAAACAGCCGTGGCGACTCCACTGCTTGGTTTCAAACGAGAACTGTTGCTGAAGGAAAGCTATCCTGCTTCCTTTGCGCTGAAGCATATGCGAAAAGATTTTGGCTTGGTGCTTGAACAGGCACACAAAACCGGCAGCGTGCTCCCTGCCGCAGCCGCCGCACACCAGTCGTATACATCAGCTTCAAACCACGGAATGCAGGATATGGACATGGCCGCAGTATTTGCGGAGCTGCTTCATTTGTCCGGTATAAAAAATCAATAACAGACAACAAAACAAAGAGAAGACAGGCAGTTTGCTGCTTGTTTTCTTTTTTTTGTAAAAAAATATTTGAAAAATGCAGTTTACGAAAGGAGCATTCTCACGTATAATCGACTTAATAATGATAATTAATATCAATAGAAAAAGATAAAGAATACCTGAATCGGGGGATGTAGTATGTGTTTAACCGAATTAAAACTGGGGAAAAAAGCAAAAATTATCGGCACAGAAAACATGGAAGATAATGTGCGCCGTCGCCTGCTGGATCTGGGTGTTATGGAAGGCACGGTCGTCTGTGTGAAGCGTATGCTGCCTTTTGGCGGTCCGCTGACATTGGAAGCAGGAGGTCAGTGGATTGGAATTCGCCGTCGTGAAGCAAGCGCTATCCGGGTGGAAGCGATATGATGAACGTAGCGTTAGCTGGTAATCCAAATACCGGAAAGACCTCATTATTTAACATTCTTACTGGTTCGTATGAATATGTCGGGAACTGGACTGGCGTTACGGTTGAGAAGAAAGTAGGCGTGTTGAAGAATAAGCGTGGACAGCTTATTGATCTGCCGGGCATCTACTCGCTGAATCCTCTTTCTCGTGATGAGGGAGTAGCGACACAGTTCCTGCTTTCAGAAGAGTTCTCTTCCGTTTTGAATATTGTAGATGCTTCACAGCTTGAGCGGAATCTGTATTTAACCGTACAACTGCTGGAATATGGAAAGCCTGTCGTTATCGGTCTGAACATGGTAGATGTGGCGAAAGGGCGCGGCTATATTATCGATGAAAATAAGCTTGCTGCTCTGCTTAATGTCCCGGTTCTGCCAATCGTAGCTCGCAACGGTACAGGGTGTGACGAGTTGGCTGGTTTTCTAGCAGAGAATGCGGAGCAAAAAAGCGAACCGCTGCATATCGATTACGGTTCCGTGCTTGAAAAAGCGATCGAAGAAGTAAGCACGCTACTCCCGGCTTCCTATCCTCTTCCGAAGCGTTGGGTGGCATTGCAATTTTTCGAAGGAAATGCACTTGTAAAAGAACGACTGGCGGCACATATTGAGACGCAGCGTTTGACTGAGCTGCATGCCAAAACGGAGATGACCATTCGAAGCGAAAGCGGAATGGCTTCATTGTCACACTATATCCGCCATGTGCGTACTCGTTTTATTTCTGATATTGGCAAGCAGGTTGTTACTCGTACAAAAAAAGTAGACTATACATTCTCAGAGCGCATTGATCAGATTGTGACGCACAAGTGGCTCGGTATTCCGATCTTTTTGCTTCTGATGTTTTTAACATTTAAGCTTACGTTTGACTGGCTGGGTGTACCGCTATCTGATATGCTGGACGGCTTCATTGGAGGTACGTTAACAGATACGCTTGATTCCATGCTAACAGCGGTCGGGGCCTCAGAGTTTATCCGTGCCGTTGTACTCGATGGGATCGTGACCGGAGTTGGCGGCGTGCTCGTATTTATTCCGCAGATTTTTATTCTGTTTTTCTTAATTTCAGTTATTGAAGACTCCGGTTATATGGCTCGTGTAGCCATGGTTATGGACCGGATTATGCAGGCGATTGGATTAAACGGAAAAGCATTCATTCCGATGATTATCGGTTTTGGGTGTAATGTACCCGGTGTTATGGCAGCACGGACGATTGAACAGCCGAAGGAGAGACTTTTGACAATTCTTCTGACACCGCTTATGTCCTGCTCAGCCCGCCTACCTGTCTACAGCATATTTGTCGGTATTTTCTTTGTTCAGAATCAAGCGCTTATTGTATTATCCATGTATGTGCTTGGCGTGGTGGTAGCGCTTCTTTTGGCAAAGCTTTTTTCAAGTACGCTGCTTAAGTACGAAGGCTCGATGTTTTTTGTAGAATTGCCGCCATATCGTATTCCGCAGGGACGTACGCTCCTTCGTAGTACGTGGGAAAAAGGCAAAGGATTTATTCGTAAAGCAGGTACGTTGATTTTTGCCGGTTCGGTCGTCATCTGGTTCTTAAGCTATGCAGGCCCGGCAGGACTTGACGTAGAGATGAAGGATAGCTTCCTTGCGCTGATTGGTGGCGCAATTGCTCCGCTGTTTGCGCCGATTGGCTTTGGTACATGGGAAGCAGGCGCAGCGCTTTTAACCGGATTTCTTGCTAAGGAAGTAGTCGTAGCTACAATGAATATCATCTATGTGGCTCCGGATACAGCAGCGTTGCAAGGGCTGCTTGCTGAACACTTTACGGCATTGCAGGCATACAGCTTTATGGCATTTATTCTTCTGTATGTACCGTGTATTGCTACCGTCGGTGTTATTCGTAAGGAAGCAGGCTCTGCGCGTTGGATGTGGTTCTCAATCATTTATGCACTGGTTATTGCCTACTTGATTTCACTTGTCATCTATCAGGGCGGCAAGCTGCTTGGATTCTAGGTAGGAAGGGAGAGATTTCAATGATCGTCAATATTGTACTTGGGGCCGGGATTTTCGGCTATGCAGGATGGTCGCTGTTCCGCTTCGTGAAGAAAAGCCAAAAAGGACAATGTGCAAGCTGCGCTGTGAAAAAAAGTTGTCAGACGAGCTGCAGCAGTGTTCCGACACAAGAGATTACAAAATAAATAACTGACCATGGTAAGCTATCGTATCCATTTATTTTATGGGATGCAGTTGGCAAACCATGGTTTTTTTAATTATAGTTATAGAAGAGTAATCTCCGTCTTGGGGCGGAGATGAAACCAACCCATAGCCAGTTTTGCTCAAGCAGTAAGCTGGTTACGATAAGAGAAGGTGAAATAGACGTTCCTATTAGCTATAGTATGTATGATGGCTATAGCTGTTTTTGTCTATTGCAGGAGGTGAAGAAGTGGCGAGAGGATCACGTTTGCTTTCATATTTGCTCGGCATTACGATTATTTTTGCGGGCATTGGTATTTTATTTGACATGATGGGGCTGAAAGATTTCAACCCCGCAGGCCTCTTTCCGTTTCTGTTTTTATATTTTGGTTTGAAATCTTTGCAGCGAGGTAAGCGGGTTAGCAGTGGATTTCTGTTATTTATTGGCCTTACCAGCTTTTTATCCTATTGGTTAGGCATTGATCCGGGCCGTGTGATCGGTCTTATCCTTGCCGTGCTGTTCATTTACTTTGGGTATCGCTTAATTAGAGGAAAAAGTAAGGAAATTGAGATCAATCCATCGTATAAACAGCGAAATGAGCCGGAGCCGTTCACTTCTTCAGGTCAGGAGAGAGAAGCAAATCATGCAGGAGAGAATAAGAAGACGTTTACCCATATGTATTCGCTTCATTCTCCGCAGCATAAGCATTCCTTAATTGGTAATCTATTCTTGACCGGCAGCCGATGGGAATTGCAGAACATGAATGTATGGCATGGCATTGGCGATGTAAAAATTGACTTATCACGTGCACACATTCCAGATGGGGAGACCGTCATTATTATTAATGGATGGATAGGCGATGTAGATGTTTATGTTCCATATGATCTCGCTATTTCGCTGACGGCTACGATTAATCTTGGTGATATCGATGTATTTGGAAACAAGCAGGGAGGAATTAACCGCAGCATGACGCTTTCTACCTCAGGCTACAAGGATTCAAGCAAGCGGGTTCGGCTTGTGGTGAGCCTGCTTATAGGCGATATAGACGTCATTCAGCTATAGGGGAGGAGTAAAGTGTCGGAACGTAAGTTGGCGAATATCCAATGGCAGTTCATGCGGCAGTCTCTGTGGGGCAGTGTCGGCGCTGTATGTGTGGGGAGTGTCGTATTTTTCTTTATCTGGTATGAGATGACGGAAGTGCCGAAGCTGCGCCAATGGCTGCTTCACAAGTTTGATTGGCAGCTTCCTGTCTTTCCGGGCATGTTGTTTGCTGTACTTATGCTAGTATTCTTATGTATAACCGCTTCTCTTATTGGTACAAGCGTTGGCTATATATATGGTAATCTGATGAAAAAACGTGTAGAGATTTTATTGCAATCTGCAATGATGATTGAGCGTGGAAACTTATCCACTCGTGTTCCGTATTTAGGAGAAGATGAAGTGGGCATGCTCGGTGAACGGTTGAATGAAATGACAATTCGGTTTCAACAGCAGGTTCTTTCCTTGCAGCGGCTGTCTGCTCATAATGCAGAGTTGACTGAACAGGTGAAGCAGTCAGCAGTTACCGAAGAGAGACAGCGTTTGGCGCGTGAGCTGCATGATGCGGTTAGTCAGCAGCTTTTTGCTATTTCGATGACAATGGCAGCAGTCAGACGGACGATAAGCCAGAATCCAGAGAAGGCGAGCCGCCAGATTGAACTTGTAGAAGAGATGGCGGCGGCCGCACAGTCAGAGATGCGGGCGCTGCTTCTACATCTTAGACCGACACAGCTAGAAGGGAAGTCATTGCGTGAAGGAATGGAAGGCCTGCTCATTGAATTACAGACAAAACATTCTCTCGCCATTACATGGCAGATTGCCGATGTTCCTACTTTATCAAAGGGAATAGAGGATCACTTATTCCGTATTATGCAGGAGGCGCTTTCTAATGCGTTGCGTCATGCAAAAGCGACGGCACTTGAGATTAAGCTTGTACAGATGAATAATCAATTGCGTCTAAAAATAACGGATGACGGCGTAGGTTTTGCGGAAGGCGAGGAGAAAAAGTCATCATCATATGGCATGAAGCTGATGGAAGAGCGTGTGGCCGAGATCGGTGGCGTGCTTGTCGTATCTTCGGCTCCGGGACGTGGAACAATGATTGAAGTAACGGTTCCGTTTGTTGGATAGGGATGGAAGGCGGAGGAGATATCATGAGCGAAGGGATTAAAGTATTGTTGATTGATGACCATGAGATGGTACGAATGGGATTGGTCGCTTTTTTGTCCACAGAAGATGAGATTGAGGTGGTCGGAGAAGCGGGAAGCGGGGCAGAGGGACTGAAAATTGCAGAGCAGACTAAGCCGGATGTGATTCTGATGGATCTTGTCATGGACGGAATGGACGGGATTGAGACGACCCGACGAATGAAAATGATTCATCCTGAAGGCAAGGTAATTGTGCTGACCAGCTTTATCGATGATGAGAAGGTGTACCCGGTCATTGAAGCAGGTGCATTCAGCTACTTGCTCAAGACGGCACGCGCTCCCGAAATTGCCCAGGCTATTCGCCAAGCGTATAGAGGCCAGCCTGTGCTTGAAGCCCAGGTAGCAGGGAAAATTATGTCGCGTTTTCGCCAGCGGACTACGGAAGAAACTCCACTGCATGAGCAGTGTACGAATCGTGAGTTAGAAGTGCTGCGTCTGCTCGGAGAAGGGAAATCCAATCAGGAGATTGCCGAGGAACTTTATATTGGTATTAAAACCGTAAAAACACATGTAAGCAATATCTTAAGCAAGCTCGGTGTAGAAGATCGTACGCAAGCAGCCATTTACGCACATCGTCATGGGATTTGCAAATAATCAACGTATGTTGTCCGCATTGCTGCATCGCATACATCGATGCAGCATCGTCGTTACTGTTTCCAGTTATAGACGTAATGCGGATTTTCTTCGTTTATACGAGGCTTGATAGTAAAAGCGGGTGCATTTGGCTGCTGTAGTGCGGGGGCTGCGCCTGCTTTAATATTGACTTTCGTTCCAATCGGTACCATACTGAAGAGCTCTTCGACGTGAGCATTGGAGAGGCGGATACAACCCATAGAGACGGCTTTGCCGATAGAGTTCGGGTTGTTCGTACCGTGGATAGCATATGCTGTATCATTTAGCACAAGTCCGCGTGTTCCGTATACGTTGTTCTCGGATACCGGATTGCTTACCTTTTGTTTAATAGTATACAAGCCTAGTGGTGTCCGTTGTTCTGCACCCAAGCCGATAGGATAGGAGCGGACAGCATACGGTCCGCTTTGGACGATCATACGAAACGATGATTGATAGACGGTAATTTCTAATGGTTGTAATTTGACGGGGGGTTCTGCTGCATCCCCACTGTACAGTACATCGCTCATTGATTCCCACAGTTTTTTAGAAGAGAGGCGCTCCGGTTGATAGATGATACCGGTCTTATGCAGCGCGGGTATGGCTTTACTATGCGCAGCTTGTGTGAATGGAATACGAGATAAATAATTGGCTGGAAAAGCGCCAGCCACCTCCTCGAGTTTCTTGGGAAGCTTCTTGTTATGGATGTAGTAGTTGTACAGTGCACTGCGGACAATAAGAAGCTGCTCAAGCCTTGTGCGTTGCTGTGTGATTGTGTCTTTAATTCGCTTTATCTCTGGATTGTCATTGCACGAACAGGACGGATCAAAAAATTGAATCCCTCCGTTCGTATCTGCAATATAAGCGAGGAAATCCGGTTGATAGAATGGAAGCGGAACATAGGCGGGCAAAGCTAGGGTTTGCGGTACGCCCACAATGATGCTCTTATTTTTTGTAACCGGATCTTTGCGCTCTATGTATGTTTGTAGCTGCCTGCGCATCTGCTCTTGTGTTAGCCCTGTCGGCACTCCGATCACTTCATAGAAGGGCTCAGGCAGACTGGGCGGGGCTTGCACTGGTTGCTGGGGGAATAATTGGAAATAAAAAAACACTAAAAATATACTGAGTATTCGAGCGATATAGGACATGTTTATCCCCCTTAACAGGAAATAAAAAAGATACATAGCGCCAAGAATTTGGCAAACTATGTATCTTTAGTATCGGCAAAAAATCAAATTTTCATAATGCCGCCTGTGCTTGCTGAAGTAACTAATTTGGAATAGCGGGCAAGATAGCCTGTTTTTACTTTTGGTTCAAAGCCCTTCCAATTCGCTTTCCGCTCTGCCCATTCCTCTTCAGATACTTGTACATCCATTGTCCGTGCGGCGATATCGATGACAACGTGGTCACCGTTCTTAACAAAAGCGAGCGGTCCGCCTTCTGCGGCTTCAGGAGAAGCATGTCCGATGGAGAGACCACGGGATGCCCCAGAGAAACGACCGTCCGTCACGAGAGCAACTTTTGTACCTAAGCCCATGCCTACGATCTGCGAAGTTGGCGCCAGCATTTCCGGCATGCCAGGCCCGCCTTTTGGTCCTTCATAGCGGATGATGACAACATGCCCCTCTTTAACTTGCCCTCCTGCAATTCCTTCCAACGCTTCTTCCTGCGAATCGAATACGATAGCAGGGCCTTCATGACGTGTAATACCGCCTTGTACGCCACCTGTTTTGATGATTGCCCCTTCAGGAGCAAGATTGCCGAATAGGACAGCCAAGCCGCCTTTTTCGGAATAAGGTTTATCGATTGGGTAGATGACGTTATAATCCTTCACATCATGGCCGGCAATGTTTTCGCCGAGCGTTTTTCCAGTTACCGTCATTGTATCTAAGTGAAGAGCGCCTTCTTTTTTCGACAATTCGTTGAGTGCAGCCGATACGCCTCCTGCTTGGTGCAGATCTTCAATATGCCAATCGGAAGCAGGAGCAAGCTTAGAGAGGTGCGGTACACGCTCTGCCACTTCATTAATACGCTCGATCGGATAATCTACTTCAGCTTCATGGGCAAGTGCGAGTGTATGCAGAACCGTATTGGTTGAACCACCAAGCGCCATGTCGAGCGCAAATGCATTATCAATCGCTTTTTCCGTAACGATGTCACGCGGTTTCAAGTCGATCTTGATCAACTCCATGAGTTGTTTTGCTGTGCGTTTTGCAAACTCTTTGCGCTCTGGATCAGTAGCAAGAATGGTACCATTGCCAGGCAGTGCAAGACCGAGAGCTTCAGCCAGGCAGTTCATGGAGTTAGCGGTAAACATACCGGAACAAGAGCCGCATGTTGGGCAGCCGTATTGTTCTAGCTCCTGTAGCTGACTATCATCAATTTTACCTGCTTGATGTGCGCCAACGCCTTCAAATACAGAAGATAAGGAGATCTTGCGTCCGTCGCTCGTTCTGCCAGCCGCCATCGGACCGCCGCTTACAAATATGGTTGGAATATTCAGACGAAGTGTTGCCATCATCATCCCAGGCGTAATTTTGTCGCAGTTTGGAATGCATACCATCCCATCGAACCAGTGGGCTGCAACAACAGTTTCTACGGAATCGGCAATGATTTCACGGCTAGGCAAAGAGTAGCGCATACCGATATGTCCCATTGCGATCCCGTCGTCTACACCAATCGTATTGAATTCAAATGGTACACCGCCTGCTTCACGAATCGCTTCTTTAACAAGCTTACCGAATTCCTGTAGATGAACATGCCCCGGTACAATATCAATATAAGAATTGCATACCGCAATGAATGGTTTGTCGAAATCCTCTTCTTTGACGCCTGCTGCGCGAAGCAGGCTTCGGTGCGGCGCACGGTCAAATCCCTTTTTAATCATATTGCTGCGTAATTCTGCCACTATAAACCCCTCCACTATTGTATGTTGCTTAATTTTAAATTTTTATCATTGTATCACTATTTGGGAAGATTGTATATTTACCAAAATTCCATTTGTTATGAATATAAGTGGGTTGCTAACATTTTTTTTTAACTTCGTTTATAGTTAAAATGGGTAAACATAAGATTAGGGCGTAACCATCCCTAAAAACAAAGAAGACGCAAAAACAAGGCAACAAGTATTTTTAAGGAAAGAGGTAGAATAGTTATGGAAAACAAATCGGCCTCCGGACAAGGGCAGAACCCGAGCGGTTTTGTACCTTACGTGCCACCGAATGAACACCGTCCAGAAATGACATGGACAGCGATCATTCTAGGCGGAGTTCTTGCGATTTTGTTTGGAGCGGCAAATGCATACCTGGGCTTAATTGTTGGTATGACAGTCAGCGCATCCATTCCGGCAGCCGTTATTTCGATGGCGATTCTGCGCGGAGTTCTGCGTCGTAATTCGATTCTAGAGAATAATACGGTACAGACGATTACATCCGTTGGAGAATCATTGGCCGCTGGTGTTATTTTTACGGTACCGGCTTTATTTATTTGGAAGCTGCAGCCAAGCCTCACTACAATTGCATTCATTGCTCTTGCAGGTGGTATTCTTGGTATTATTATGATGATTCCATTGCGTAAAGCATTGATTGTCAAAGAGCACGGGGTATTACCATATCCTGAAGGTACGGCTTGTGCAGAAGTACTTATCGCAGGGGAGAAAGGCGGAGGACTGGCGAAGCTGGTATTCAGCGGGCTTGGAATTGGCGCGTTGTTCAAGTTTATCGCTGATGGAATTAAAGCATTTCCATCTGAGATTGAAACGACGATTCGCGGCTTCAAAAATGCAGCCGTTGGTATGGATACACTGCCATCTCTGCTTGGTGTCGGCTTTATTATCGGTCCGCGTATCGCCGGATACATGCTGGCCGGTGCTGTGCTTGGTTGGCTGGGTTTGATCCCGCTTATTAGCTACTTTGGTGCGTTTGCACCCAGTCCGATTTTCCCGGCAACCTCGCCAATTAGCGAGCTTGGCTTTTGGGATATTTGGAGCAATTATTTACGCTATATCGGTGCAGGTGCGGTTGCGTTTGGTGGGATTGTCAGCTTATTTAAGGCGATGCCTACGATCGCTTCTTCTTTCACCATTGCAATGAAAGGATTTAACAGTACACGAGGCAGCAATGGGGCAGGCGTGCTTCGTACGGAGCAGGATATGCCGTTGCCATATATTATCGGGCTTGTTATTATTCTTATTTCTGTTCTTGCGTTTTTCCCAGGCATTCATATTGGCATTCCGGGAGCCTTGCTCGTAATGCTGTTTGGTTTCTTCTTTGTAACAGTCTCATCCCGTATTGTCGGAATTGTCGGAAGCTCCTCCAATCCGGTATCTGGGATGACAATTGCTGCTCTCATTCTAATTACCCTCATCCTCAAGCTGATGGATTTCAGCGGACAGACGGGGATGATCGCAGCGATTACAATCGGTGCCGTTATTTGTATTGCTGCAGCGATGGCTGGCGATACCTCCCAAGATTTGAAAACCGCTTTTCTCGTAGGCGCTACGCCGAAGTATCAGCAGTATGCGTTGATGTACGGTGTATTTATTACGAGTTTAACGATTGGTTCTGTGCTGACGCTGCTTGACCAGGCCTATGGATTTGGTTCCAAAAACCTCCCGGCACCTCAGGCTACACTAATGATGATGGTTGTCGAAGGTATTATGGATGGTAATCTGCCGTGGACCCTTGTATTCATCGGTATGGCAGCAGCGGCATTGGTTGAGTTGATGGGAATCGGTTCCCTTCCGTTTGCGGTAGGATTGTATTTGCCTATTCATTTGAGTACGCCGATCATGCTTGGCGGCTTGATTCGCGGGATGATTGAACGCCGTGAGAAGAAAGAAGAGGTACGCAAGCTCAAGCTAGAGCGAGGTATTCTTTTATCGTCTGGTTTCATTGCCGGTGAGGCGCTCATGGGTATTATGATTGCGATTGCTGTGTCGGCAGGAATCGTGCTGCCAGAGAATCCATTCCTCGGCCCGCTCGTTTCCCTTATTGCATTCCTTGCGGTTGCGCTTATATTATTTGTCACGGCAAACTCAAAAGGTAAACAAACATAATAAATACAATTGCTTAGAACTTGAAAGTCCTGTGGGTCATATGAACCGCAGGACTTTTTACTTTTTATTGAAAAATGGGTTTTATTGTAGGAATTAAGCAGGAATTTGCAGAAATATATTATAATAGTGTAGAAGGGGAGGGAGAGAGATGAAGGTTATAAATATTTTAGAAGAGGTAGCATGGGAGGTACTGCAGGAACATTGGGACCGTTTAGCGATTCCCTGTAAGTGTGAACAGTGCAAGGGAGATATTTATGCCATCATGATGAACGGGCTGCCGCCACGTTATGTAACGACGAATTCGGGGCGTGTGTTCATAAAGCTTGAATATATGAATGAACAGTCAATAACCAATGTGCTGTGCCAACTGGCCAGAGCAGCAGACACCGTAGCAGCCAAGCCTTCTCACCCGACTCCTCAGTATAGGCTTTCGAATGGAGCGGAAGGATAAGAGTATATAAAAACAAGGGGCTGACCCATACGTTATTGGGAAGCCCCTTTAGGTGTATTTATTGTACGACAGTTAATGTACTGTAGCGAGCGAAATAATCAAGGAAAAGTTCATGTAACGGTACGATAAATTCCGTCTCTCCTTTTTCATAAATGCCAGAACGATTATGAATGCGCACATGTTTGGTCCGTATTTTATAGTAGGAAGAGGCAAAGGTGGTGCTGACCTGCTCTTGTGTATTACCGAGCGTGGGCATCATGATATGCTTTGTTTTTATCGTATGTGGAACCATGCTGATAATATGGTCAAAAAGAATTTGGTATGTGCAGTGGGGACGTTGGAGAATAATCTCTTTTGTAGTTACGCTGCATCCTAACTTCCCGTTTTTGTGTGAGAGTAGGAGTGTGCCTTCTGTATCTTTGACCCTGATAAAATCTTTATACATTGCTTACACCTCTTTCAATTTATATGAGATCATATCTGAATTGAGCCGATCAAATTTTGACAACTGAAAGAAATAAGCCGATGAACGATATGAGAACTCTAGTGTGTATCGCATAAGGGTTCCCCTAATGATAGTGATAAATGACCGAGATGTAAAGCAGGCGGACAGATCATTTTGCTGGAGAAAAAGGAAATGTTCGAAAAAATACTTGCACAGCTTATAGGGATATGGTAAATTCTTAAATATCGTTGTGGTGACAATGAATACATAAGGTATGGAGAAGTACCCAAGTGGCTATAAGGGGCTCCCCTGCTAAGGGAGTAGACGGGTTATGCCGTGCGAGGGTTCGAATCCCTCCTTCTCCGTCACGTACATACAATAAAAGACGCTATCGCATGCGATAGCGTCTTTTATGTTTGTTAATCCGTCTCCCAAGTAATCAGGTGTTTTCCATCTTCTACATGTTCAAATGCAAAGGCCATTTCATAGTCGCCTTTCTGATCGAGATGAACAGCATAGCCATCCTGGTATGTACCGGGTTCAAAAGTATGTTCGAATGCTTTTTTTCCATTTGGTGCGGTAACGGTAATGGTTACCTTTCCTTTTTTGAATTGGAGTTCCTGGACTTGAATGGCGAGTGCGCTATCTGGAATAGCAGGGATTTTCTTTGTTACGGTCTTATTGTATGACTCGTAGGACGCTTTGAATTCTTGGTCAGTAACGGATTCGACGGTTTTCGTACCATACTCTGTACAGCCTACAAGCGACATGATGCACAATACAAATAATAAAAGCCAGGACCATCGTTTTTTCATTGGGACGCTCCCCTCTCCATTTTTATGTTTATGTGGTGAGAATTCGACGCAGCCATTTTTCCCATTCTTTTCTTGTATTTCCAATATAATATGATTTAAGGGACTGGGGCAAGTTGTGACTGTCCATCGCTCTTCCGCCCACGCCGAACATAATTGAAGGATTCGTAGTATGAATGTCCTCAATTAAACGAATGAGATTTGGAATATTCTTCTCAAGGGTAATGGAAATACAGATGATCTGCGGCATAAGTTCAGGAATAATCTGGCGTACGCTATCAAGCGGCGTATTGGCGCCAAGAGAATACACATCAAGACTATGCTGGCGCAGGAAAAGTGAGAAAAGCGTAATTCCAATCGTATGCTGCTCTTCAGGTCCGGCCATTGTCAAAACTCGTGGCATGGCTGGATTGACCTTAGTATAGCGGAAAAGCTGCTGAATGCGCTGATTCAACAGGTGGCTCGCATAGTGCTCATGTGCTACTGTAATGGTATTGCATTCCCAGCGGTCGCCAATCTCAATAAATACAGGAAGGATAATGTGGTGAAGTACATCATCCGGCTGCCATAAGGCCATGGATTGGTCGATAATTGCATGGGCCTCCGCTTCTTGAAAAGAAAGAAGAGCTTTAATGAGTCTCTCCTGTTGTTTTTTGATAAGTGGGAGCGCTTCTTTTTCCTGCTCCAAAGAAGGGGGAAGAGTACTCGGATGAACGTGTAATTGCCCCTGCTGCCGTGCCTTAAGAATTTCAACGGCTTTGCTTATATGAAGTCCCTTCTCTACTTGTTCTTTGAGCCAGTGCAGGGTAGCCACGTCCTCTTCAGTATAGAGACGATGCCCCGACTCTGTTCGCTGCGGTTCAATCATGCCGTAACGTCGCTCCCAGGCGCGCAGTGTATGGGTGGTGATGCCGACCAGATGGGAAACTGCTTTAATATTATATTTTCCTTGTGAGTTTTTCATATGTTAAACCCTTTCTAGCTATATAACACATACATGATTGACAATATCCGATTGGGATTTTCCTTGTAACTTTATTATACGTTAATTATACATGATAGTTTTATATTTAGAAAATAGAGCGGATTCTTTCGACTTCTTATGTACCTGTCCAAAACGCGAAATCGTGCTACAATACAATAAGTGATGATACAAATAGGCCGCTTTTTGCAACGGGCGGTTCGGCGTTTTGTTAAGTAAGGAAGAAGCGAAAGAAGCGGAGAAAGAAAGGAAGAGGCGCTTTGAAAGAATGGCTTGAACGATTCAAAGAATGGCTCCTGGCGGAAGACTATGTACATAAGGAAAAAGAACGCAACGTAGAAGCGGAAGTCGAAACGTATGAAGAAGAATATGAACAGCTCGAACCGCAGGTTGCTCCAATTCCAGTCTCAGGTAAACACCTGACAATCCGCACAGCCAATATTTATCCGAAGCAGACGGTTGAAAGAGATGTAGAGAGGCGTAAAGCTTCCAAATATAAGAAAGTCAATCATACCGATCAAGGGGCTTCTGTGAATGCCCGTACTCTGTCTAAACGGAAGCGGGAGAGAGGCAATTTTCCTTTTCCGCTTATTCCTGATGACATTCCGATTCAACAGCATATGAGAGCAAAGGATGCGGAGGAGAATACGAGCAGAGAGCAGCAGGTTCCTGTGCAGCCCGCCTCTTATCCGGCTAAGACGCCGCATGAAGAAAAAGAGGGGCGAAGAGAAGCACCGCGTAAGATAGGGGAGAATAAGCGACCGTTTCGACCGACAGAGATCATTTCACCTATTTATGGACGTAAGCGTCCGGAAGAAATGGAAGAAGACGAACCTATTAAAGAAGAGATACCAAGAGAACAGGCGTTTAATACACTAATCCATCCAATGGAATTTAAACAGCAGACAAAGATAGAAGTAAATGATGCTCAACTCCAAGAGAAGCATATGCCAGTAGAAGAGAAGGAGTCTTTTCCAATTAAGGGAGAAGAAGAACGCTTGCCTTCTACGGAGGCGGATGAACGTATAGCAAGGATGGAAAGAGAGATGCCGCCGCAACCGCAACCACAGCAGATAATTGCAGACCGTTCTTCAAGATGGGAGCCTGCTGCTGAGCTCATTGAGAAGAAAGAAGAGCCAGCACCAGCACCGATGCTGCTAGAGCAAAAAGTAGAGTCAACAGGCGACCAGCGGCTTCTCTCAAACTTTAGTATACAACCTATGCGTGAGAAGCCCGTACAGCCGGAGCCGCCCCAATGGAGCGGACCGTCTACTGCAATGCCGACACCGATTGCACCAATAGATGGAATCTATAAGCGGCCTGGGCTATCTTTGTTGATGGCTCCACCAAATGTACAGACTGAGGATACAGAACATACGAATCGCCAGCGTGAAGTATTGGCAACTACGCTGCATAACTTTAATGTGAATGCAGAAGTCATCGGGGCCGTACGAGGGCCGACCGTAACCCGCTATGAGATCCAGCCAGCACCCGGTGTAAAAGTTAATAAAATCACGAATCTGATTGATGATATTAAGTTAAGTTTGGCTGCCCGTGATGTTCGGATTGAGGCTCCGATACCAGGCCGTTCTGCGGTGGGCATCGAAGTGCCGAATGAGCATAGCGAACCGGTATTTTTACGTTCTATTCTTGAATCTAAAGCATTTGAGGAAGCAGCATCTCCGCTTACCGTAGCGCTTGGTATGGATATTGGCGGCGAGCCGATCTTGGCTGATCTAGCCAAAATGCCGCACGGTCTGATTGCCGGTGCAACCGGTTCAGGAAAAAGCGTATGTATTAACTCGATTATTTTGAGCTTGTTGTACAAAGCAACACCGGATCAGGTAAGGCTTCTGCTTGTTGATCCAAAAGTGGTGGAACTTGCGCCGTATAATCACCTGCCGCATCTTGTTACGCCGGTTGTTACAGATCCAAAGCAAGCAACTGCTGCACTCAAATGGGCGGTGCAGGAAATGGACAGCCGATATG
Source organism: Aneurinibacillus sp. REN35 (assembly GCF_041379945.2). Classification (NCBI taxonomy): domain Bacteria; kingdom Bacillati; phylum Bacillota; class Bacilli; order Caryophanales; family Paenibacillaceae; genus Aneurinibacillus; species Aneurinibacillus baijiui. Next base: position 21,292 of record NZ_JBFTXJ020000005.1, on the reverse strand, counting down.
AGAAGTTTGCTGAGGCCGGTGCACGTGATATTTCTCGTTATAATGATTTGATGCGGCGCGCATATCCGGACGACAAGGAATACCTCATGCCAAGCATTGTCATCATTATTGACGAATTAGCCGACTTAATGATGGTAGCCCCACATGATGTTGAGGAGGCTATCTGTCGAATTGCCCAGAAAGCGCGGGCCTGCGGTATTCACCTGCTTGTTGCAACACAGCGTCCATCCGTCGATGTCATTACAGGCTTAATTAAGGCAAATATACCAACCCGGATTGCTTTCTCGGTATCCTCTCAGATCGACTCCCGTACCATTCTTGATATGAACGGTGCAGAACGTCTGCTTGGGAGGGGCGATATGCTGTACTTGTCGAGCGGAAGTTCCAAGCCTGTTCGCCTTCAAGGACCGTATGTGTCCGATGATGAAATCGAGTCGGTAACAGCGCAGATTTGCGGACAGACAGAACCGAATTATTTGTTTGAAAAAGAAGATTTGACGCAGGCGATGATGTCTGAGAATACGGATGAGTTATTCGCTGAAGTTGTCCGCTTTTGTGTAGAGAACGGTCAAGCATCGGCTTCGCTTCTGCAGCGGAATTTTCAGGTGGGATATAATCGTGCTGCCCGTTTGATTGATATGATGGAGGAGAAAGGGTTTATCTCTGGGCAGACAGGTAATTCTAAGCCGCGTGATGTATTTTTGACGATGGCTGAGTATGAGGAATTGTTCAATAAGGATGCTAGATGACATCATATCGAATGCCAGCGGTTTCGTGGTATACTAGAAGCAAACACTCGTAAAGTAAGGAGTTGAAGCGTCTTGCAAAATGAGGATGGATCTCCGGTTCTTGTCGATTTCTTTGCTGAACGAGAAGCGAAACAGCGAGCATTTAATGAGTTGCATGAGCATTTAATGGATAAACTTCGTGAATACGCGTGCCACGCATTGAATCTGCGGGAAAAAGTGCGGGCAAAGCACGTATTTCGTAGCAAGGTTAACCTGTCTCCAGAAGCGCTGTTGACGCCGTTCTGGGAGGCACAGTACGGTATTTGGCTGCTGCTTGAATATCAGAATATCAAAGGTGAGCGGCTTATCGAGAAGTATCTGCTTGATCCGGATACAGACCTGCCGGAACAAGAACTCCACCTCGCTGCCCATTGGATGGCCGCCTACCCGTCTGTATATCGTGTAGAGGAAGCGTGGGAGGAAGGGTATCGACTCATCGATGTATGGGGTGAAGAGATGGTTGACGTAGCGCTAGGAGATCGGGAGCAGGTGCGCAGCGAGTTTATGATCGGACAATATTTGTTTGCGCGTCTTACAAAAGTAGGCTTCGCCTATCGCGTGATCGGACCGTACGCATTGATTAACAAAGATGGCGTAGATGTGATGAAAAAGAAACTGGAAGAAAATTTTGAACAGAGCAAGGAAGAAAACAGTCAGTGGTCCTGGCGCTTATTCATGCAGCATCATGGAATCGAAGTACTGCGAATGCACGAGTAAAAACATAAAGAAGGCACGCGCTTCCCTGTGAGCGCGTGCCTTTTGTATGAACTATGAGCCGATATATCTTGCATAAAGTGAACGAGCCATGGTAATATCATCCGTTCCTTGAATGACCACACGCCCATTTGGAAAGATGACGAGGACATAGTCTTCTGTATGAAAACGCAAAAGAAATTTGTTTCGCTCTACATCCCCAAGTCGTGCGAGCCGTTGCTCCATAACCTCTAAGTTCAACTTTTGATCTTGCGTAGGGCTAATCTGTACGCTGTCACGTCCACAAAGGGAGGTGATCGTATCTTCATCACCCGATAGTTCAAGGAAAGTAAAGTGACCTTTTCCGCAGGTTGGGCAATTCGGGTTTCGTTTATTCGACATATTCATTCGGGTATGCATATTGCGCCAGACTTCCATGTGCTCAAGATTTGGATTGTAGCTTTTCTCATCACCAACGAGCAGCTTAAGCCCTTCGACAGCTTGATATGAAGCGACGATATGGATGATCGGTCCAATAACACCCGCCGTATCACATGTCTCGCCTCCGGTTGGTGGCTCTGGAATAAAACAGCGGAGGCATGGGGTGATATGCGGTCGGATAGCCGTGAACATTCCCTTAGCACTGACTACTCCTCCATACACCCACGGAATGTTATGTTTAACTGCTACATCATTAATGAGGAAACGAATGGCGAAGTTATCTGTTCCATCAAGGATGAGGTCACAGTTTGTAAGCAGCTCTTCGGCATTCACTGCTGTAATATCAGCAATAACAGGCTCAATTGTTACCCGGCTGTTGATTCGCTTCAGCTTTTCTGCTGCAGCGGCGGCCTTGGGTATATGATTGGCCGCATCTTCTTCATCATATAGCATTTGTCGCTGGAGATTGCTCATCTCCACGAAATCCCGATCAATAATTCGTACGTATCCTACGCCGGCCCGCACCATATGATTTGCCAGTACCGCACCTAATGCGCCTGCGCCTACGATGGTTACTCGGCTTATTTCCAATTTTTCTTGTCCTGCTTTGCCGATTGGGGCAAACAACAATTGTCTTGAATAACGTGTATCTATCATGAGATGCTCCCATTCTCTCGAATTTCCCTTATATTGTATCATGTTTTGGGGGAGAAGCCCACGGGTGCAAGACGGAGGCTTTTGACATCCGCATGCTGCACATTCTTCACTGTTCATATATTTCCAATGTAAGCAAAATTATAGTATACTAATGAGACTCGAAAAAATGAGTTAAGGAGATGCGTGCTTTATGAAAAAATTGGTTGATAGATTTGGCCGCGTCCATGATTATTTGCGAATTTCGGTCACTGACCGCTGCAATTTGCGCTGTGTCTACTGTATGCCGGAAGAAGGAATGGAGTTCGAACCGAGTGAGAACATTCTTCGGTATGAAGAAATTGCTGAAGTGGTTGCAGCTGTCGCCAAAATGGGTGTACGCAAGCTGCGTCTGACCGGCGGTGAACCGCTCGTTCGCAAGGAAATTGAAAAATTAATCGCTATGCTGTCCGCAATTCCGGGCATTGAAGATATCGCGTTAACCACCAATGCAATCTTTCTCGCACAAAAAGCGGACGCGCTCAAAGAAGCGGGTGTGACTCGTGTGAACGTTAGTCTTGATTCGCTTCGTTCGGATCGCTTTGCGCTCATTACACGCGGCGGAAGTCTAAAGCGTGTGCTTGCTGGACTAGATGCCGCTGTGCGCGTTGGTTTTTCTCCGATTAAGCTAAATGTTGTGCTTATGCAGGGGCAGAATGATGATGAGATTGAAGACTTCATTCGTCTCTCGTTAGACAAGCCGCTGCAGATTCGGTTTATTGAATACATGCCGATTGGTCATAATGATGATGGCTGGCGCAAGCATTATCTTTCGCTTGATACTGTTTTTGAGCGTGTGAAGCAGATGGGTTATACGTATGAGCCTGCTGGAGATGTATATGGAAACGGACCGGCGGATAACTACCGAATTCCAGGTGCTTCTGGCACATTTGGCCTGATTCATCCAGTAAGTGATCACTTCTGTGATAATTGTAACCGTCTGCGCTTGACAGCCGATGGAAATATCAAGCCTTGCCTGTATTGGGATGATGAGTGGAATGTTCGTCCGTTAATAGGAGATGAGCAGGCTATTCAGAATTTATTCCTGCGTGCGATTGATGCCAAACCAGAAAATCATGAGATGGCCCAAGCGTTGGCGAAGGAATCGCAATCTCATACGCCGACGGTTCGTCGAATGTCGCAAATAGGAGGATAGGAAAATGAGTGAATCGCTTACTCATTTTAATGAGCAGCAACGCGCCCGAATGGTTGATATTACCGAGAAGCAGGTTACAGAACGAATCGCTGTCGTAAAAAGCAGGGTCGTCATGAAGCCGGAGACGCTTACTCGAATTAAAGAAGGGCGCATTAGTAAAGGCGATGTATTGGCGGTCGCACAGGTGGCAGGTATCATGGCTGCTAAGAAAACATCCGATATGATACCGATGTGCCATCCCCTCGCATTGACAGGGGTAGACATTCGTTTTACCGATAATAATAAAGATACGCTGTATATTGAAGTTACTGTCAAAACAAAAGGGATGACCGGTGTGGAGATGGAAGCATTGACCGCGGCTTCTGTAACCGGACTTACCATATACGATATGTGCAAAGCGATGGACAAAGAAATGGTTGTCGGCCCGACCTATCTGGCTAAGAAAACCGGTGGTAAGAGCGGAGATTTTGCTAATAATATGAAAGTAAACCTCACGTTTGAATAAAACGTGAGGTTTTTTTGTGAAATCATATATGATTTTTGCGATAATTCTGTTGAAATCATATATGATTTCATATATGATAAGGATATGAAAAAGCTAGCGATAAGCAAAACACAGCACGCGTATAATTTTATTCGTTCCGGCATTCTTAATGGAACGTATGGTCCGGGTCACCGGGTCATCATCGATCAGATTGCAAAAGAACTTGGATTAAGTATTATTCCAGTAAGGGAGGCGATTCGACAGCTAGAGTCTGACGGTCTTATCCAATATAAGCCTTATAGCGGTGCGATTGTCAGTACAATTAATGAAACAGAATATGCGGATACTTTGTCTGTATTAGCTGTCCTTGAAGGATATGCGACAGCACTTGCTGCGAAGTATTTGACATCTGCGGATTTTGCGGAACTAGAAGGGCTGAACAACCAGATGAAAGAGGCATTAATTGCTTTTGAGTTTGAACAGTTTGGCCAATTCAATCGGCAGTTTCATCATATCATCAGCGAAAAATGCGGAAACGAGTATTTACAGGAAGAAATTAAAAAAGTGATGAGCAAGATTGATACGCTTCGTCGTTCTGCTTTTACGTTTGTGCCGCAGCGTGCTAGAAAATCAGTGGAAGAACATGCTCAAATTATTCAGTTGCTCCAAGAACAAGCCTCATTTGATAAAATCGAATTCATAACGAGACAGCACAAATTAAATACAGTAAACGCATTGCGTAACCGTTAGTCATCTTACTTGCATCTAGGAACATGCATCATATTTCCAAAGGGGCAAGTATTTTTTTTGGATTAATATTTCTGAAAATAATATATTTTTAAATAATATATGAAAAGCGGGAGGTAGTAGCTATGTATCAAGAAGCAAAACAAAGACTTAGAGGCTCAATCGCGCCGATCATTACGCCATTTGATGAGCACATGAATGTCGATACCGAAGCTTTGAAGGGATTAATCGAATGGCATATCGAGAGCGGTACCCATGGCATTTCGGTTACAGGTACGACGGGAGAGCCGAGCTCTCTAACAGTAGAGGAACGAGAAGTAGTCATGGAGACGGCGATTAAAGCAGCGGAAGGAAGAGTTTCGGTTGTGCCAGGCACCGGCTCTACAAACCATGCGGAAGCACTGCATTTAACAAAGCGTGCACAGGAAATGGGTGCCGATGCGGCCATGGTAATTGTACCGTACTATAATAAACCGAACCAGCAGGCGCTCTACCAGCATTTTAAAGCGATTGCCAATTCTGTAGATATCCCGATTATCGTTTATAACATTCCAGGACGAACAGCGACCAATCTAGAAGTGAAGACGCTTGCCCGCCTTGCGGAAGATTGCAAAAACATAATCGGGGTGAAGGAGTCGAACAAAGATTTCGAGCACATCAACCGGGTATTGCTGAATTGTGGCCGTGATTTCCTGCTTTATTCAGGCATTGAACTGCTTTGCTATCCGATGCTTGCTATCGGAGGAGCGGGACATGTAAGTGCAACTGCAAACGTCACACCGAAAGAAGTGGCTGATCTCTACAATCTGTGGACGAACGGTGAGGTAGAAGCAGCGATAGATCTGCATTATAAAATGATGCCACTCAATGACGTACTCTTTAAGGATACGAACCCTGGACCGCTGAAAACGGCAATGGGTATGATGGGCAAAATCAATCCGGCGCTTCGCCTTCCGATGGGGCCTCCTTCTGCAGAACTGCAGGAAGAGATTCGGCAGACGCTGGCAAGCTATGGACTGTTAGATGAGAAGGTGGGGGCGCAAGGATGATGCACGCAAGATTTGTTCATGAAGGTCGTATCGTCAATGGCACTGTGCAGGGAGATATAATCGTAGACACAGCGGGTCGGGAGCATCATAGTGATGCGATTCAGCTATGGCTTTCACCAATTGTACCGAATAATATGATCGGTCTTGCGCTTAACTATGCTGACCATGCGGAAGAGCTTGGACTTGAAAAGCCGGCTGAGCCGGTACTATTTATCAAATCAAACAGCACGCTTATAGGCCACAAGGCTCCTGTCTATTATCCAAACGGAGCTACCTATATGCATTATGAAAATGAGCTGGCTGTTGTTATCGGCAGAGAAGGAAGGAACATTAAGCATGCTCATGCTTATGATTACGTGAGCGGATATACGATTATTAATGATGTAACGGTACGTGATTTCGTTAATAATTTTTATCGCCCACCTGTTCGTGCAAAAGGGCACGATACGTTTGGGCCGATGGGGCCGTATTTTGTTACAAAAGAAGACATTCCAAATGTGGAGAATTTGGAGCTTCGTACATATGTAAATGGCGAGCTGCGCCAGTGCGGCAATACGAAGGATTTAATGTATTCCATTCCGGACATTATTGAATTCGTCAGCTCGTTTATGACATTAGAGCCAGGAGATGTTCTGCTTACGGGAACACCGAAGGGCATTTCCCATGTAAATCCAGGTGATACGATGCGCCTTGAAATCGACGGACTTGGAGCGCTTGAAAATCCAGTACTTGACGGTCGTACAACGACAGTTGCTGGAGGTGAGAGCTATGAACAAGTTCAGCATTGAACGCGTTCTGCACTATATTGATGGCCGATTCGTTGAAGGGATAGCAGGCAAAGCATTTGAGAATATAAATCCATCCAACAATCAGGTGTTGAATGAGGTAGCGGAAGGGGAAGCCGCCGATATCCATCTTGCCGTACAAGCGGCGCGAAGAGCATTCGATGAAGGACCATGGCGGACAATGAGCGTTAGCAAGCGAATGCACTATATTCTGCGAATTGCTGAGCTGATTGAGGCCAATGCCGAGGAGTTATCCTATCTTGAATCGTTGGACACGGGACTTCCGATTAGCCAGACAAAAAAGCAGGCCGCCCGTGCGGCCGAGAATTTCCGCTTTTATGCCGAAATGGTAAAAAGCCGTATGGTTGGTGAGGCCTATCAAGGGGATGAGGCATTTATCAACTATACGATTCATAAGCCGGTGGGTGTTGCAGGACTGATCACCCCGTGGAATGCCCCATTTATGCTTTCTACATGGAAAGTAGCTCCGGCACTTGCCACGGGCAATACATGTGTGCTCAAACCGGCGGAATGGTCACCGCTTACGGCAAATAAATTGGCGCAAATCATCGACGAATCGGGACTGCCCAAAGGTGTGTTTAATGTTGTGCATGGTTTTGGTGAAACGGCGGGCGCTTCGCTTGTAGCCCATCCCGATGTGCAGCTAATTTCCTTCACCGGCGAGACAAAGACAGGCTCGGAAATCATCAAAAACGGTGCGGATACTCTCAAACGCTGCTCGATGGAATTAGGGGGGAAATCACCTGCCGTTGTATTTGCTGATGCGGATTTTGAACGGGCATTAGATGCGGTCGTATGGGGGATATTCTCCTTTAATGGCGAGCGCTGTACCGCAAATTCTCGCCTATTTATCCAGGAAGAACTGTACGATCGATTTGTTGCCGCACTACGGGAGAGGATAACTACTATTGTGGTTGGCGACCCGATGGATGCAGCGACGGAGGTAGGGCCTCTCATTCACCGCAAGCATTGGGAGAATGTGACCGGCTACATCGCCTTAGCGGAAGCGGAAGGAGCACAGGTTCTCAGCGGCAGTATTCCGGAGAATCTCCATGCGGGCAATTATGTAGCACCTACACTTCTTCTAAACTGCACGAATGAGATGAGAGTAGCCCAAGAAGAGATATTTGGTCCAGTGCTGGCCGTGATTCCGTTCCGCGATGAAGCAGAAGCACTTCGGATGGCCAACGACATTAAGTATGGACTGGCTGCTTATGTTTGGACGAATGACATTAAGCGTGGACATCGTCTGGCTCAGGGTATCGAAAGCGGAATGGTATGGGTAAATTCACAAAACGTCAGGGATTTGCGAATTCCGTTCGGCGGCTCTAAAGCGAGTGGCATCGGTCGAGAAGGCGGACACTATAGCTTTGAATTCTATACGGAGATGCAGGTCGTTCATGTAGCGACAAGCGACCATCATATTCCACAGTTTGGTAAAAAGAAGCGAATTGAAACAGAGAAAGCTGTGAAATAAAGCCAGAGTCGATATCTCAGGGAGAAGCGGGCGCGCTTCGGCTGCTCCTTCTCCATTCTACTTACTACAAACATAAAAATTATGAGGAGGAAAGATAGGATATGCCAGCACGTACAGGACAGCAGTATTTAGAAGCGTTAGATGCAGCCAACAATAACGTATGGATTCACGGGGAAAAAGTAGAGAAAGTATCGGAGCACCCGGCTTTTCGTAATATTGTGCAAAGCATGGTGAACCTGTATGACCTTCAGCATGAAAACGAGGAAAAAATGCTGTATACATCACCAACAACGGGTGAGAAGGTAGGCCTTTCTTTTATTGAACCGAAAACAAAAGATGATTTGGTAGCTCGCCGTGAGATGGTTACAGAATGGGCTCGTTACTCCGGTGGCATGATGGGACGCTCTCCTGATTATCTTAATACAAGTATTATGTCGTTTGGTACGGCCGCTTCTTTCTTTGCTCAGGCTGACCCCCGCTTCGGTGAAAATGCCCGCAATTACTATGAATACTGCCGGGAAAATGATATCAGCCTGACCCATACGCTGATTCATCCACAGGCCAACCGCTCAAAAATGCAATCTGATCAAAGAGATCCGTATCTGTCGGCACGCATTACGAAAAAAACCGCTGACGGTATCATCGTTAACGGCTGCCGCCTGCTTGCTACATTAGGCGGTGTCACGGATGAGATTGTCGTATTCCCTTCCACGCTTAACAAGGCGACTTCGCAAGATGATCCGTATGCATTTGCATTTGGCATCCCCAATAATACACCAGGATTGAAATTCATTTGTCGTGAAGCGTTCGACTATGGAAAGAATCAATGGGATCATCCGATGGGATCCCGCTTTGATGAAAGCGATGCCATTGTTGTTTTTGAAGACGTGCTCGTACCTTGGGAAAGAGTATTTGTGTGCGAAAGCACGGACATTTGCAACCGTACGTATGTAGAAACAAATGCAGTTATCCATATGACACATCAGGTTGTAGCAAAAAATACGGCAAAAACAGAATTCGTGCTAGGAATTGTTTTGAGTATTATTGATGCGATTGGCATCGAGCAATTTCAGCATGTTAAGGAGAAAGCATCGGAAATCATGATTGCACTCGAAACCATGCGCTCTCATATGTTCCGTGCTGAACAGAACGCATCGATTGATCGATATGGAAATATGACACCGGATTTTGCGCCGCTGAATGCTGCGCGTAACTGGTATCCAAAAGTGTATCAACGCATGGTGGAAATCATCCGTATTCTTGGTGCATCCGGATTAATGGCGATTCCGACAGAGGATGACTTTGCAAGTGAGGAAATCGGCCACCTGATGCATCGCTATAACCAGGGGGCTAACATTGATGGATATGAGCGTGTGCAGCTATTCCGTCTTGCCTGGGATATTACGATGAGTGCGTTTGGTACACGCCAGGCGCTGTATGAGTACTACTTCTTCGGAGATCCGGTCCGTATGTCGAATGTATATTACGATATGTACTCGAAAGAGCCGTACAAAGCGATGGTCAAAGAGTTTCTTGACAGAGTTAAGCAGCCGACACATAACTATGCAAGGGTGTAGAAAGACGGATGAACGGGTTAGGTGCAGACTAGTAAAAGCAAGTCCTTTTGCTAGTCTTCTTTACACCCGGTCATAAAAATTAGTGCAATGTTCACTCATAGCAGGACGAGGAAAGATCGAAGATGAAAGGGAGAGCAGGATTTCAATAGGGAAAAAGGCGACGGTCTTTTTCTTCGCTGGATCGGTGGTCTCCTTCTTTTCCAGCCTTTCGTATAGTTTTTACAGAAAAAGGAGGAGAAAAATAGTGGGTGGTTTTGACATTATTCGTTTAGCTCATGTTGAATTCAATGTGACAGATTTGGAGAAAGCTCGTGATTTCTATGTACGCGCCCTTGGCTTTATTGAAACGGAGTCGGATGAAGCCCATATTTATCTTAGGGCGATTGAAGATGCGAATCATCATTGTCTTGTATTGACGAAAGCTGATACGCCAAGCCTTAATCATATTGCGTATCGGGTAGCCTCAGAAGAACAACTGTACAAGCTAGAGGCCTTCCTTTTGACGCAGAATGTACCCCTCCGATGGGTGGAGAAAGGTGAAGAGCGGGGACAGGGCCGTGCACTGCGCATGCAGGACCCTGGCGGTATTCCGGTTGAATTCTTCTTTGAAATGGAGAAGGCGGAGCGCATGCTGCAGAAGTTCGATCTTCATACCGGTGCAAAAATCAAGCGTATTGATCATGCGAATTGTTTAGTGACTGACATTAATTATCTTAATACATGGTATATGAAAGAATTAGGATTTAAGTGTTCAGAGTACACGGTAACAGGACAAGGTGAAGAGGAGTCACTCTGGGCTTCCTGGCTTCACCGGAAACCAAGTGTTCATGATTTGGCGTTAATTAATGAGCGGGGACCCCGTCTGCATCATATCGGCTTTTGGGTAGATGATGCAAAATCCATTCTTGACGCTTGTGATTATCTGGCAGCTTCCGGTTATGCCATGCATATCGAACGAAGTCCGGGACGTCATGGAACGTCTAATGCCTTTTTTGTATATGTGCGCGATCCGGATGGACATCGCCTCGAATTATATACGGGCGATTACTTTACAGATGATCCGGATTGGGAGCCTGTTAAATGGCATTTGGAAGACCCACAGCGTGCAACATTCTGGGGAACAGAGCCACCGCAGACATGGAAGACACAAGCAATGCCCGTCCAGCACATTTTGACAGGGGAATTGGTAGAGATTAAAGAACCGGTAGTAAAAAAGCCGCAAGAACAAAAATAAAAAAAAGAGGGGACGAGGGGTCATGAAAAAGCTGGCTTTTCTGTTGTTGACTCTGATAGTAGCATTTTCAGTGATTGGATGTACAGGCAAGAACACAGAAACAAGTGGAGGAAGCAAAGAAGCGGGGGCTGGTGGCAGCGCACAGGGGAGCAGTGAGCCTATTAAAATCGGCGGTGTCTTCGCCGCTTCCGGAAGCTCTGCCTCACTTGGTAAGCCTGAGATGGACACGTTGAATATGATGGCGGAAAAGATTAATGCCGAAGGGGGCGTCAATGGCCGAAAAATTGAAGTCATTGCCTATGATGATAAATCCGATCAGAATGAAGCAGTGATCGCTATCAAAAAGCTGATTGAACAAGATAAAGTTGTAGCCGTAATTGGCGGTACTACCTCTGGCAGTTCGCTGGCTATGATTCCACAGGCGGAAAAAGCAAAGATTCCGTTCATTTCCGTGGCAGCCAGTAAAAATATCAACAAGCCAGTTAAGAAGTATGTATTTAAGACTGCGCAGGGAGACGATGTCGTCATTCCTCGTATTATAGATTATCTGAAAAAACAAAATATTAAAAAGGTAGCTTGGCTTAGTGTTGACAATCCTTTTGGATCTAGCGGTAAGGAAGAGTTTGACGTTTTGGCAAAAGAAGCCGGAATTGAAATTGCAATCTCTGAAGTGTTTGAAGCGACGGTAAATGATGCAAAACCGATGCTAACGCGCGTAAAACAGACAAATCCAGAAACGATTATAGTATGGGGGACGGCACAGGAATCGGCCATTGTAACAAAAAATATTCGTGAGCTTGGCATTCAGGCACCGGTTGTTGAGTCGCATGGTATTGGTAATAAGAAATTCATTGAATTGGCTAAAGATGCGGCCAACGGCGTGGTTTTCCCGGCTGGGCGTCTGCTTGTTGCTGATCAAATCCCAGCGGATAGCAAACAGAAACCGGTGCTGGAAGCATATGCAAAAATGTTTAAAGAAAAATATAACACAGAACCGAGCACATTTGGTGGGCATGCGTATGATGCATTTGAAATCCTGATGGCTGTGATAAAGTCCACGGGAGATGATAAGGAGAAAATCCGCGCTGCACTAGAAACTAGCACGAAAGAATTTACGGGTGTAACGGGTGTGTTCACAATGTCAGAACAAGAGCATAACGGACTGCAGGCGGATTCGCTGGCGATGATCGAAATTAAAGACGGAAAATGGATGTTAAAAGAAAACTAGAGAGAGCGACGGGAGGGCTGGATTCCGGCCTTCCCTTTCCTACATGTAGCTGACATGCAAGCGAAAAAAGAGAGGAAGTGAATCAGACATGGGAGATGTAAGCCAAATCATTCAGCTTATTTTTTCCGGGCTTACGATTGGTAGTATTTATGCGCTAATTGCCATCGGATTTGTTATTACGTATAACATTACGGGAGTATTGAACTTCGCACAGGGAGAGTTTGCGATGTTGGGCGCTTTGATCTGCGTATCACTCGTGGGAAGTGGACTGCCGTATGTAGGTGCGATTGTTCTAAGTATTGCGGCGGTCATTGTCATTGCTGGCTTATTTGAACGTGTAGCCATTTATCCGGCACGCCAGTCTAGCATTCCGACGCTTATTATTATTACGATTGGCGTAGCCATCTCATTACGCGGCATCGCATTGTTTATTTGGGGGACGGAACCGCACAATCTAGCTCCGCTTACTTCTGGAAAAGCTCTTACCCTCGGTGGTGCCGTTATTCAGATGCAGAGTCTTTGGGCCATTGCTGTCTCTTTGCTTAGTCTTGTCTTTATGTACATATTCTTCGAGAAGACATTCATTGGAAAAGCGGTTACAGCTTGTGTAGTTAATCGTTTTGCCGCCCGCTTAATGGGCATTCGTCCGGAGAAAATGTCCTTAATTTCGATCAGCGTCAGCGGTGGACTCGGGGCATTGGCCGGAATTATTATCGCCCCGATTTCTGGCGCGACATATAGCATGGGTCTAATGCTCGGAATGAAAGCGTTTATTGCCGCCGTCATCGGTGGTTTATCTAATGCTCCCGCCGCAATTGTAGGAGCGATGATGATTGGGTTGTTGGAGTCGTTTACAGAAGGATTATGGACCACTGGGTTTAAAGATGCAGTAAGCTTCGGTGTATTGCTGCTCGTCTTGTTCCTTTTGCCAAATGGCATTTTTGCCAAAGCTTCCGGAAAGCGCGTATAAGGGGGGAGCCAGAATGAAACCGGATTTGCACAGGATTTATAATAGGAGCCTGAAAGCTCCAGCTGCGCTTGCTGTGCTGTTGTTTGCTTTTCCCTTTGTTGTTCCATCCCCGTATTTTGTCGGTCTTATGGTTCTAATTGGTTTTTACACGATCGTTGGAACCGGATTGTCCATGCTAATGGGATACGCCGGGCAGATTTCGCTCGGCCATGCCGCGTTCTATGGTGTAGGCGCCTATACCTCTGCGATTATGACAGCGAAAATGGGGATGCCCTCGGTTGTCGGAATTGTAGCGGGTGCGCTTGTAGCTTTGGTAATCGCATACATTGTCGGTATGCCGACCTTAAAACTGACAGAACATTATCTTGCTCTGGCAACACTCGGATTTGGAGTTATTATTTTTATCGTATTTAAGCAATTTAAGAGTCTTACGGGAGGTCTGGATGGCTTTTTTGGTATTCCTCCATTTGAGATATTCGGGTTTGCGTTTATGACGGACTTTGCTTATTACTATCTCGTTTGGCCGATTGCTCTATGTGGGATTTTATATGCTCGCAATGTGACACAATCGCGAGTCGGGCGAGCCCTTCGTTCGCTTCATGGCAGTGAGACTGCGGCTAATGCACTTGGCGTCAACATTCAAAAATATAAGCTTCAGGTATTTATGATGAGCGCTGTATATGCAGCGATTGCGGGGAGTCTATATGCTCACTATGTGACCTTTATCAGCCCGCAGTTGTTCGAAGTGATGACATCCATTCACTTTTTAATTATGGTCATCATCGGCGGAGTGGCGAATATTTGGGGGGCGCTGGTCGGTGCGGCCGTCTTCGTTTTTTTGAGCGAAGGATTAAAAGAAGTGGTACCTCTTATTATGAGTCATGCAGGCGGAGAGTTCGAAATTGTCTTCTTCGGTATCCTGCTTGTTGTGCTGTTAATTTATATGCCGCAGGGCTTAATGCCGGCTTTCGATAAGGCATGGAAAAAACGGATATTGCATAAAGATGAAAGCTATGATGAAAATAGCACAGATACGAATGTACAGCTAGAAAATGAGCGGGAAAATCAAGTGAGAATGGTAGGAGGTGGAGAGGGATGAGTGAGCAAACGCCGCTTCTTTCCGTCCGTGGTTTAACTAAGAGCTTCGGTGGTGTAACGGCGGTACATGATGTATCGTTTGATATTTTTCCAGGAGAGATCGTAGCTGTTATCGGGCCGAATGGTGCAGGGAAGACGACGCTGTTCAATATGGTTACTGCCGTTTTGCCTGCGACATCCGGTTCTGCCTGTTTTGATGGAGTAGAAGTTTTAGGGAAAGAACCGTTCGAAATTGCAACGCTCGGCATTACGCGTACGTTTCAGAATTTGCAAATCTTCGGCAATATGTCGGTTGTCGAAAATGTTATGACTGGCATGCATACCCGTGGTCGCTGTGGGCTATTAGGTGCAGGATTCCGCCTGAGGAGTGTCGCTTTAGAAGAAAAGCGTATGCTTGAGAAAGCCTTTGGCTATCTAGATATGGTGGGAATGCTGCCTAAAGCATACGAGAGCGCCGCTATGCAGCCTTATGGGAATCAGCGACTGATCGAGATTGCACGTGCGGCGGCGGCTGAGCCAAAGCTGATCTTGCTTGATGAACCGATGGCAGGCCTGAATCCAGAAGAATCCCGTGAGCTGGTGAATGTGATTTTACAGATGCGAAAAGCAGGTATGACCTTTTTATTTGTTGAACATGACATGGAGACGGTAATGACGACAGCCGACCGAATTGTTGTACTTGATTACGGCGGCAAAATCGCGGAAGGTACGCCAGAAGAAATTTATAACGACCCACGTGTTATAGCCGCGTATCTAGGTGATGAGGAGGTTCTATCATGTTAAAGGTGACGGGGCTGCATACGTATCACGGTTATCTTCATGTATTGAATGAGATCGAATTCTCTTTGCAGAAAGGAGAAATACTTGCCATTGTCGGTTCGAATGGAGCGGGAAAAAGCACGTTGCTTGGTACGATTGCAGGTATTTATGCTTCACAAGCAGGAAATATTGTTTTCGAAGGCGAAGATATTTCAAGAATGCGTGCCGAGCAGGTTGTTGCGAAGGGGATTGCGCTTGTACCAGAGCGGCGTCAAATATTTGATGCCCTTTCAGTAAAAGATAATCTTATTCTTGGATCGTATCACCGTTTTCGACGAGAGCGGCGACAGGTCATGAGGGATTATGAAAAAATGCTAGCATTTTTTCCGCGTCTTACATCCATGCTGGACCGGCCGGGCGGGCTATTAAGTGGAGGAGAACAGCAGATGGTAGCCATTGCGAGAGGGTTAATGGCTAATCCAAAGTTAATCATGCTTGATGAGCCATCGCTTGGCTTAGCCCCGCTTATCGTAAAAAACATTATGGAAATTCTTAAACAGTTGAAAGAGGAGTTTGGAACTACCGTGATCTTAGTAGAGCAAAACGTAAAGGCAGCGCTCGCTATTGCCGATCATGCCTGCGTGCTGGAGAGGGGCCATATTGTTATTAGCGGAACAGCGCAGGAAGTGGCAGATAATCCAGCTGTTCGCGACGCCTATCTTGGTAAGGGAAAAAGAGCAATATAAGCTACAAGACAAAGGAGTAGATACTATGGCAAAAAAAGCGGAAATACCAACAACATTAACAGAGCAGCAAAAAGATTTACTGAATGAAGAGACCCTGGTGCTGCTCAGCACAGTAGATGCTGATACGGATACCCCTACGGTGAATGCGATCTCTTGGGTGAAGGCGCCTTCTGAGGAGACCATCCGTTTTTCGGTGAGCGCTTCGTCTAGAATCGTGACCAATGTGAAGGCGAACCCGCGTGTAACCCTATGCATCATCGGTTTGGAATCCGTGTATTCCATCACAGGTACCTGCACGGTACTAACGGAAAAAATGGAAGGCGTAGCTATGCCGCTTGCTAACATTGAAGTCAGCATCTCTGCCATATTCGAGAGCATGTTCTGGGGTGCAAAAATTACCCAAGATCCGAAGTTTGAGAAAACGTATGACGTTGAGAAGGCAAAAGCGCTCGATGAGCAAGTATATGCCGCTATGCTGAAATAAAAATAGATGGACCAAGCGAAGCTGCTGTGATGCAGCTTCGCTTTTTTTATGGAAATAGATTGGTTCAATTTAAGACAGAGCGGGAACAACATATACGATGACAGTTTATACTTCTCTTGAAAGGATGATCGATTATGGCACAGAAAAACAGCAAAGACAAATTAGTATCTATGGCTCCGCAGCATGGTTATCTGCAGCCGGATATCGAATCACAGATGTCCCCTCAGCCTAATGCAGAGGATTATAATTATAAGCCAGGCGGCAAGCTTAAAGGTAAAGTGGCCTTAATTACTGGTGGTGACAGCGGCATTGGACGGGCGGTCGCTATCGCATATGCGAAGGAAGGGGCAGACGTCTGCATTATGTATTTGGAGTCTGATAGTGACGCGCAGGAGACAAAGCGCCAGGTAGAAGAAGAAGGACGCCGCTGTCTAACGATTGCAGGCGATGTTGGTGATGAGGAATTTTGCCAGGGAGCCGTTCAGAAGGTTATTGACGAGTTAGGGCAGCTTGATATTCTTGTAAATAATGCAGGGGAGCAGCATGTACAGGAGAACTTTGAAGATATTACGTCTGAGCAGTTGCATCGTACATTCCAAACCAATATCTTCTCCATGTTTTATTTAACCAAAGCCGCGTTGAAGCACTTAAAGTCAGGCAGTGCTATTATTAATACGGCTTCAATTACCGCGTACAAAGGACACCCGCTGCTCATTGATTACTCATCAACAAAAGGGGCGATCGTTTCATTTACTCGTTCCTTGTCCATCTCCCTTGCAAAACGCGGCATCCGAGTGAATGGTGTTGCGCCGGGGCCGATCTGGACACCGCTGATTCCATCTACGTTCACACCGGATAAAGTGGAGAAGTTCGGAAAAGATACACCAATGCAGCGTCCGGGTCAGCCGGAAGAGCTTGCGCCAAGCTATGTGTTCCTGGCATGTGATGATTCGTCCTATATTAGCGGGCAGATGATTCATGTGAACGGCGGAACTGTATTGAACGGGTAAAAATACGAAAGCATCTGTTTACGATACTGAAAAGCAGGGAAAAGACCGCTTGTATCCATTTGAATCATACAGGAGGTCGAGCCAATGTTTGAACATCGCAAGAAACTTATGTATGAAGTAAAAGTGAGCCAAGCTGATCCACGCTTTGCTAAGCTGTTGTTAGAACAATTCGGTGGAGCTAACGGTGAGCTAGCCGCCGCGATGCAATACTTTGTCCAAGGAATCGGCTGTCGTGATCCGAAGCTTAGAGATATGTTTATGGATATCGCTACAGAAGAAATTAGTCATCTCGAGATGGTAGGAACGTGTATTGACATGCTGATCAAAGGCCATCCAAATGAAGAGTATTATGAAAGTGAACTGTTCGACGTAGTGGGAGGCAACGGTCCTGATTTGATGAACAGTCACGGTGTAAAGTGGACAGCCGATTATTTAAAAGTCAGCGGCGAGATTGCCAGCGACCTACTTAACGATATTGCAGCCGAAGGGCGCGCCAAAATTACGTATGAAAGACTAATGGGACAGACGGATGACCCGTTGGTGATCGATACATTGAAATTCTTAATGACGCGGGAAGTAACACATATTCGAAACTTCCAAGAGGCACTTTATTCCCTTGAAGAGCAGATGCCAGGCACTATGGCCGGCTCGCCTGAATTCGTAAGAAAATATTTCAATATGTCTACAGGTGAGACGGATGCACGCGGGCCATGGAATGCGGATGATACATTCGAATATGTAGATAAGCCTGAGCCCATGGGCAATAACCCGCTGATTGATTAGGAAAAATAAAAAAGAAGAAAGCGGAGCGTTAGACGAGAACGCTCCGCTTTTTTGTGCCTGTGCTGGTCGTGTGATGATACCCGTTGATAATTCGTGTAAGCATAGCCTCATCCATGGATAGACCAGGGAGACCGGCATTACTGAGCAGCAGCTGTGTGTTTGTATCAGTGAACTGAATGTGTCTATGCATATAAACCTCATATGCGGCAATCAATTCGTTGAGCAACAGCTCGTCCGCTGATAAATCCTGTGGGTTTTCAGCCGAAACCAAGCGGTCTGCCAATCCAAGATGATCACATATGAGAGAAAGGATTTTTTCGTTTGTAGGCGCCTGCGCATTTGTAATTGAATAAATCGTTCCTGACTCTGCGTTTGTCAGAGCGCCGAACAATACGCGGCATACATAATCAATGGGGACAAGATTTGAAGTACCCTTGGATGCAGCATGAATACGATAGGTATACGCAGCATCACTTTTTGCCATGATGCGTCTTTGAAATACATGAATCCCCCGGATAAAGCCGTATAAAGCGACTGTGGAGTCAGATTTTCCGGAAGTGGAATCTCCTACGATAATAGATGGACGAAAAATGGACGTGTGCATTTGGTCCTGGTATGAGAAAACGAGATGTTCAGCCCGACACTTGCTTTCTTCATACGGATTGTTGAACCTGCTTCGTATATCATAAAGCTTTTCATGTCCGTGTTCGTTTCTGCCAACTGTATAGGCGGTACTAACGTAGAAGAAACGGGGAATGCTAAGGGATGCGGCCAACTCAAGGGCATGTGCAGTTCCGTTGTAATTAATGGAAAACAGCGTTTCGCGCATACTTTCGTCAAATTTAACAAGAGCGGCAATATGATAAAAGGCATCGATCTTCTTTTCTAATTGACAACGAATAGAGTTTTTGATCCCAAGAAAAGGAAGAGTGATATCCCCTTCGATAATATGCAGTCGATTACGAAGCTCTTTATCAAGGGAGGAAGCGAATTGGTGCGCTTTACGTATGCTGCGTACAACAATATGCACATGATGCCCTTCAGTAAGCAGAACAGTAGTAAGGGCTCCGCCTACAAAGCCTGTTCCGCCGGTCAATAAAATGTTCATGGATTCAACCTTTCGTAATAAAAATATGTCATAGTTAAAAATCGGAGTAATAAGCGTCGAAAATTATGGACAAAGTTATAACTTTCTTCACTTTTCTCAGTTTTTTCTCATCATTTATACTATTTTATATGAAAATGATAAAGCGATCCTCTCTATTTTTACTAAAAAAAATATTTTTCTTTTTATTTATATTGCAAACGTTGTTCCCGGTGCCTAGTATGGCTGCACCTGCCATGGAAGCGGATGTTTCATCTTCAGCAGCGGCACAAGAAACGGCGAACCAGATTTCATTACATAGTCATGCTGCTATTCTTATCGATTCCCGTTCCGGTGATGTGTTGTACGAAAAGAATAGCGAAGAAAAAATGGAGCCGGCCAGCATTACAAAAATTGCTACCGGGATTATTGCGCTAGAAGCGGATCGGTCCGATGAGCAGGTGACCGTATCACGCAATGCAAGGCAAAGTGATGGGACGCGGATCTTTCTAGCGGAGGGTGAGCAGAAGCCGCTAAAAGACATGGTATATGGTCTTTTAATGAATTCAGGAAATGATGCTGCTGTTGCCATCGCAGAACATATCGATGGGAGTGTAGAAGCATTCAGTAAGAGAATGAATACGTTTGCAGCTTCTGTGGGAGCGCATAATACGCATTTTACCAATCCAAGCGGCCTGCATGAAAAGGAACATGTAACAACTGCTGCAGATATGGCAAAAATCTCAGCCTATGCGATGAAGAATACAAAGTTCCGGGAAATTGTCGGCACAAGGGTTAAACCATGGGAAGGGAAGGAATGGAAAAGCAAGCTTATTAATCATAATAAGATGCTGGTGTCTTATCAGGGAGCCAATGGGATAAAGAACGGCTTTACCCAACAATCGGGCTTTACGCTTGTTACTTCAGCGAAGCGGGATGACACGGAATTCATTGTTGTATTATTGAAAGCCGATAACAATAATCAAATTTACAAAGATGCTACAAAGCTGCTGGATTACGGCTTTTCCCACTATAAAACCGTACCGGTACTGCGAGCTGGAGCGAAAATCTCGGAGGATGGACATACGTATGCAGCAAGCGAGAATGTGTATGCTTCCATTCCTAAAAATGATGAGTTTAAAGCTCGCGTGGGGGCTGAGAATGTTCTGCTTGTAGAAACAACATCTGGTCTTATACGCCAATATCCTTCTGCATTGACAAAGGAAGAGGAGTTGACGGCGGGCGCGCCGCTTACATCCACAGTGGATACGGAGGAGGTTGGAGTATTACACAGTCTCCCTGAATTTTTAATGATGTTTTTTTGGTGGCTGATGCTCTTTTTTATGAGCTGGATGATGGTTCTGTTGCTTAAAGAGAGACGTATGTGATCGATTTTCTTACCTCTGATGATGCGGTGGTTCTAAGGGTCTCCCGTGATATTGTGACAGAAGGATAAGATGAATAATAGGTATAGAAAAAGCAGATTCAATTGTAAGCATTCGAGAAGAAACTTCAGCAGGCAGATAGCGGTAAGATAAAAGAAATAAACGACAGGGCTTTTGGACGGGAAAGCGAGTCAAAGCTAATGGATGCGATTCGAATAGTCAGCCTTTCGACGTTCCTTCTGAAGCATTCTCATTTCATCTGTGTAGGTGAAAAATAATTCTGAGGGAGAGGCCGATTTCCATAGTATACAGGGAATCGGCTTTTTTAAAAAAATATAGAAATATTTTCTTGCTGTATCTCTTGTTTATTTGAGAAAAACATGATAAATTATTTCTTGCTAGTTTTAAAATTTACATTTGTATTTTTGACTTGCACGATTTTGTTTTTTCACATACGATCAAAAAAATGCTTGCAATGTAAATGTAAATATAATAAAATAATAAAGTCGCCGCTGAGATACAGAGCGGTGCAAAAGCGTACTAACAAGTTCCTTGAAAACTGAACAGTGACACTCGATGTGTGCGAGTAAATATATCTGT